>CAXUOD010000106.1:0-3938 GCA_964252585.1 uncultured Lichenihabitans sp. | reverse complement strand
CCGATCGGCCGACCCACGGCTGTTCGCGGCCAGGGCGCCGGATCAAAAGTAGGTGCAGGAGCGGGCCGCCACGATGGCGCTGTCGGCGACCAGGCGCAGGTCCATCAGCCGATCGAGGCCGAGCCCCTGGCGCGCCTCGCGCTCGATCTCGGCGCACAAGGTCGAGAGCTGCAGGAAGCCGAGCTGACCCGAGAGCGAGCTCAGAGAATGGGTGAGCGTCGCGAGTTCCTCCGGGCCGGCGGGATCGGAGGACGCGACACGCGTCTCGATCTCGAACACGAACTGGCCGAGCATCTTGGCTATTCGATCGCGACCGATGAAGCCGACGAGCTCCGACAGCTTCCGTTCGTCCAGGACGGGCGACGGCACGCTCATCGCCACCTCGGGGCTCCGAGCCGGGCCCGCGAGCCTGTCCAAGGTCGCGAAGAGTTCGGTCCAGTCGATCGGCTTGGCCACATGGGCGTCCATGCCGGCCTCCCGACAACGGGCGACCTCCTCGCTCAGGGCATTGGCGGTCAGGCCGATGATCGGAGTCGCGCGGCGGTTCTCGGCCGCTTCGGCTTTTCGAATGAGCCGGGCCGCCGACAGGCCGTCCATGACGGGCATCTGAATGTCCATCAGGATCACGTCGAACTCGCCGCTCCGGGCGCCCGCGACGACCGCCGCGCCGTTGCCCACCACGGTGACCCGATGGCCGTCGTTCTCGATCATGGCCGTGATGATCTGCTGATTGACGACATTGTCCTCCGCCAGGAGCACGTGCCGCGGTTGGTGCGCCCTCGTGCTCCGGGCCGGGTTCGGCAGGGCCGCCGAGGCCTGCTTGCAAACCGGCAAGGGGAGTTCGAACCAGAAGGTCGATCCGCGGCCCGGTTCCGACCTGACCCCGATCTCGCCATCCATCAGCTCGACGAGGCGTTTGCAGATCGCGAGGCCCAGGCCCGTGCCACCGTACCGCCGGGTGATCGATGTGTCGGCTTGCGTGAAACGCCCGAACAAGGACGGGACCTTGTCGGGTGCGATCCCGATTCCCGTATCGGTGACCGCGACGTGCAGGCGGGCGCGATCGGGGTCGTAATGGGCGGCGACGACGATCCTGCCCCGTTCGGTGAACTTGATCGCATTGGTGATCAGGTTGAGCAGGATCTGCCGGAGACGGTTCTGATCGCCGAGCAGGCTGACCGGCGTGCCATCCACTTCGGAGACGATCTCGAGGGATTTTCGTCTCGCATCCTCCTGGCCGAAGTCGCGACAGGACTTGACGAAGGTCTCAAGATCGAACCGCGATGCCTCGATCGAGAGCTGCCCGGCCTCGATCTTGGAAAAGTCGAGCACGTCGTTGACGATCGTGAGCAGCGCGCGGCCCGCGTCCTGGGCTAGCGTCAGATATCGCCTGTGGCGCGGTTCGAGCGTCGGATCCGTGCGGAGAAGATCGTGGATCCCCAGGATCCCGGTCAGGGGTGTCCGCAGCTCGTGGCTCATGTTGGCGACGAAATCCGCCTTGATCCGGGCGGCGTTCTCCGCGATCGCCCTGGCCCGCTCGAGATCACGGGCCGCGCGCTGACGTTCGGTGACGTCGCGCAGCGCACAGATCAGGAACTTCGGGGCGCCCGTGTCGGGGTCGCGGACGAGGTTGATCGCGGCTTCGAGCCAGATCCAGTGCCCGAGCTTGTGGCGCATCCGATTGGTCGTGGTGGCCCGGTCACCGGGGATCGTTCCGGCCGCGAGACGCAGCATGACCTCCTTGACGGCAGCCGCGTCGTCCGGATGGATGGTGGCCGACGGGACCAACCCGACCATCTCCTCGGGTTCGTAGCCCAGCATGGCCCGGCAAGCCGGCGAGGCATATTGCCTGACGAGGTGGAGGTCGAGCTGGGTGATGACATCGCTCGTCGAGTCGGCGAGCATGCGGTACCGCGCTTCGCTTTCCCGGACCGCTCTTTCGGCGCGCCGCCGGGCCGTGATGTCCGTGTAGGTCGAGACCACGGACCCGTCGACGAGCTGCGAGGTGATGACTTCCAGGACTTGGCCGTCGGGCCGCACGCGCTCGTGCGTTCCGGTCACGAGCGGCTTCCCGCGATCGCGAGCACGGCGTAGCAGGTCCTGGTCGATCGCCGCGAACTCGCCCCTCTCGTCGAGATGGGTCAGCACGTCGTCGAAATGTGGAACGGCCTTGTCCATGATCTGCGCCGGGATCCCGAGCAGTTCGGCGAAGCGCCGGTTCGAGAGTTCGATCCGGCGATCGGAGGCGATCTTGACGAGGCCCTGCTGCATGTTGTCGAGGGTGGCTTCGAGGTTCGCCGATTTCTCCCTCAACTGGCGTTGGGCCTGGATCTTGTCCGTTATATCCTGGATCGTGCCGACCAGTCTGACGGCCTTGCCGTCCTCGTATTCCGCGGTCCCATTCACCCGCGCCCAGAAGACCCGTCCACGAGCGGAGATCAGCTCGAGCTCGAGGTCCCAGGGGAGGCCGTCTTCGATGCCGTCGCGCACGGCCTTTTCGATCACGGGTCGCGAAGCCGGCGCATAGAAGCCGATCGCCGTCTCGAGCGTCGGTCGGTAATCCAAGTCGACATCGTGCAGGCGGAAGGTTTCGTCCGACCAGGTCAGCGTGCCCTTGGCGAGGTCCACCTCCCATCCGCCGACGCCGGCCGTGGCGCAGGCGCGGACCAGCAGGTTCTGGCTCTTCCGCGCGGCTCTCTCGCTGCTGATGAGGTCGGCATTCAGCCGCTCGACGTCGGCGATCGCCCGATCGTGTTGTCGACGCAAGGCCTCGAGCCTATCGACGATCGTGTCGGCCGACCTGATGGGCTCGCTCATCGGCTCCGCACGAGGCATCCGCTGACCGAGGTTGGCGGACGTGCCCCGCTCCAAGACTTCGAGCCACGGGTCGACAATGTGTCCGATCGTCCGGGCCAAGCGGCGCGTCAGCACCACCAGCACGAGAACGGCGGCGAGACCGCAGAACACCGCCGCGAGACCGAGATCGACGGCGCGGCCGTCGCTGGCGCGCCGCAACGTCCAGAGGAGGACACCCATCAGCGCGAGGACGATGCCCACCGAAACGGCACCGAGCAGCCGGACCTGCGAGACGATCGAAGCGGGCGCATGATGGCGGGAGGGCACGCTAGGCACGAGGGGGTCCGGCCGCAAAGCTGGTCGGCGGGTCCATGCCCTGTCGCGCCGCGCCGTCCCGACCCGTCCCGCCGGGCGGACAGTTTCCAGGGACAGGAAGACGCTCCTCCGGGCGTCGAACCCGTTGCGCGGCGAAACCATCCATCAGATGCGACGCTAGCCGGCGGCGAGTCATGCGCCGTGCGTCGTTGGGCAATCAACCATGGCATGCAATCCGAATCGAATTCGGAGCCACTGTGTCACGATGCGCGTCTCACAGCCACAATGGCATGCACACGTCGCAGTTGTTTGGCCGCGGATAACCCGTGCGGGCTTTCCGAGCCTTGAACACCAACTCGGTAGCCGAACGTGACCCGGTCACGGGATTGCAGCCGACGCTATTCCCTGACCTGGCCATTCGACCCAGCTTGACCCGGATAGTCGGCCGCCCTGGCGCGACGTCGATTGTGTCCGGCTCCAGCCACCGCCTGCGGCCAACTCAGTTCCTTCGAGCTACATCAACCTATCAACCCCTGAACATCGAGGATGTCGAGAACAGCGCGAGTGCCAGAAACAGGAAGGATGCTAATAGCGACAGCAGCGCTGGCGATGACGTGTTGGGGCTGTCGACCAACCTGGCAAAGGCATCGAAGGCTCTCACCCCTTCCCGATGTGTTACGGGACGGAGCTGACGTCGAACGCCATCCTGGGCTGGGCCGACCCCGCAGGGTCAAATGGCGATCCATCGCTCCCGGCAAGCCGCAACGGAACGGCTTCGTCGAGAGCTTCAACGGCCGCATGCGCGACGAGGTGCTGAACGACACCCT
>CAXUOD010000105.1:0-18381 GCA_964252585.1 uncultured Lichenihabitans sp. | reverse complement strand
GCGAGGCCGACAAGCCCTGGGGCCTGCGCAACCTGAAGCTCGTGTTCTCGCGCAAGCTGCTCTACGCGAGCGGTCTCTTCGCCATCGCGGCGACACGCGACGGGCCGGCCGGCGCCAAGATCGCGCGACTTGAGGACTTGCTCGCCCTGACGCCGATCGATCGCATGGCCTGTCTTTGCGGCGGGACGGCCGTGGAGCCGGTCCTCGGCCATTACGACCACTTCCTCGAGCGGCTGGAACAGCCGGGGCTGCGCCGGCACCTCGAGCAACTGACCCGCCGAGACCGGGACGACCCGGTGTTCCGCGACCTCAAGGATGCCGGTTACGCATTCACGCGCGACCTGCAGCATCTGTTCACGACGACATTCGCGCCCGACCACCCGATCCATCGGGCGATCGCGTTCTGATGGCGGGATCGCTCCGGCGGGCGGAGCCCGCTGGAGAAGCCGGCGGAGAGCGGCCCGCGGGGCCGAGTCCAAGCACGCCGGGCGACGGCCCTACACCGGCCCGTCCCTCGACACGACCGCGTCCCGCGGCCGGCTCGGGACGAGGCCAATATGAAGGGCCACTTCTTTCCGCCGGTGGTATCAGGTCTCCGGTCTGGTGCGCAGGATGCGGATGCCGACGCTGTCGCAACCCGGGTAGACGTCGACCTTTCGGACATAGACCTCGACCGCCACGACATCGGGCGGCTCAAGGCAGATCCGAGCCACTGTTTCGGCCAGGGTCTCCTGAAGTTCGACATGGGACGCATCGGCGAGCGCCATGATGGCACCGTGGATCGTGTCGTAGTTCACCACCTCGTCGAGGCGATCCGAAGCGAGCGCGACCGGGGGCACGACCAGCATCTCGACCGAGATCCTCACCCGCTGGGCGGCGAGCTTCTCCGCCTCATAGGCGCCGATGCGGATCTTGAGATCGAGGTTCTCGAAGACGATGACCCGCGCCCGGTTATCGACCGCGGTCAGGGCATCGAGGCGCGGGAAGAGCGACACGGGGCTTGCTCCTGCGAAGCGAAGTCTTCAGCCCGCCATGCCTTCGGCAGCCGCCAGAGCCGCGAGGTCGGCCAGCGGGCGGGCCCCGACATGGCCGATGATCTCGGCGGCGGCCAGCGCGCCGAGGCGGGCGCAGTCGGTCCTGCTGCGGTTGTGCGCGAGCCCGGCCAGGAAGCCCGCCGCGAACAGGTCGCCGGCCCCGGTGGAATCCACGACGTGATCGATCGGGAAGGCCGGAACCGCGCTGACGCCGTGGCTCTCCACCACGACGGCGCCCTTGGCGCCGCGCGTCACGGCCGCGAGCCCGCAATCCTGCCGCAGCGCCGCGACCGCACGGTCGAAGCTGGACACCTCGTAGAGGGCCAGCAGTTCGTCTTCGTTGGCAAAGACGATGTCGACCTTCTTCGACCGGATCAGGTCAAGGAACTCGTCGCGGTAGCGGCCGACGCAGAAGCTGTCGGACAGCGACAGCGCCACGGAACGGCCCGCCTCATGGGCGATGTCCGAGGCCTTGCGGAATGCGTCCTTGGCGGCCGGAGGATCCCAGAGATAGCCTTCGAGGTAGACGACGCCGGAGGCGCGCACGAGGTCCGGGTCGACGTCGGCGACCGTGAGGTTCTGGCAGGCGCCGAGATAGGTGTTCATGGTGCGCTGGCCGTCGGGCGTCACCAGAATATAGGAGCGGGCCGTCGCCGGACCGTCGACCGCCGGCGTGGTGGCGTAGTGAACGCCGGTGCCCCGGAGATCGTGGGTGAAGAAACCGCCGACCTCGTCGTTGCGGACCTTGCCGATGAAGGCGCTGCGCGCCCCGAGCTTGGCGGCGCCGACCGCCGTATTGGCGGCCGAGCCGCCCGAGATGATCACGGTCTGGCCCATGGCGGCGTAGAGGTCCTCGGCCCTCGCCTCGTCGATGAGGTTCATGGCGCCCTTGGGAATGGCGCGCTGTTCCAGAAACGCATCGTCGATCGTCGTGAGAACGTCGACGATGGCGTTCCCGAGGCACAGGAGGTCGTGGGTCGAGGCGGTCATGGCATCACTCGTGCGACGGGAGGAAGTCGAGGCGTCTCGCACCATCGCGCCCGACGCGTCAAGCCAAGGCCTGCAACGGGCCGACGCCGAAGAGCAGGGAGAGGCCGACCGCCAGCACCAGAAAGGCCGCCGCGACCTCGAGGGCGCGGGCCACGAGCGCGCCGCGTCCGTCCTCCTGGCCCACCAGTTTCATCGTGATGCTCTTGGCCAGGACGGCGGTCGCGGCCAGGGCCGCGGTCGTGATGGCGGTGCCGAGTGCCATGACGATCGTGGCCGCCACGCCTGCGAGGAAGATGCCCTGCGCGAGAGCGAAGACCAGCACCAGGATCGCACCCGAACAGGGTCGCGCTCCTGCCGCCACGACGGTCGACATCGACTCGCGCCAGGAAAACCCGTTCCCCAGCGTCGAGGGGTCTGGCGCGTGGTAGTGCCCGCAGTTCGGGCCGTGTTCGTGAAGCGTTGAGCCATCGGGCGATCCACCGTCCGGCAACACGCCTTCGAGCGGCACGCAGGTGAAGCGTGACGGTGAAACGTCCCTGGCCGCGCGATCCGGCCCGAACCGAAAGCCGTTCGGCCCGAACCGAAAGCGGTTCGGCCAGCGCGGTTGTTCCAATCCTGCGAAGGCGAGGCTCACGGGGCGGGAGCCAATCGCCGCGAAGACGCCCGCGTCGGGCATCGGCGCGTTGCCCCGACGCTGTCGCCACGCCGCTATGAGCCCTGTCGACTTGCGCCAGACGAGCCAGCAACCCAGGAGCGTCACTCCGGCATAGCTGACCTTCTCGATCACGGCGGCGCCGTTGCGCATGCCGATCGCGGTCGCGTGAAACACCAGCGACAGCAGGCCCACCAGCGCCACGGCAACGGCAGCCTGCAGCAGGGCCGCCATGAACGAGAGGACGATGCCACGCCGCAGAGCCCGTTCGTTCGCCACCATGTAAGAGGCGAGAACCGCCTTGCCGTGACCGGGGCCGGCGGCATGCAGCACGCCGTAGACGAAGCTGAGGCCCCCGAGCCACCAGAGGCCGGAGGCATCGGTCCGGCTGGCCCGGACGGCAACGGCGAGCGATCGTTCGAAGAAGCCCTGCTGGGCCAGGATCCAGCCCATGAGGCCGGTGGTGCTGCCGCCGCCTTCCGAGATGCCGACGCTGAACGGGTTCCTGGCCTGGGCCAGGGCGGGTTCGGCCGCCAGCATGCCGACGAAGATCAGCGCCAGCGCCACGCCGGCCACAGGGGGGGTTCGCCGGCTCAAGGGCAAGCGATCATCACTTTGCTGGCAAGCTTGATGCCGAAATCGACGCCAGGAGACATGTTGGCGAAGAAGGCCTCCGACAATTTCTGGTTATCGCCGGAATCCAGCGGCCGAGGCTTGATGACGCTCGACGAACAGCCGGACGGCGCCGACGCGAGGCTGACGGGCGCCTTGTCATCCAACTCGAAGGACACGAAATAGGTGGGGTCGTAGACGCTCACCGTCAGGGCCGGACTGGCCCGCACCGGCGATTTCAGCGGAAGGGTGAAGAACAGGGTCACGAGCTTGTCCTTGCTTTCCTCGAGCGAATAGTCGGTCGGCGGCTGGAATTCGAGCTGGTGGCCATTGGCCTTGGCGACCGTGAAGTAGCCGAACTCCTGCAACGAATCGACGTTGGTCTGGGCCAGAGGCGCCAGTTGCTGCGGCGTCAGGATCTGGTCCGGGGCACCGATCCCCTGGGTGACGAAGGACGAATACATATCGTCGAAGGTCCAGGCGGCACGGATGCCGGTCACCTTGCCGTCCGGCCCGAAGATCACCTGCTCCTTGGCGGTGACGAAGACGTGGGGATGTGCCTCGGCGGCCTCGATCCCGAGACCGAGCAGGCTCGCGACCGCGAGCGGTGCCAGGAGCACCACGGAGACCGGCCGGCGCAGCGCTCTCTGGGGATGGCGTCTTGGCATGGGTCTGTCTCGATCGCTCGCGCCCGACGTCGGCGACGCCTCGTCCGCAGTGCCGTTGGAGTTCGGCGGTTCTGAGGCAGCACGCCGTTCGACCCGCACGGCATCAGCCTCGCGCAAGCCAGGGCGTCGCGGCCTGGGTCGCGGACTGGCCTCCACGGCGCGGTAACCCATAGGCGGCCGCGGTCGAAGGAGTGGAGGTCTGCCGCATGGGGCGACCCTCGGTGTGAGGCATGGCTTTGATCACCACGACCTCTGGCGGTATAGAAGCGCGAGGCTCAGCGGCAGGTCGCGCCCGGATCGGCATGGACAGCGTATCGTCAGGACGCGACGGATCGACCGATCAGGCGTGGTCGGCCCTGATGGCGGCCGCGCAGGCCGGGGACCGCACGGCCTACGAGGCTCTCCTGAAAGCCTGCATCCCCTTCACGCGGCGCGTGGTCCGCCGGACCGGGGTGAGGCCCGAGGGTGTCGAGGACGTCATACAGGACGTTCTGCTGACCCTGCACCGGGCGCGCAACACCTACGACCCCGGCCGCAGCTTCATGAGCTGGCTCGGCGCCATCGCCCAGCGCCGCGCCATCGATCACCTGCGCCGACGCGGCCGACAGGACAGACGCGAGGTTTCGGACGAGACGGCCTACGAAACCTATCCCGACCAGGATCGTACCCCGGAGCTGGCGCTCGACGGCGAGGCCCGCAGCCAGGACATGAGGACCGCGGTGGCGGCCCTGTCGCCCGGGCAGCGCGAAGCCGTTGAACTCCTGGCGTTCCGCCAGCGCTCGCTCGCCGAGGCTTCGGCCGAGACCGGCAAGACCAAGGGTGCCTTGAAGGTCAACCTGCATCGCGCGCTCAAGACATTGCGCGACCGTTTCACCGGAGCCGAGTAGAGCCGTGCCCGAGACCCGAACGCTCGACGACATCGTGGCGAGCCTCAGCGCCGACCTCGAGCCCGTGCGCAGGTTACCGGCCCCGTCGCTTCGCGCAGCGCTGTGGGTCGGTGTCGCCGCCGCGATGGCCGCCGGCCTTGCCTGTTGCTGCGATCTCGACGCCATGGCCGATCGTTTGAAAGCCGCGCCCGACATGTGGCTCGCCATGCTGGGCTCGACCCTCACGGCCGTTTTCGGTGCCGTGGCGGCCTTTCAGCTCAGCGTACCGGGCCGCGGGGCCTGGTGGGGGCTGCTGCCGCTCCCGACGGTGGTGTTGTGGATGGGAGCCAGCGGCATGGGATGCCTGCGGACATGGGTCGGCCCCGGCGCCGGAGACACGGCGCTCGTCGAAACGCGGCACTGCCTGCCGTCGATCCTGGTCCTGTCGGTCCCGCTGATGGTGCTCATGGTCGCGATGCTGCGGCGTGCCTGCCCGTTGCGGCCCAACCTCACGGCGCTCGTTTCGGGAGTCGCCATCGCGGCGGCTTCGGCGACGCTCCTGAACTTCTTCCATCCCTACGACGCGTCGGCCGCCGACCTTGCGGTGCATCTCGTTGCGGTGCTGCTTGTCATTTCCATCAATCAGCTCCTCTGGCGTAGGTCGATCGCTACCAACGTCGCGCCGTCGAACGTCTGATGCCACGCGGCCGCCGCGACAATGAGCTTGCGTTTTTGTGCGTCGCAACATAGAAGGATAGTGCAACGCACGCGTTGCATGCCCTTCTTGGGCGTTTCCTCCCTAGACTTGGGCCATCCTTCGGGGTGGCCTTTTTTTCCTGTCGGTCATGGCGGCGGCCCGCGGAGGGCACGCATCGTCAGTTGACGCGGGACCAGCTCAACGACTTGCAGATCAAACCACCCAAAGCGCAGCCCGTCGTCGTCAACACATCGCCATCGACCGCCAGCTTGCCGCTATAGGTGTTGCCGTCTTCCGGATTGAAGGCGGAGCCGGCCCAGGTATTGGCACCGCTGGGCCTCATGTCGAAGAACACGCGCTGGCCGACCCTGCCCGGCCCGTCCGCATCCTTGAGCCAGACGATCGTGCCGCAAAGCGACGCGCCGCAGGTGGCGATCTTGACGCGGGCGACGCCTTCCTGCCTCAACCAGACCCCCTTGGCCTCGTCGGCCGATGCCGGCCCCGTCAGCCAACTCGCGAGGCCCGCCAGAACCATCCACCGATAAGCAGTTTTGCCGGTCATTGGCTTCTCCGATCAACGACGTCGATCCGCGACGTTGCGAACCAAGCATACTTTCGCTCGAAGAGGCTGCTGAAAAGTTGGCGAACTGCTATCTCCAATAGCAGAATCACAAAATGGCTGGTCTTGGTAAAGCGGTGGCGAACCGAATTCCTCGATTGTGAAACATGAAGCGTCTCCCGGCCGCGATCACACCGTTACCGCCCTCAGGGCTGGTCCGGACGTTGGGACGTGAGAAAGTCGCCCATGCGGCCGAGGGCCAGCCGGATGTTCTCGGTGGAATTGGCGTAACTGAGCCGGATATAGCCCTCGCCGTGGATGCCGAAATCCGGTCCCCCGATGGTCGCGACGCCGGCACGCTCCAGCAGGGCCGAGGCCAGTGGCTTGCTGCGCCATCCGGTGCGGGCGATGTTCGGGAACGCGTAGAAGGCGCCTTTCGGCGTCGCGGCCGAGACCCCCGGCAAGGCGTTGAGCCCCTCGACCACGACGCGTCGGCGCCGGTCGAACTCCGCCACCATGGCGCTCACGGCGTGTTGCGGCCCCTCGAGGGCTTCGAGGCCGGCCCACTGGGCGGGGGCGTTGACGCAGGAATAGGAATTGACCGCGAGCTTGCGCATCTTGTCGACGAGCCGCTCGGGCCAGACCGCGTATCCCATGCGCCAGCCCGTCATGGCATAGGTCTTCGACCAACCGTCGAGCATGACGAGCCGGTCGCGGATCGACGGATAGGACAGCAGGCTCGTATGGGCCAGGCCGTCATAGGTCATCTGGCCGTAGATCTCGTCCGACAGGATGGCGGTGTCGGGGAAGCGGTCGAGGCCCGCCACCAGGGCGTCGATCTGGCGTTTCGGTGTGACGCCGCCGGTCGGGTTGGCGGGTGAGTTCAGGATGACGAGCCGCGTCTTCGGCCCGAGCAGCGACAGAGCCTCCTCGGCCGAAAACGCGAAACCGTTCTCCTCGCGGACCGGGAGCGGCACCGGCACGGCGCCCGTGAACTCGATCATGGAACGATAGATCGGAAAGCCCGGATCCGGATAGAGGATCTCGGCGCCGGGCTCGCCGAACATCAGGATCGCGGCGAACATGGTCACCTTGCCGCCCGGGACCACCACGATGGCGTCGGGCGAGACCTCGACCCCCAAGCGCCGGTGGAGGTCGCCCGCGAGCGCCTCGCGCAGCGGCAGGATGCCGGTCGCGGGGGTATAGCCATGATGGCCGTCCCGCAGCGCCTTGACGGCCGCCTCGACGATGTTGGGCGGCGTCGCGAAATCCGGCTGGCCGATGCCGAGATTGATGATGTCGCGACCTTGGCGGCTGAGTTCGGTCGCGCGGGCCAGGACCGCGAAGGCGTTCTCCTCGCCCATACGGTCGAAGGCCGCGATGGTGGCCAGCATGACGGAACTCTCCTATGTCTCGGTCGGGCGCGCAATCTGACCGCAGAGGCGGGACCGCGCAAGGTGTCCTGCCCAGCAGGCCAGGGCCATCGCTTTCGAGACGAAGAGGCGGCATTGGCGCGGTCGTCCAACTCCGTTCCGGGGATGAAGACCCCTGGATGTCGCCATGCGATGGCCCCGGTTGCGGCCCACACGTCGGACCTTCGAGGAGATCGAGTCATGAGCCAACGACCTTCCCTGATCTGCCACATGATGGTCTCGCTCGACGGCCGCATTCACCCGAGCCGGTGGACCCGGAGCCCCGACGGCGGGCGGAGCGACTGGTCGGCGCTGTACGAGCAGGTGCACGACGCGCTCGCGGGCGACGGCTGGATCGTCGGGCGCGTCACGATGGCGGAGATGAGCAAGGCCGAGGCTCACCCGCCTTCAAGCTCGTCCGAGGTTCGCCGCCCCACCCATTTCGCCACCCGCGGTGCTGCTTGCTACGCCATTGCGATCGACCGCTCGGGTAAGCTCCACTTCGGCAAGCCCGACGTTGGCGGGGACCCTGTGGTGGTGCTGCTCGGCCGCGACGTTCCGGATCACCACCTTGCCGAACTCGCCGCAGACGGCGTCTCCTACGTCGTCTCCGAGGACGAAGCGATGGATATCGGTGCGATGCTGGAGGTGCTCGGCCGCGAGCTCGGCCTCAAGAGGCTCTTGCTGGAGGGTGGCGGACACATCAACGGATCGCTTCTCGCGGCGGGCCTCGTCGACGAGATCAGCCTGCTGGTCGCCCCGGCGATCGACGGCGGCGACGGCGTGACCGGCGCGTTCGACGCCGCCGACGCCAGCCTCTCCGGGAAGGTGCGGCTGAGCCTCATCGCGGCAAACACCCTGAGCCACGGTGTCGTCCACCTCCGCTATGCCGCGGCCGCCCACCCCGTTGCCGATGCTAGTTCGGATAGTTGAACTTGATATCGCTGACCATATGGTTGATCTCGTCCCCATGTTGCCTGTCACCTTCGGGTGAAGCCCAATATGTCAGGAGGAGCGTCCACTTCTGTGGACCGAAAGGTCCGTTGGCTGAGTAATGCAGGACTGTAGGGTCCCCCTTCCAGGTAGCATCCGGGAATTTAGTATTGACGATATTGCTGTCACCTGATTTGCTTGTTGTCGTCTCTCCATCGCCATGAAGATCGACGTCCTTCTTCTTCCAATAGCTCATATGCTCGTCGAGAACGGTGGGCTGGTCGGTTGCGCTGAAGAGTTCGATCCATAGATCAACCTCCCCATCTTCAGACGTGACCAGGACGCCGCGCTTGCTGTTGGAGACTTTGTAGTCGTCGGGGACGTCAAGGGTGATGTCGTTGATGGTCGTTGTCTTGGCAAAACCTGCCGTCGATGACAGCATCAGCAGTAGCGCCAAGCCACTGCGACGCAAAAACCCTGCCTGCATGGCCAGCCTCCGTTTGAATGCCTCCGGCATCCTTCGAGACGCATCCTGACAAACGGCCGGTCGGCCGTCTACCCTGTGATAGCAACGGAACATACGTTTTCAATCGATGATCGCAGGTCGCCGATGCCGGTCCGAGTATCGGGCCGGCGCGCCGGATCGATCCATGACGGCAGACCGATCTGATCCAGACCGGTATCAGACCATCGTCCGGCTCAATCCTCCCTTAAGACAAAAATGGGCTTTCTCGCAGGCGGATCGCAGTGGGAGCCCGACATGAGCTTAACCCCCCAGCAGGACATCTCGACCCTCGTCAAGATGAGACGGGCGATCCGCGCTCGTCGTCCCCCCGCGGCACTCTGGCCGCGGAAACCGCCGGTCACCCTCCTGGACCGGAAGACGTTGCGGGAAGAGGCCGCGGCACGGTGGGACGATGTCTATGGCATCATCAATGCTCTGCAGCGCGCCTATAACGAGGCGGAGGACCTGCTCGACGTCAGCATCAAGGTCCGAAAGTTCTTTCCGTCAACCTGGCAGCCTGCCTATGTCGTGAGCTTCGAACGGCCCGGTGCAGCGTCGATCGAGATCCGGCTGGCGATGCGGGAAGACAACGTGGTGTCCTTCACCATCGCCAAGCGGATGGGTGCGGAGACCCTGCCTAAAGTGTTCGAGGAGGGAACTACGATCGGCGATCGCAAAGCGTTGCAGCAGCTGTTTCGCGAAATCGTACGCTGCTGTTTCCTGAAGGACTGATCGGAGGGCTGGGATGCTGCGGGACGGACTTCGCCGCTTATGCCGCGTGCTGGGACTGAAACCGCCGCGTTCCGAGACTACGGACTTCCCAGATCATCACCTGAACACGACCCATGCGATGGCAACGAGGGCCGCTACGCCGATCCCTCCGATAACAACGATAACTGTCGCCATTCGACGTACCCCTTGAACTCGGAGCCACGTCAACGATGCAATCTCGTCCGATGCAATCACTTGGATCGATCCAACAGAATTCGATGGCGCTATTCTGCGTAAATGCCATCGTCCTGTCGCACGAATACCGCCATATCCGAGGTCATTTGTCGGACAAATACGAACCGGATGAGTGTGCCGCCCGATCGCCGCCGCAGCGTTGGGCTCAGCGTCCGAACAGCACCAATGCGGAAGCCCTCGGATCGAGGCTTGCTTTTTGTGCGATGCAGCGTAACTTAGTCGGTGCGCCCTTTGGGGCGCATGCCCTTCTTGGGCGTTTCCTCCCTAGACTTGGGCCGGCCTTCGGGTCGGTCTTTTTTTGTCCGGGCCACGGTCTGTCGCATGAACACTCGATGAACGCAAGGCCGCGGCATGGGCGGGTCGCATTGTTGGGTGTCGTAGTGCCGGTCGAGGAAAGCCCTCTGTAGGGCGTCGTGGTGAGCCGCTAGTTCGGGGACGCCGGAATCGGAGCCGAAATTTGCCGCATGCGCTGATTTTGGGTGGGACAGGCCAGATCGGCCGAGCCGTGGCCCACCATCTCCTGGATCACGCCTGGTCCGTGACACTAGCTCATCGGGGCTTCCGGCATGCGCCGATGGACCTGCTCCATCGCGGCGCTAGCCTCGCGACCATCGACCGGGAGCGACCCGACACGCTCGCCCGGGTGCTGGGACGGGGCGCCGATCTCCTGGTCGACGTGGTCGCCTACGGGCCGAAGCACGCAGAACAACTGCTTGAGGTTCAGGCCGATGTCGGAGCCTTGGTGGTTATATCGTCGGCCAGCGTCTACCGGGACGACGCCGGGCGAACGCTGGACGAGGCATGTGAGACAGGGTTCCCGGTGCTTCCAGAGCCTATCGGCGAGGATCAAGCCACGGTCGAACCAGGTCCGGAGACCTACTCGACCCGCAAGGTCGCGCTCGAACGTGCCCTGCTGGATGGCGCCAGGGGTCCGGTCTCGGTGCTGAGACCCGCTGCCATCCACGGTCCGGGCTCGTTGCATCCGCGGGAGTGGTGGATGGTGAAGCGCATGCGCGATCGCCGGCCCGTCATACCCTTGGCGTATCGCGGGAGCAGCCGGTTTCATACCACCGCCGCCGTCAACATCGCCGCAGCAGTGCGGATCGTCGCCGGGCTGCAGGGACGACACGTCTTGAATGTTGCCGACCCATCGGCGCTCCCGGTCGTCGAGATCGCCAGGACAGTCGGACGTCACCTTGGCTATACGGGCCGGTTCCTCGCGATCGACGACGACGCTTTCTATCCGCCGCGCTTCGGCCGCACGCCTTGGTCGGTCCAGCACCCTTTCGTGCTCGATACCTCGGCGCTACGATCCTTGGGCTACCGGGCCCTCACCGATTACGCTGGCGTCGTCTCATCGACTTGCGACTGGCTGACTGAGATTACGCCGGAGAGAGACTGGCGAGTTCTGTTCCCGGTCCTCGCCGCCTACCGCTACGACCTCTTCGACTACGCTGCGGAAGACGAAGGCTTGAGACACTTGGCTGATGACTGACGCCTTGCCGAAAGCGCTAAGACTTCGTTCGACCCGCCGATGCCGGGCACCGCGCCGGGCCTCGTCATGTAAACGCCGGAATGCGGCTCCAAACCCGGTTCACGCTCGCTTGCTAAAACGCGGCGTCGCCCATAGCGTGAATTTGGCAGGCTGTCGGGCACGGACATAGCCTACGGAGGCGGGTTTGGATCGTCGTACATTTCTCATCGGTGCGGCAAGTGCCGTCGCAGTCTCGACGTTTGGGCCGCGTTTCGCGCTGGCCGACGTTCCGAAGCCCTATGATGCGGCCTTGTCCCCGCCCACCGATGGCCGTGACGCCTACATCAAGTGGATGGTCGAAAACCGAGGCGAGGACCCGAACTACCTCGGCGAGCATTGGGACCGCTACCAGGCCTTGCTGCACAACAAGGACATCTGGGACGCGAAGGACGGCCGGGCGTTTTTGCTGACGCCGCGCGAGTCTTTCGTGCGTGCTCCGAACCTGGCGCGGGCCTACGACCATGCCTTCCTGGATATCGGCTACGGCGTCACCATCTCGGGGCCGCACGCCGTGGCTCGCATGACGAGTTCGATCGACGTCAAGCCCGGCGAGAAGGTTCTCGAGATCGGCACCGGGTCGGGTTACCAGTCGGCCTATCTGTCCCACCTCACCGACAAGGTGTGGTCGATCGAGATCATCAAGCCGCTGGCCGAGCGGACGCGTGGCACCTATGACGAACTGATCGGCAAGGGCTACACCGAATTCAAGGGCATCACGTCGAAGAACGCCGACGGCTATTACGGCTGGGAAGAGAACGCGCCCTTCGACAAGATCATCGTGACCTGCGGGATCGACCATATTCCGCCGCCGCTCCTCCAGCAGTTGAAGCCCGGCGGCATCATGGTGATCCCGGTCGGGCCGCCGGGTGCGCAGCGGGTGTTGAAGGTCGAGAAGAACGTCGCGGCCGACGGCACCATCAGCGTGGCGCGCTCGGACATCTTCAACAAGGTCGTCCCCTTCGTGCCTTTCACCAAGCTCGAGGGCGACGCGATCCAGGGCAACCACAACAAGTGAACCGGGGCGCCGATCGCGCCGGACCTTCAGCAGGGCAAGGCCGATGAGAGACCAGGTTTCGGCCCCGCCGCTCGGCCCAAGCCTAGCGCTCTACCTCGGGGTCGGCCTCGTGGCCGGCGCCGTCATCGCGCTGCAGATCTGCATCATGCGGATCTTCTCGGTCGGGTCCTGGGCGCATTTCGGTTCGCTGGTGGTCAGCCTCGCAATGCTGGCCTTCGGCCTCGTCAGCGCCGTCATGTGCATCGGCAAGGGGTTCTTCGCCCGGCACTGGCGGGCCGTGGCGGGCACGTCGCTCGTACTGTTCGCGCCCCTGCTGATCGCCGCGAACCTCCTGGCCCAGCAGGTCCCGTTCAATGCCATCTTCCTGGTGTCGGACCCGGCGCAGAAGTGGCGTCTCGCGGCCAATTTCGCGCTCTATCTCGTGCCGTTCCTGGCGGGCGCGTTGTTTCTCGGTACGGTGTTTCTGAAGGCCGACCGCTTCTTCGCCCGCGTCTATTTCGCCGATCTCGTCGGCGCCGGCCTCGGTGGCCTGATCTTCCTGGGGACGCTGTTCCTGCTGCCGCCCGAGAACCTCGTCGTCGTACCGGTCCTTCTGGCGCTCGTCGGTGGCGTCTTCTGGTTCGTCGCTTCCCGCCGGGGCAAGGTGCTGCGCAACATCGTCATGCTGGCGGTGGTCGGGGCGGCCGCGGTCGTGGCCCACTTCATCCTGCCGCCGGCGCTCGGTCTCAACACTCTCGCGGTGTCGGACTACAAGGGCATCAGCTACGCCCGCAAGTTCCCGGATAGCCATCTCGTCTACCGCAACTTTTCGCCCTTCGGCGACATCGCGGTCTACGGCAGTTCCTACCTGCATTTCGCGCCGGGCCTCAGCGACAATGCAGCCTTCAACCTGCCCAGCATCCCGCCCAATGCCTATCTCGGGCTTTACGTCGACGGCGAAGGGCCGAGCGGCATCATCCGGAACCTCGCGCCGAACGAAACGGCCTATTTCCGCTTCCTCCCGATGGTCTACCCCTATCTGGTGTCCAAGGACCCCGAGACCTTCGTGATCCAGTTCGGCGGCGGCATCTCGACCGCGGTGGCGCTGCGCGACGGCTCGAAGAGCGTCACGGTCGCCGAATCGAACCCCGCCATCCTCTCGGCCTTCAGAACCGACAAGACGCTGCGGGACTTCACCGGCGATGTCCTGAACGATCCGCGGGTCCGCGTGATCGACTACGATGGCCGGCTCTACCTCGCGGGGCACCCGAATTCCTACGACGTCGTTGACTTGAGCCTCGCCGATTCCGCCGGCCTTTCGGCCCCGGGCGGCTTCGCCATCGTCGAGAAATACGCCTATACGCGACAGGCCATGGAAACCTACATGCGGGCGTTGAAGCCCGGCGGGATTCTGTCGGTCACGCTGTGGAACAAGGAAGAGCCACCGAAGTCGGTCCTCAAGCTCTACAGCACGCTCGTCGAGGCGGCACGCGGTGTCGATCCCGACACGCAGGGGCGCGGCGCGCCTCAGGCTGTCGAGAACGACTTCTTCGCGGTCTCGACCTACCTGTCGACCGCGACCGTCCTCTACAAGCGGGGCGGGTTCACGCCGGCCGAGATCGCCACGCTGCGCGACCACACCCATGCCATGTCGTTCGACGATATCTACTATCCCGGGATTCCTTTCGACGCCGCGGCGACCGACAAGATCCTGTCCGATTACCGCAACGCCATCTTCTCGGATGCGCCGGCGCCGTCCGCCGGCAAGGCCCCGACGATGTCCTCCGAAGCCGCGCCGGCCGGCGGGGCACCCATGGCGGGAGCGGCCGAAACCGAGGAGGTCGACGACGGCGGCTCGGGTCCGGCACCCGCCGTCCTGCCCTCCACCCAGATGGGGCGCCTCGCCTGGCATGCCCTGGTGTTCGGAGGTTGGGACGATATAGCCAGCCGCTACGTCTTCGACGCCCGGCCGCTCACCAACGACCGGCCCTATTTCGCGGCCTATGTGAAGCCGCGCGACCTGCCACTCCTGCTCGACCGGCTGGAGATCGTGCAGGACGAATGGGGGTACCTGCTGCTCTGGGCGACACTCGGCATCGCGACCGTCGCGGCCGTGTCGCTGGTGGCCATCCCGGTCGTCTTCGGCTGGCGGACCATCTTCTCCCATGCCCCCGGCAAGGGCCGCACGATCCTCTACTTCGCCTGTCTCGGGCTCGGCTACATCGTGGTCGAAGTGGGGCTGATCGCCGACTACACGCTCGCGCTCAACAATGCCACCGTGTCGGCCTCGATCCTGATCACCGCCATGCTGATCTTCTCCGGGCTCGGCAGCCTCGCGGCGGAACAGATCCTCGACCGGGCCCGACAGATCCTGCCGGTCATCCTGCTGGCGATCGGCGTCATCCTGATCGGCTACGGGCTGTTCCTCGACCGGGCACTCGTGCTCATCGGCACCCTGCCCTACGGGTGGCGGCTGCTGATCTGTTTCCTCACCGTGGCGCCTCCCGCATTCCTGATGGGGTTCCCGATGCCGACCGCCATGACCTGGCTGGCGCGGCTCGGTAAGGAGCACATGTTCCTCTGGGCCTGGGGCATCAACGGCTGCTTCTCGGTGATCGGCGCCGCGGCCGTTCCGCTGATCGCCACGGCTTTCGGCCTGTCGCGCGTGCTGGCGGTCGGCGGCATCGCCTACCTCGTGGCGATCCCGGCCTTCTTCGCCGTCGTCCTGCCGATCCTCGGCCGAGGCCGTCCGGCCGGTCGAACCGTGACGGTGCCGTTAAAGGTTTGATTACCATCACGGACGATGGTCGACGTCGCGAGCGCGCGGTCCATATTCCCCTCGCGGCACACGGGGCAGGATGTCTTGCGGATTCGAGCGGCCCTCTTCAGATCTTGCCTCGCAGCGTCGGCCCTGTCGGTCGTTCTAGGAGCCTGTACGCCGACGCCTCCGGTACTGAGCGCCGCCATGACGCGGCGGACCCGATCCCTGTCGCCGTCGGCCGAGGCCGCAGTGGCTCTGGTCGGCTTCGATACCACGCCCTTTCCGTTCCACGGCATGGCACCAGGGCGCGACAAGCCCTTCATGGACGTCAACGACAACGGCCGCCTCGGCCACTCGTCCTTGCGCAACGGGGTATTGTGGGAGGATCAGACCTACAACGAGCGCCGCGTCCTTCTCTCGATTCCGAAAGGCTTCGACCCGCGTCGCCCTTCCGCCGTCGTCGTGTTCCTGCACGGCAACGAGGCCACCCTCGAGCGCGACGTGCGGGACCGGCAGGGCGTGGCGCGGCAACTCGCGCAGTCGGGCATCAACGCCGTGCTGGTCGCGCCGCAGTTCGCGCTCGACGCCAAGGATTCGAGCGCCGGCCGCTTCTGGGAGCCGGGCGTCTTCGAGGCTTTCCTGCGCGAGTCGAGCCGGCACCTCGCGGAGCTTTACGGCACGCGGGACGCCGAGTTCGTCTTCGACAATGCTCCGGTGATCCTGGTCGGCTACAGCGGCGGCTATCTACCGGCCGCGGCGGCGCTCCGCTATGGCGGCGCGGGGCGGCGGATCCGGGGCGTGGTGCTGCTCGACGCGCTCTACGGCGAAGACGACACGTTCGAGGACTTCGTCGAGCATCGGGGAGCGGGAGTCTTCGTGAGCCTCTACGGTCAGTCGTCGCGGGCCGGCAACGAAGCCCTTCGGCGCCGGCTTCAGGCGCGCGGCATTCCGATCACGAACGACAGCCTGAACCAGACCATCGCACCGGGGGCCGTCGTTTTCGTCGATGCGGGAGACGGCGTGGCGCATGGCGACTTCGTGACCTCTGCACTCGGCGGGGACCCGCTCGCAGCCGTCCTGGCGCGGTTACGAGGCTATCCGCGCAACCCGGCGGAAGGACTTGTGGCCAGCGACGAGTAGATCGCTCGGTCACGAACCTTATGATTTCGCATGGCGCTTCTTCTTGCGCTGGTCCTTGAGAACCTGTTCGACATCCGCCTTGGCCCGGACCGACGCTGCACGGGCTTCGGTGAGGCGGGTCGAGCAGAAGCCGTGTTTCGTCTCCCCCGCGTAGCTCTGGCAGACTTCTTCGCGCGTCGAAGAGAACTGCGCCTGGTCGCGGGCATAGCCCATGATGGTCGGGCGGTCCTTCGTTGTGGTGAGGAGCCGCTTGAAGTTGGAGCGGACCGCGGCTTCGGCCCGGGCGCGCTCCCGCTCGATCGTCTTGTCGCGATCGGCGCCGAAGGTCGAGGCCTGTGGGCCCCAGAGCCCGGTCGGGTCCACCTTGCACTTCGCCGCCTCGAAGTCGCAGCTCGACCGATCGGCGCTCGCCAGGGCCGCATCCGCCAACACGTCGAAGGTGATCGGACAGGCCGGGAACGCGAGGCCGATCCGCGCCATGCCGTCCGGCTGCCCCAGGTCCGAGGTCTTCAGCGGCAGGTCCGCCACATCGATCCGGCAGTCCTCCCCGGTCCCGTCCGTCTGCCCCGTCAAGGTCAGGTGCGACACCACCAGCGCCTTGTCGCGCAACTCGAAGCTGATCTGACTCTGGTGCCCGTTCAGATAGAGTGTCTGCCCGGCCAGGGCCGTGGCGGGCAGGACCTTCGACGGAGCCGACGAGACCGTGGTTCCGGACTCTTCCCGTCTGGCCGACCTGACTTTCGCGGCCGGCCCGGCCTTGTGGGGGCTCGCGGCGGGGGCCCCGGGAGCCCCCGCGGGTGTCGGGGCAACGGCACCGGGCAGCACCATCTGAGCCGTGGCGTGCCCGCAGGTCGTCAACAAGACAAGAACGAGCAGAACCTGACGCATGACGGAACAAGCCCGGCGGTACACGAAACCGGTGGCGGTCCTCGCCGAAAGAACCTCCAGACCGGGCGGACAAAGGCGATGACGGCGTGACGAAGGCGAATTGTACCATCAAGCCCGGGCCATGAGGGGCTTTTCGACGGCATCGGGTCCGGCTTTGTGGAACTGCGGTTCAGCGGCAACACTCGACCCGGGCTCATTCGCGTATCGCACACCGGCCCTCCGAGACGAATCCCTGTCCGTGGGTTGCAGCCGAGGGCTGCTCTCGCTACATCGGTCCCAGCCGAATCCGACGCTGCCGCGCCAGGGTCAAGCTGGAGCTTCCATGCACGCCCTCCTGAACCTGATCCTCCGCATCCTCGATTTCTACAGCTACGTGATCATCGCGACTGCGATCATGTCATGGTTGCTGGCCTTCGACGTCATCAATTTTCGCAACGACCTCGTCCGCTCCGTTTGGAACTTCCTGAACGCCCTGACCGAGCCGTTGCTACGGCCGATCCGTAGAGTGCTGCCCAATCTCGGCGGCATCGACGTATCGCCGATCATCCTGTTGCTTCTCCTGATGTTCGTCCAGGAACTCATCAAGGAATATGCCTTCCAGGGCTTCATGTGACGACCGATCCCGTGGCCGTCCGTGCACCCTGCCAGCGTCGGGTTCCCGATCTTCGCTCAGACGAGAGCACCGGAATCCGTCAGCCCGGTTGGCGGGCGATAGGATCGTCAGCCCCTCCTCCCAGCCGCATCGCAGGCGACGCCCGGGGGAAGCCGGCTCGATTACGGAACCAGTGCGCCTGATCGCTCCGTCGACGCGCTTCGCCGTTGGCCACGACGCTTCGACACCAAGCCTGGAGAGTTCTAACCGGCTTTTGATCTCGGCCGCGATTTGACGCACGGGACATAGGCGGCAATGCTAGGAGGTTACCTGCGCAGACGCTGCGTCCGTCGAGAAACAGTCAAACACCGCGCCCAAGGTCAGGCACTCCGCATGGGTCCGAGCGTTAGGCTATCGTCTGCAGGAAGCAGGACGATAGAAAGGCAATCGGGATAGGCACCATGCAAGACCTCATCACGCGGCGCTGGCTCGTCGGCGGCTTGGCTACGGCATCTCTAATGACCCTCAGCGACGCACGGGCTGCCTCAAGACTCTGCGTATGAAAGAGCTGCATCAGG
>CAXUOD010000104.1:381-18551 GCA_964252585.1 uncultured Lichenihabitans sp. | reverse complement strand
GGTCTTCTCGGCCTTTCTCCTCACCCAGACCGCGACGACCGTGGTGTTCGGCAAGCTGTCGGACCTTTACGGCCGGCGCCCCGTGCTGCTCTTCGGCATCGCGATCTTCCTCGTGGGCTCGGTGCTCTGCGGCTTCGCCTGGTCGATGCCGTCGCTGATCTTGTTCCGGTTGATCCAGGGCGTCGGGGCCGGCGCCATCCAACCCGTCGGGATCACGATCATCGGCGATCTTTACCCGGCCAAGGAGCGCGGCAAGATCCAGGGTTACCTCGCGAGCGTCTGGGGAGTGTCGTCGGTGCTCGGACCGCTCTGCGGCGGCCTCATCATCCAGCACGCGAGCTGGTCGTGGATCTTCTGGATCAACGTGCCGATCGGCGTCGTGGCATCGCTTGGCTTCGTCGCGTTCCTGCATGAGAACGTGAAGCATGAGTCCCGCTCGATCGACACGGCCGGAGCCGCGCTCTTCACCGTCGCCATCGCGTCCCTGATGGTGGCCCTGACCGAAGCCGGCACGTCGGGCGAGGGGACGCTCTGGCCGGCGGTGCTCTTCGTCGTCGCGGCGGCCTTGTTCGTCGTCCAGGAGCGACGCGCCAAGGACCCGATGCTCGACTTCTCGCTCTGGGCGCAACGGCCGATCGCGACAGCCAATGCGGCAACCCTGCTGTCCGGCATGGTCATCACCGGGCTTACGACCTTCCTGCCCATGTATGTCCAGGGCGTGCTGCGCCAGTCGCCGCTGGTGGCGGGCTTCGCGCTCACCACCATGCTGTTCGGCTGGCCGGTCGGCGCCACCCTGGCGGCCCGCAATTTCATGCGATTCGGGCTTCGGCCGACCTTGCTGTTCGGGGCCGCTCTGCTGCCGTTCGGCGGCCTGGCCTTCGTGATGCTCGGAGCCGATTCGCCACCGCTGATGGCGGGCTTCGGTTCGCTGGTGATCGGCTTCGGCATGGGGTTCCTGTCGACGGCCGCAATCGTGATCATCCAGGACAGTGTCGCCTGGGCGCAGCGCGGCTCGGCCACGGCCTCCAACATCTTCTCGCGCAATCTCGGCTCGACCCTGGGTGCGACGGTGCTCGGCACCGTGCTGAACTACTGGCTGGCCCACCCGGGCGGCGGTCGTGCCGTCAGTTCAGACCAGCTGCGGCAGCTGCTGGATCGCCCCGATGCCCTTGCCGGAGCAGCGACCGGCGTGAGGTCGGTGCTGCAGCAGTCGCTTCACGTGACCTTCTGGGGGATCTTCGTCATCGCAGTGATGACCTTGCTGCTGTCGCTGCTCGTGCCCCGCGTCGCTCTGACCGACGCTCCGAGAGAATTCGCGGTGGAGTGACCGCTTACCCGGTCGCGGTTCGTCGGGCCGGCGCCGCGACGCCCGAACAGCGATGACGATCCAGAACAGGACCGCCACGAACATCGCCGGGGCCGCCAAGAGCATCAGCCAAGCGATCACGAAGGCCCTATGGAGGACGTCGCCGATGTCGGTCCCGGCCACCCTACAGGGGTGGACCGATCCCTCGTCGGGTGGGCAATCGAGAGCGCTCGCAACCCCGCTCGACACGATGACCTAGACCAGCGGCGCGACACTGGCCACGGTCACCGCCGCCAAGAGGACGAGCCCGATCCTGGACGCGAGCGTGGTTCGGATCGGGGGAGTCAACGGCATCCCCGTCAGCATATCGCGGAAGCGTTATCCTACTGGATCGAGTGTTTCGTATTGGCGTGAACCTGCTCGGGCGGGCGTTGAAGCGCATAGCTCCTCACCATCGATAGTACGGTCTCGTTCGTTGCGGCATCGCAGAGCTGGTAACTGTCGAACTGTGTACCCGAAGCGGTAAACCACAGCAGTTTGTCCTTGTACCCCATCAGAGCGGTATCCTGCTCCGAGCGGAAGGTCTTCATCTGCACATAACCAAAGCCCTGAAGTTCAACGGTTCTGACGTCATTCTGCATCGCATAGACGACCGGTGCCATCGGGTCGAGAACGTGGACGAAATGCAGCTTGTCGGTCTCCTGCCACACCAGAACCTTGTTGTTGAGGAAAGCGACCGGATCGACATGCGCATCGAACCCCGCATCGCAGCGACCACCCAGAGTATAGATTCCGGCTGGGATCACGCCGGAGCCTGAGTGTTGCACCGCGTTGAGTTCGGCTTCCAATATGCTGAGCTTCTTGAGCGATTGCTTTTTCGCCTCGAGTTGTTGCGGGGTGATCAAATCGGTGAGCTCGACGAAGCCTATGGCTCCGGATGGCGACTTGAGCTTGATCCATGGATGGTCAGACGCTTCGGCGGACACCATCCCCAAGGCTTTCAGCGCTTGGTTCTCCGACGAGGTGAAGACGACGGGGGCCGAAGGGTCGGGCGCCTGACGAGCGTCTGTCGCGGCCTTGAAGGCGTAATAGACCGAAGACGGCGGGTGCTGAAGGGCTTGCGCGGATGAAGCGGCTTGGCTCGCCGGCGCACCGGTCGCCGAGCCCTGTGCCCAAGCCATGGGACGCCCAATCACCATCGCTACGAGCCAGACCATCACGGACACGGCTGCGGAACGCGACATGCCAACCCCGAACGTTCGCTTCGACAGCCATCTCTTTAGCGCACGCCAGAACTTTCGGGAACGCCGCGTCACGTGGGGGCTGCAACGAGCCAAGGGTCGGAGCGCCGGCCCGAAGGCAGAAGTGCCGAAGTAAATCCGGACTTCCGTCAATCTTCGGGGTCTTGGTCCAAGCCGCTCTGCCGACTAGTGACCTTGTATTTCGATCGGCGACGCTCTCCGAGGAAGTCCGGCGCCTGCAAGACCGGCGCTTCCTCCGTGTCCGCAGGGGCCATTCGCGACCTCAATGCCGCGAACATGAGGCCGAGTACCAGGGCGAAGGCAAGAATGTAGATCATGGGCGCCCTCTGCGGGACGAAACGACACGAAACTCGAGGTTTCGTCCGTTCTTGTCCAGCCTGACAACCCCCGAGACAGCGCCGGGACCTCGTGTATGGTTAACGCTCTGCTGACGTTGGTTCATCCCTGCAGCGCAGTCGGTTCGGGCTCGGCGCGGATGCCAGACATTGTTCGCAATAGCGGTCCATCGCGGCGTCAACCGGTCTGTCGCCCCTGGTGGGTCGCCACGACCCGCGTCACGCCGATGGCAGTTCGCAATTGTCAGGTCTTGGCCCTAGGCATCAACGCCGCCGACATCTACAAGGTCGTCGACGGCTTGCACGATGTGCCCAACACGGGCGATTGTCCGTGCTCTGACCGATAAGACTTAATTTCTGCGCGTTGATCGCCCAATGCAGACGTCGCGACCTGATGGTTCGTGAAAGGAGATCACAATTCTATGGCGAATAGCTTCGTTCGTAATTCGGTGGTCAACGCAGTTGCGGGAGTGTTTACAACTTTCGGCGGATTTCTCGGCACGATCTTGGTGGCACGGCTGCTGGGAGTGAGCGGGACCGGAGTAGTGGCGTTCGCCACATGGGCAGTAACGGTCGCCGTCATTCTGTCCGACCTCGGCTTGACGGGGTGCTTGCCTCGATTTCTCCCGGAGCTGTTGGCAAGCGGCGACATCGCTGGCGCGGAGCGACTGAGCTACAGCCTTTATCGTTCGTTCCTCGTCTCCATCACGTCGATTGCGCTCTGCTTTGCACTTTACGCGATCTGGCTGGCCTTGAGCGATCCATCAAGTCTCAGACTTTTCGTGTCAAGCAACGGCTACGCAACCTCGCCCGTCTTCTGGGTCCTGGTAGGATGCGCGGGCTTCATCCAGGGCCTCGGAAACTTCTGTACCGGCTGGATCAAGGGCCTGCAGGACTTCGGTATGCTTGCGAGGGTGGCACTGGCAGGCTGCCTGGCGCAGACCCTGGCAACCTCGCTGGGCGCGACGTTCTTCGGTGTCACCGGAGCACTGGCATCTCTGGCCTTCGGTGCCCTTATGCCGGCTCTCGTGCTCCTTCGTCTGCCCCGCAGACGAGGTCCGATCTCGGCCCCGCTGAGGGAACGCGTGTTGCGCTTCTCACTCGAGACCTGGGGTGGCTACGTGCTAAGCGCGTTCTTCGCGTCTCGAATGGAAGTGTTTTTCCTGGAGCGCAGTTGGGGCAGCCACGCCGTTGGCCTGTTCACCGTCAGCTTGACGATGTCGAACTTGGCCACTCAGGGGCCGGTGCTCCTGACCGGGGCACTTCTACCCCGCCTCTCCGACCATCTCGGGCGCAATGAAGCCGAGGAGGCTCGCCGTGTCTACGAGACGAGCGTCAGCCTCATGGGACTCCTGGTCTTCCCCGCCTGCTTGGGCACCGCAGCAGTCGCTCCGACGCTCCTGCCGTTGATGTACGGTGAAGCATTCTCATCGGCCGTTCCTACGGCTACTATCCTCCTGACCGCTTCGGCGCTCGGCGCCACGGCGTCGGTCGCGTCTATTTACCTCATCGCGGTCGAGCGGACACGGTTTCTTCTCGGAACCACCGTTGTAGGCGCAGCGCTGTCGATCGTGGCGGGACTGACCATCGTACCGGCCTTCGGGCCGGTCGCGGCTGCATTCGGGCGTGGAGGCATACAGATCCTGCTGGCCGGTGCAGTCTTGTTGTACATGTACCGCGACCTGCAATGCCCGACGCCGGTCGGGATCCTTCTCAAGTTGCTCACCGCCGCTGCAATCTGCGCGGTGGCGGCACGGCTCGTCGTGGCCGAAATTCCTGCAGGATATGGCGTCGCATTGGCCGTCGTGGCGGGCGCGCTGAGCTACGCGACCGCGATCCGGCTGCTCAATCCTCTCCCGTCCCACATCGTCGACAAGCTGCGCAGCGTCGTCATGACATTGCCAAGAGCTCTGCGCCCGGCTGCGAATGTCGGCCTGCAAATGATGTGTTCCTAGAGCGGTCCGGCCCAAACAGACGATCTCATCTGTTTGGAACAGGCGGCCCACCTGCTTAGAGGCGGTGCACCGAACCATCTCGAACGGAGGGTCTCCGTCGAAAGGGTTCTCGGGTTCCGGCGCGCCAGCCGGCACGAGGAAGAAAGGCGGCGCACTATCGACCTCCGGTCTCAGGGCGCGAGCGTGGGGTTCGTGCCAAAAGGTCGAAAGCCGGCGACGTTGGCTGCAACGACCGCGGCGACAGGCCCGGTCGGCGGCTGAACGGGGCGCGACCGTGCCGCGCCGTAAACCATCCGCGAACCTTGGCGCCCTTTTCGGCCACCGGGCGATCGACGCAGGTCGATCATCTGCGGGATCGGTGCGGGCGACCGCCGCCGATCCCGCTCGCTAGAGAATGCCTGCGGTCACTTAGCTACATACTTCTTGATGATGCTCCACTGGAGAGATGGAGATCCTGCATAGGGAAACAGATTATACGGGTTCTGCCCAAAATACGCGCCGTACAACCAAAGATTAACCGGTATGTTATGGCTCATCCAAAACGAGAGCCCGATATCCAGGGTATCGAGCCAGAGTGGGTTGTCTATGCCGACATTCGTCTCGCCGATATGCCCCCGAAGCTTTTTGCTCGACAACCACTGCGCAAATCCCGTAGAGCGATCCGCTAGTATTGTCGTAGGTATGTTGTGTGAGATCTGGCTTGCATAGTCGAAGTGAGTTCCGGAGGCGTCATAATCAGGGTAACAATGCGCCGAGTAAACTATCCGGTCGTATTTGTCATAGAGGGGATAGCTCGGGTTGTTTTGCACCCAGTGCTCGGCCGACGACCAGCCGTTCCCTTCGACAAAAATCGCTTTGTTGCGATCTACAGCGCTGATCGCGTCTACCGACGCCTGCATGACTGCTGCCAGATTCGCCGACGATCCTCCTGATCCGAACGGCCCCTGAGGTTCGTTCATGATATCGTATCCACTGATTCCTGGGACATTGACGAAGGCTTTTGCGATCTTCTGCCAAAGATCAGCCAAGTGGGCCCGTGTTAGCACTCCATCTGGATTATCGATGTATCTGTCTTTGCCATTTACGGTTCGATGCATATAGTTGTGACAGTCCAAAATTACAGTGCTACCGTAGCTGGCAGCGGACATAGCCACAGTCATTATCTGCGAAAGATAGGTTGGATCCAGCGCGCCTCCTATGGTGGGCTGCATTCTCTCCCAACGAAAGGGCAACCGCGACGCACCACTGCAACGCGCGCTTACGTAAGACAGATCAGAGGCGGAAGGAGCGAAGTAGTTGGTCCCGATCACACCGGGCACCGTATCTCCGCCCTCCAGTCCCTGAAAATTGACGTTTACAAAAAACTGCCAGTTCCAAGTAGCAGCTTCCGCTGCCTTTACACTTCTCAGAAATAGTAATGGCGAATGAGCAAGTAATGTTCGGCGCGAAAGATGCATTGTTACTGCTTTGTGAGCGTCAGATTCTTTCTTCATACTATTAACCCCAGAGGATGTTGAGGCAAGGATGTTGCGTAAATGTAAAGAGTACGTTACGGATCAGGGTGATTTACATTAGATCACACTTGCTAAAGCTGTATAGAACCGTGTCTCCCTGGAAAGGGTGAATGTATTGCTTTCTTATCCGATCGAATTGGCGGAATGGCCAAAGTGCCGGGAGAGGTTACGGGCACGGGTCGGCCCCCATCAGAGCGTCTCCGGCGATCCGAGCGGATCCTGCAAAAGTCATGCTGTGGCGAGGCCATCGCGATTGAAAATGGGCGCTGGCGTCAGGACACCGCAGTTTGGGCGCAGCAGCGGGATCGACGGTGGCAGTTCGATGAGCGCTGCAGACACGCTCCGATTCCCGCATGGATGGAAGTAGAGTGCGACGCCGATGCGACCCTGATCGAGGTCCGGTGCGACCTCCACGCTACGAAGTGGCGGCGACGATGCGCGACATCATTCCGTCAATGAGGCATTCTATCATAGTGTCTAAGCCCGCCGACGCTCGCCGGCTCGACCTTGAAGGTTACAGCCTCAGTCGTACCTTCAGATCTAAGGCTTGACGACGGCACCAAACAGAGCAACAACCTGTAAAAACGCAAGACAAAATTCCGAAGGGAGTAAGGCCGACCGGCTATTGAACATAGTGGTATTACATGCGCAACTTTCTCTTGACTCCCGTCCTTCTGCTGGCCTTTCAGGTCGAGGTACTTGCCGCCCAATTGCCTAGTTATCCCGTTGCGGCTGTATGCGATGAAAAAGGCGCCAAGTTCGGAGCTATTGCCAAGAAGTTCTGCATAAGCGAGGAGCAATATGCTCATGATCGTTTGAAATATGGTAGTTCGATGCCGGACGGTAGGCCGTTTCAGTGGGACACAGTACCGGACGAGGTAAAAACCAGGTGTGACGATGAAACGAGACTCACCGTGCTCAAAAGCGTAAATCCCGGCGGAGTTTCGCCCTACGTTCACCTGGAAGGGTGCATCATCCACGATTACAGAGTTTACCTCCAAAAGTAGCCTGTCGCTGGACGTCGGATTTGGCATCGATCCGGGAGGCAGCCGCGATGAAGCTGAGAAGATCGGCGCGCCCCCCAATCATCGGGCGAGGCATACGGGTAGACTTAGGTGGCCCGTACGGTTAAGCGTACATCGCCAGATCCGTTCGCGTTGTAACTTGAGTGGAGAGGATGGCATGATCCTTGAAATCTTCATGGCCTTTCTGCTTTTTGACGGCATTCTTGTGTGCCTCTTATGGCTGCTCCTCGCGGATGATCTCGCGGCTGCGGAGCACAAGATCGTTCAGGCCGAGAAAGAGCGAGATCGCGCCATCGATGAATGGCTCAGAGGCCAATAGTTCTGAAGCGTGTCGACGCCTTCGCGTCAGGATGGCAAACCGCCGTCCAAATCTTGAGTGTGGCGAACAGTTTTGATCACAGGGGATGACAGATCGTCATCGCGAACGCAGCGAAGCGACCCCGCTTGATCCTGGGTCCACACGGGGCTCGCAGTGACGATCGGTAAAGCTCCGGTTTCAACCACGATCCGGCATAATCTATCGCGTGCTCGAGGTGCTCCAGAGCGACCCGAGGTCTGCTGCTTCGACGTCGGCGGCGGTGTCGATGCCAGCCCGGCCGGCACCAGGTACCGGCCCGACGCTTCGCCCACCTCGCGCAACAAAGAGCAGGGACACGCGTATCGCTCGGCCTCGCGTCACTCGCCTAGAGTTAGCGGAACACGATGGACGATCGGCATCAGATGCCGATCCCCTCTCTACTGAACCGGGATGACCGGATCGTCGATCTGCAGCGCGATATCGATAGTATCGCCGGGCTGCAACTCTGAATCGACGCCGATGATCGTCTCGGTCCGATGACCGTCAACGTCTCGGACAAGGGTGATTTTAGGCTGACTGTCATTGCCACGGACCAGTTGCGACTTGACCATACCGGTGTAACGAAGCTTATCGCTGACCGACTGGAGGAGGGCGTGCGTCTTGGCCAGCTCGATATTGGCCGCTTGCAACTCCTGCAGCAGCAACATGCGGTGATTGTCATCCGTATGCTCGAGCTTGCGGGAGAGCTCCTGTTTTTCAAGCTCGACCGAGTCCAAAACAGCCGTGGTCTGCAGCGCTCTTGTCGAGGACAGCAGCACCGTTCGGCGCGCATCGGCCAGCAACGGCAGGGCGATCGCACCTTTCTTGAAGAGGTCGGTGTAGCGTTGGAGATCCTCGGCGTCCGCCGAGACACCATCCCGCTCCTTCCCAAGTTGTTCGTTCAGAACGCCGGCCCGCTCCGCTTCCTTGGCACTCGCATCGCGGAGATAATTCTTCTCCTTGGCAAAGTCGGCGTTGCGTACCGCCAGCTGCTTGCGTTCGTTCGCAATGATGTCATTACCGACACCGCTCCCGATGGGGGTGGAAGCGATGGCCTTGCTACTCACGTCCGATGCTCCTTCGAGTTCTGCCTGCAGCCGCGCCACCAGCGCCTGCTGCTTGGCGTAGTCGATCCACAGATTATTGTACTGGCTGGTCAGATCCGATAATTGCAGGAACGGGTTGTCCAACTTGTAGCGAAGCACGTCGTATCCGCCCGCCAGAGCGACCGCCTGCCTCACAGTCATTTTAGGCTGGTAAAGCTCGGACCCGGGACGGGCCACGTCACCGTTGAGATAGATCGGCCGGTATTCGAACACGGACAGACCGACTTCGTCGGGAGAGATGATGACCGGGTACTCTCGCCCATCTTCGGTCCGCCGCCGGTATTCGCGCGACGGCAATACCGACCGCAATTTTGCCAAAGCGTCTGCAACGCTCAACCCAGCGACAAAGACCTGTCCCACGAGTGGGACCGAAGCGTCGCCATCGACATCCACCCGAGATTTCGTCGCGAGATCCGGAAGACCCGCTACAGTGATACTGAGAGTGTCGCCTGCCCCTATCTTGTACTCGGCCAATGCGGAGCACGAGAACAGAGAGCACACAAAGAGAGCTGCAACGCCCGATGCGATTTCGGATAGCATTATTAGCTTCATAGGCCCTCGTCAGCGTTAATCTTGCCCCGACGGCGCCGGTCCAGGCGCCGGAAGGGGTTAGGCTTCGAAAACTCATACCGCTGAACAGGCGGACATCCAATCCGCATGGCCCATCTTCCATGCAGCATGCCGGGCATCAACGTTCATCCATAACGATCGACCCGCCGCGGAGCACCCGGCTCGCATGCGGCTGTGATCCAGAAGAGATCACCAAGCTCGGGACGGCCATAACAGCGATCATGCCCTAAGCGCCATGGGCCAGCGGGTCCGTGCGACCTCCAGTCCCGCCGTCCGACCTGACAACATTAAAGAAGGTTGCTGAACGTTCTGGTTCCAGAATGAGATCCGCAAGGTCTTCACAAACTTGCCTTCTACATCGCTGTATCCGCGGTGCGACAAAGTGTCAACATACAGTAGAGCTGCGCTACTCATGAACGCAGGGTGACGTTTCAGTGAAACTAATTTCAAGTTTAATTCTTTTTGCCCTGTTTGTAGTCGATTAGGCTAGATTTTCGACATAGAAGGCGCTCATCGAACGCACCCCCCCGCAGCGAATATTCGAATGAACTTCTCTAAGACGCCGATCCGCATTTACAAATTGAGCCATTCCGTTATAACCCATCACAAAGCTGGGCATTAGGCGCATCGACGATACCTGGGCATGGTAGCAAAGCTTCCGAATGAGTGGATTCGGAGGTCATACAGCTTAGCCCGCACGTTGAACAATCGCATGACCCACATTCCATAATCAACGACTGCGTGTGGGTTGCCCTGTTTTGTTAGAGGATGCAGTATGAATGTCCTGCCGGAAATGCTGTCCCATGGGCGATCATTCACAAGCTCAGCTCAGGAAGAGCGCTGGGATATCCGATCCTCGATAGTGTTCCTGCGTCGGCGATGGCGCCTCATCGCCGTTTGCCTGGTCACCTGCATTCTAGCGGCATTGCTGTATCTCGCCGTCACGCCAGCCGTATATACATCCACGGCTGTCCTCGTGACCGACACCAAGCAAACGCCTCCGTCTCCATCGCAAGTGACGTCGGAACCGCTGATCGATCCCACCGTCGTGGAAAGCCAGGTGGAGATCGTAAGATCGCTTCGGCTCGCAGCGGATGTCGTCGATCGGCTGAACCTGGTCGCTGATCCAGAGTTTGTGGGCGGTGGTCCTAGCCTCATCCAGCGCATGATGATGCTCGTCAACCATAAGCGCGAGGTTGAACTGTCGAACCAGGCGCGGCGCATGATCGCCGCCAACACGCTGTTGTTGAAGACGAAAGTGACCCGCACGGGTCACAGCTACCTGGCCGAGATCGCCGTCACGACCTCCAACCCGGACAAGTCCGCCGAGATCGCCAACGCGATCGCCGATGCCTACATCCGCGACCAATTGGACGGCAGGCTCCTGGCGAACCAACGCACCGAGGCCTGGATGAAGGCCCGGGTCGATCAGGTCAAACGGCAGGCGGATGATGGGGTTCTGCGTGTCGAACTGTATCGTCGCCAAATCACCGCAGCTGCCCTGGGCAACGGCGGCGTCCCTCCGAATAAAGGCCTAAGTTCGGCGGAACCGCTCAAGGCAAATGACGACGTCTCGACGACGCTGACGCACGACAGTGCCATGGCTCAACTTCGTACCATGTCTGATGAAGCGAACGCGCAGACGGCAGACTACGAGGCGTTGCAGAACCGGTATAGCCGGTTGACACAGTTCTTGCAGCAGCAATCGCTCCCCGTCACCGAAGCTCGCCTCCTGACCTTCGCTGAGCCTTCGCTTTCGAAGAGCGCACCTAAATCGACGGTGATCATGATCCTGTCGAGCGTCGGTGGGTTGGTGCTTGGCGTGGCGCTCGCGTTCGGGCGAGAGATGTCCGATCATCGGGTCCGGTGGCCGAGCCAGATCCGGGATCTCGGACTGCCCTTTGCAGGGTCCCTGCCTTTCAAGAAGCAGCCTAACCTTGTCGTCAGGAACGGCAAGGAACTGCAGGTCTCCCGTCTGGAAGCCAAGCTGCTGGGCCGTGTGCCGCAAGGCTCGTGGGTGACGTTATTCGATGCGCGTCGCCCGTGGTGCGCCGCCACCCAGACGCTGCTAAGCCTCAAGCTGGCCGTGGACCAGTCCAGCCGGCGCACCAACGGCGTCGTGGTGGGGATAGTTTCTCCGTGGCCAGGAGAGGGCAAGTCGACACTGGGCTTCAATTTCGCCCGTTTGTTGGTCGAGATAGGAGCCCAGGTCCTGGTGGTCGACGCCGACTTCACCTCCCCGGCATTGTCGAGGAGCTTGGCGCCAGTTGCCGAGTATGGGTTGGCCGATCTTGCCGAGCAAACGCCGATCGAACAATGCGTGAGCGCGACGACCTTGGGTTTCGACCTGTTGAGTTGTTCTACGAAATCGGTTCCGATACATCCTTTCCATCTGCCGGCTGGCCGGAACATGTTGGGAGCGCTGGTCACGGCGCGAAACAGCTACCAATATATTCTGATCGATCTTCCGGCTTTACTGACCTCGGTCGATCCCCAGGCCATAGCCTTGATGATCGACGCGTTCGTCCTCGTCACAGATTACGGTCGTACAACCAGCGACGACGTCGAGCAGGCCTTGGCGACGTCCGAGGCGCTGTCGAGCCGCCTCGTCGCTACCATCATCAACAGGTCCCGTACGGCGGGCCGCAATGACAGGCGCGCCTTGCGCCATGTTGCGGCGACTTAGGACCGGACGATGTTGAAAGCCCCACAGCGCGCTCTGCGCAGGCTTCTCACACCAGCCGCAAGAGCCCTCCGCAAGACGGTGTTACCGCGGGTGTTTCCCGCCGCGGCCGGCCATTGCTTGCCCGATCCGTTGCGGGAGATCCGAGTCGTCGGCCTGTTGAGTTCAGCTTCGGGCTTGGGAAAATCAGCACGGCTCTGCGCGAAGGTGCTCTCGCAATCTGGCTATCGTGTATCGGGCGCGAACGTCGCCAAGCTCTATCAGAGCGACGATGGCCTGCCACCCGGCGACTTCACGGGTGATGCGAGCAGGACCGAGGCTTCGATCTATCATCTCAATCCGCCGATGCTGATCCCCGGGATCATAAGAGCAAACCCCGTGCGCTTCTGGCGCGGCTACAACATCGGCTACTGGGCTTGGGAACTGGAAGTGCTGCCGCGCGAATGGATCGCAGCGATGGACCTCGTGGACGCGGTGTTGGTTCCGTCGACCTTCTGCAGGCGGGCCGTCCAGCAACATACCGATAAGCCTGTGGTCGTCGTGCCGCATCCGTTGACGATGGACGATGTAGGAATCCGCGACGAGAAATCCCACCACGACGGGCTGTTCCGGGTCGTCAGCGTCTTCAACTTCGGCTCGTCGTTCGAGCGCAAGAACCCTGTCGCATCGATCAGGGCTTTTCGGCAGGCCTTCGGCAATGACGCCTCGGCGGAACTCGTCTTGAAAGTCGGGGACGGCGACCGCTATCCTGTCGATCGCCAGAAGCTGGTCGAAGCCATCGGGGACTCCAAGAACATCCGGCTCGTCGACGAGATCTGGGACGAGGGGCGCCTTGCACGTTTCATCTACTCCGCCGACGCTTATCTGTCCTTGCATCGATCCGAAGGCTTCGGTCTTACACTCGCGGAGGCGGTCATTGCGGGAGTTCCGTTGGTTGCGACCGGCTGGTCGGGCAATATGGATTTCTGCCGGCCGGATCTGTGTTTCTTGGTCGATCCTAAGCTGGTTCCTGTTCAGGACTCCCACTTATCGTTTCAAGGGCTCACGAATGCGGTCTGGGCGGAGCCGTCCATCGAGCATGCCGCGAGCCAACTCCGTTCCGTTCGGTCGGATGTCCCGGCAGCTCAGGCCAAGGCAGCACGGCTTAGGGATCATTTGCGTTCGCATCTGAGCGCCGCAACCTACCAAAATGCGCTTGCGCAACTCGCGCCCTGCGGCATGCCGTCGCCAGAACCTGTCGTAAATCATTATCCTCGTGGATTGCGGGCGGGTCCATGAGCGCGCTTGCCATCAGGACCCGAGAGGTGGCCGGCCCGGTCAAACTGCAGTGGATACCGGGTCTGATCGTGTTCGGGGCCGTCAGCTTCAACGCGGTCCTCGCCTTCGTCAACGGCAACGTGACCGGGCTGACTTCCGCGCCGGTGATCGCGGCCGAGGTTTTCTTTGTGGCCTCGGCGCATGCCGTCGCCTTGACGAACTACAAACCTCAGATGGCGACCTGGTACGCGCTCCTTGGCCTGTTTGTCGGCTTCGCCATCGTGCGATGCATCGCCTACCAAACCTTCGATGTGAAGTATCTTCGCGATGTCATGATCATACCTACCTTCGTTGTTCTGGGTATGACCTTCGACCCTCGCCGACTCGTCCGGGTCGTCGTCGCAGTTCAGATCTTGATGCTGGTTTTTTTGCTGCTCGAGGCAATCGATACGCAGCTTTACGCCGACATCTTCAAAATCATGGATTATTATATCAATACTCGAGGATACAGCGCTGAAGACTTCTGGAACAAGGACTCGACTCTGTTCGTGAGCGCAACTCGGCCAGACGATCGGTTCTTTGCCCTGATAGAGCTGCACAGGCTGTCCTCCATTTTTCTCGAGCCGGTCTCGCTCGGCAATTATTGCATGGTGATTGTCGCTTTCCTGTGTGCCTGTTTCGACGAGATCGGCTGGAAGGCGCGGTGGTTTCTTGTCATCTCGACTGCGCTGGCCATCATCGGATGCGACGGTCGCCTCGCGATGGCCTCTACACCTCCCATGATCTTGTGCTGCTACCTGGCGCCGCGCCTGCCGAGGAATAGTGCGCTCCTTTACATCCCCGGTGTTCTGGCTTTGGCCTTCGTGCTTGTGGCCATCGGTCACTTCGAGCCGGGGGGGGATGATTTTCCGGGACGGATTGCGCACACGGTCTATCTCCTGTCCAACTATGAGTCTGCGGAGTTTCTCGGCCTTTCCGACAAGTTCATGTCGAAGGCGGTCGATAGCGGGATCGCCTACCTCATCACCACGCAATCCATTTTCGTCGTCGTTGCGCTGTGGGCGGCTATTGTCGTAACGGCTTCCGAAAATCGGCCTGACAAAACCCGTTACACGCATGCTGTGTGCATCTATATAGCGCTCAACATGATGGTGAGTTTTGCCCTACTTACGATCAAAACCGCCGCGGTGATGTGGTTCATCTTTGGAAGTTTACAAGAAAGAGATCCAGTTCGGCAGAAATTACGTGCGCCCCGTTGGTCATCAAAGCAACAGCCTGAGGAACTATATGGATTGAATAGTACTTTACCAGCGTACGTCGCGCTCATGCGGCATGCTGGTAGCGATGTCGATATCAATCTTTAAAATCACGACGCAGACGCTTTGTTTTGCCTCGCTGCGGGAGCAGACATGACTGACCGTGTCTTGGGACTGAAATTTAGTTTGGCCGGAGAGTTGGAGCTGGCGCATACGGTCGTCGAGAAGGAAGTGCCTGCGGGCGAAGGCCCTCGGGTGATGGCCACCGCGAACACCGACCATGTGGTACACTTGGCGGAGAATGCCGCCTTGAGACAGGCCTACAGCCACGCCTGGGTGATCACCGCCGATGGCACGCCCGTCTATCTCTACGCCAAGCTGCGAGGCATGTTGCTGCCGGGCCGCGTGACAGGGTCGGATCTATGTGGTCGGATCCTGGATGGCGTGAAACCGGACGTCCATCGGCTGTTCTTCGTCGTCGGATCCGACGAGACGTCGGCCGGAATTCGAGCCGAGATGATTCGACGCGGATTCTCGGACTCATCCCTATGTATGCGTGTGCCGGCTCATGGCTTCGACACGGACAAGGTCTATTCGGCCGACCTGGCCCGGGACATACTCCGGCACCGCACGACCCACCTGTTCTTCGGATTGGGCTCGCCGAAATCCGAAGTCTGGACGGATCAACATCGAGTCATCATCGGTGACTGCTACGTCCTCAACTTTGGTGCCGGACTGGATTTCTTTGCCGGAACGAAGATGAGAGCGCCGATCATTTTTCGTAGGGCTGGCATGGAGTGGGCTTGGAGATTGGCGCTCGAGCCGCGCCGGCTGTTTCGGCGGTACTTGATCAATTCTTGGCGGTTCTTGTGGATCATAGGATTAGACGTGGCCAGCCGAGACGCCTGACGTAAGGACGCCTTCGACGCAAGGCCAGTCGTGACCCGTCCACAGCTTGCCTCGCGATGCGACTGGCCGAAGCGGTTTGGGTTCCACTGCCGCATCCCGGAGCCATCGAGCGACGCAAACTAGGTCGCGGCTGTCTCATTCGATCTGTCGGGGAGCATCGCCCGACCTTGAGCCTACAAGCGGATAAGCCGGCATGAAGCGATCCCCGGTCTTGATGGTAGACCGCACCCATGTCGGGCGGAGAGCCTCCGGCATCGAGAGGATCACGGAAGAGCTCTTCTCTTCGGAGGCGCTGAGCCCACTTCCGGTCGTCGCCGTGGAGGGCCCTGGTGCGAGCAGGTTGTCGATCGCCGCGGCGCAAATGATCAGGTTGCCGCTTTCCCTCCTGTCACATCCACGGACCCTGTGGGCTTTCTCGGGATACCCGCCCTCGCCACTTGCCACGTTATCCCGCGAACAATGCGTCATGTATGTTCACGACATGTTTTTGATCACCAGAAACGATGATCTCAATCGCGCGGCAAGGATCTACATGTCCTTGCCGTTTCGCTTGGCGATCAGACGATTGCGGTACTTCCTGGTCAACAGCCTGACGACCGGCAGAGCGCTCGCGCCCTACGTGAGAGCCGACGCCGTGATCCTTCCCTACCGCCCAAGGGTCCGCAACGTTTTCGGCCTTTCACCAAGCGTCACGGTGAGACGGGACGACACTCGCCTCGTCCTCGGCGCGATTGGAACTGTCGAGCCACGCAAGAACTTGCTCGCAGCCGCGGCCATCGTCCAGCAATTGGGTGAGCGGATGCAAAGGAAGGTTGAGCTCCATGTGATCGGACGATCCGGTTGGGGGGGAGACTTCGAGGCGCTCGGCAGGTTGCCTCACGTGAAGCTTTTGGGATTCCTCACCGACGAGGAGGCGTGCGCCTCTATCTCGAGCTTCGATGCTCTGATCTGCACGTCGCATGACGAAGGTCTCGGATTGCCTCTCATCGAAGCGCAATATGCCGGGTTGCAGGTTATTGCGCCGGACCAGCCCGTCTTCCGGGAGGTGTTGGGCGCATCGGGGCTCTATATCGATCCTGCCCATCCGGAAACAGCTGCAGAACGCATTGCCGGATGGGCCCAAGACATCGATCGCCGCTGTAAGTCCGCGGCATCAGCCGAGTCGAATACCAAGCGATGGAACGCGATTGCTGATCGGGATCGCGCTGCTGTCGTACAGTTCCTTTCGACGCTGTTGGACGCGCGCCGCACAGGTCAGACCGGACACCCGCAGGCTGCCCCAGACGCTGGGTAGCGAACCTCTCCGAGCCGCGGACCGACCGGCAACTCTCAGACCCGCGTCGAGACCGGTACCCTGACGACAGGGGGCCTGCGCCACGATGCGGGTCCGGTGCGATGGACGGCCGTCCCCGAGCTGTCCACGGCAACCGTCACCGGCATGTCCTGCACGACGAATTCATGGATGGCCTCCATGCCGAGGTCGGCGAAAGCCAGCACCCGCGCGGATTTGACCGCCTTGGAAACCAGATAGGCCGCACCGCCGACCGCGATCAGGTAGGCTGCCCCGTGTCGGGCGATGGACTCCACGGTCGCAGCCCCGCGCTCGGCCTTGCCGATCATCACGAGCAGCCCGGTGCGCTCCAGAAGCGGGTCGACGAAGGCGTCCATGCGGGTGGAGGTGGTTGGTCCGGCAGGACCGACGGCTTCGTCGCGCACCGCGTCGACCGGTCCGACGTAGTAGATGGCGCGGTCCCGCAGGTCGACCGGCAGAGGCTCGCCGCGCGCCATCATCTCGCTCATGCGCTTGTGAGCCGCATCGCGGCCGGTCAGCATGCGGCCGGACAGCAGCAGGGTTTCGCCGGCCCGCCAGGTCGCGACCTCCTGGCGCGTGAGCCTGTCGAGGTCGACGCGCCGGGCCCGCACCGTGTCGCCTTCCCCAAGGTCGGGCCAGAGCGAGGGATCGGGCGGCGTGAACGTGGCGGGACCGGAGCCGTCGAGCGTGAACGTGGTGTAGCGGTCCGCCGCGCATTGCGGGATCAGCCCGACGGGCTTCGACGCCGCATGGCAGGGCATGGACCGCACCTTCACGTCCACCACCGTCGTGAGGCCGCCGAGCCCCTGGGCCCCGATGCCGAGCGCGTTGACCCGGTCGAAGATCTCGATACGCAGTTCCTCGACCTTCGACGAAGGACCCCGGCGCAGCAGTGCCGGCATGTCGATCGATTCCAGCAGCGCTTCCTTGGCCAGCACCATGCTTTTCTCGGCCGAGCCGCCGACCCCGATGCCGAGCAGTCCCGGCGGGCACCACCCGGCGCCCAGCGTCTCGACCGTGGACACCACCCAATCGGCCACCGAGGCGGCTGGCGCGAGATTGGTGAAGCGGGACTTGTTCTCGGACCCGCCCCCTTTCGCGGCCACGGTCACGGTCACGGCGTCGCCCGCTACCATCTCGGCATGGACCACGGCCGGCGTATTGTCGCCCGTGTTGCGGCGGTCGCCCAGCGGGTCTCGCACCATGGAGGCGCGCAGCGGGTTGTCGGGGTCGGAATAGGCGCGCCGGACGCCTTCGTCCACGATCTCCTGCAGGGTCCTCCGGCTGTCGATCCTCGCCCCCATGCCGATCTTGACGAAGGCGTTGACCACGCCCGTGTCCTG
>CAXUOD010000104.1:0-371 GCA_964252585.1 uncultured Lichenihabitans sp. | reverse complement strand
GGTCGCTCCGATTTTCCGGGCCGGGCCGCCCGGATGGCGACGGGTCGCCCTCGACGCGCCTCGCCGACCTTGTACAATTGGACACGCGATGCCAGCCGAAGGGGCGTCGATCCACCCTCTCCACGGTCGAGCCTCGCCCCCATGCCGATGTTGCCGAAGGCGTTGACCACGCCCGTGCCCTGGCAGCGGGGACGGCGGCCGAAGGCCGCCATGCGGGAATTGACGAGGATCTGGCGGATCGCATCCCTGGCGGCCGGACCGGCCTCGTCGGCATGCGCCGCCGTCAGCGCCTTGACGAAGCTCGGCGGATGGTAGACCGCGATGAATTGCAGCGCGTCCGCGACGCTCGCGATGAAATCGTCCTCTCCGAT
>CAXUOD010000103.1:0-18636 GCA_964252585.1 uncultured Lichenihabitans sp. | reverse complement strand
ATCGCCATGGGGTCCTACTGGGCCTATTACACGCTGGGCTGGGGCGGGTTCTGGTTCTGGGATCCGGTCGAGAACGCGTCCCTGATGCCTTGGCTCGCCGGAACGGCCCTGCTCCACTGCACCAGCGTCATGGAGAAGCGCGAAGCCCTGAAGATCTGGACGATCTTTCTCGCGATCGTGACCTTCTCGCTGTCGCTCCTCGGTACGTTCCTGGTCCGTTCGGGCGTGTTGACCTCGGTTCACAGCTTCGCCAACGATCCGAGACGCGGCGTTTTCATCCTGTTGATCCTCGCGGTCTTCATCGGCGGTTCCTTCGCGCTCTATGCCTGGCGAGCGCCGAGCCTCAGGGCAGGGGGGCTCTTCGCCCCGGTCTCGCGCGAAGGCGCCCTCGTGTTCAACAACCTCTTCCTCTCCGCGGCCTGCGCCACGGTGCTGGTCGGAACGCTGTATCCGCTGGCGCTCGAAGCCACGACGGGCCAGAAGATCTCGGTCGGCGCGCCCTTCTTCAACCTCACCTTCGGCCCGCTGTTCATCCCGCTGCTCCTGGCCGTCCCGATCGGTCCGGCCCTGGCCTGGAAACGCGGCGACCTGCTCGGAGCCGCCCAGCGCCTCATGGCGGCGGCGGGTGTCGGCTTCGCCGTGGCGGTCGTGGGGCTCGCGCTGCGGCATGGCGGACCGGTGCTGGCGCCGCTCGGCGTCGGCCTCGCCGTCTACATCATCATCGGCGCCGTGACCGATGTGGCCCTGCGGATCCGCCCTAAAGCCATGCCGCTCGCCGCGATGCTCGGCCGAGCCAAGGGTCTGCCGCGTTCGGCCTGGGGAACCGCCATCGCACATGCCGGTCTCGGGGTGACGCTGCTCGGGCTGGCCGCCACCGGCTGGGGGGCCGAGCGGATCGTCGCGCCCAAGCCGGGCCAACCCGTGGCTCTGGGTCCCTACGAGGTGGTGATCACGTCGATCACGCCGCATCCCGGCCCGAACTACACCGAGACCGTGGTCGGGGCCGAGATCCGGCAGGGCGGCCGAGTCGTGGCGACCGCGGCGCCCTCGAAGCGGTTCTTCCCGACCAGGCAGCAGAACGTGGCCGAAGCCGGGATCGTGACCTTGGGGCTGGGCCAGGTCTATATCAGCCTGGGCGACGCGCATGGGGACGGCACCATCGACACGCGCATGTTCTGGAAGCCCCTGGTGTCGCTGATCTGGCTCGGAGCCCTGGTCATGGCCTGCGGCGGGGCGATGTCGCTGTCCGACCGCCGCCTGCGCATCGGGGTCGCGTTCCGGTCGCGCCGCGTCCGCATCGGTCCGCCCGTGCTGCCGACGGCCGCCGAATGACGCCCGGCGCGCGCGTTTTCGCTGCGGCTTTCGCGTTCCTGGTCGGGACCGCTTCGGTGCGCGCGGTGGAGCCTGACGAAGTCCTGTCGAACCCGATCCTCGAGACGCGAGCCCGCGACATATCGGCAGGGCTCAGGTGCCTCGTATGCCAGAACCAGTCGATCGACGATTCGGCTGCTCCCCTGGCCAAGGACCTGCGGATGATCGTGCGCGAACGGCTGCAGGCCGGCGATACCGACGACCGGATCCGCGCCTTTCTCGTGCAGCGCTACGGCGATTTCGTTCTGTTGAAGCCGCCCTTCGAGGCCTCGACGCTGCTGTTGTGGGGGACGCCGTTTCTGGTCGTCGCTCTCGGCGGCGCCGCATTGCTGCTCCGCAAGCGCGACGAGGAGGTTCGCAGACCCCTGACGTCGGCCGAGCAGGCGAGGCTCGACGCCTTGATGGAAGACGCCGGGCGCTGATTCGGGGTCCGCGCCATGCATCGCGAACGAGGTGATGAGTAGCCGGTCCGGTTCGCGGGTCGACGTGGCTCTGTCGGACTGCAACGGCTCGGCGTTGACCGGCTTTGTGGAACCTAAACAAGAATTCATCCTGCCGACATAGCAACGTAAGGTGCCGTCATCCATTTTCTCCTCATGGAGACGGCCAGACGCTGCGCCGCCCGATCACGAGGAGTTTTCACATGACCCAGCGCCCGACCATCCGTACCGCGCTTCTCGGTGCAGTGGCCGTCGCCGCGCTCGGAGGCACCTTCGTCGCCCCGAGCCTGATGTCGAGCTATCCGGCTCACGCCGCCCAGATCACGGGTCAGCCCGCCCCTTCGCAGATCGCACCCGGCTCGTTCGCCGATGTCGTCGACCGAGTCACCCCGGCCGTCGTTTCGGTCAAGGTCAAGATGGTCGACAACTCGTCGGACGACGATTCCGGGCAGCAGTCCTCGCCGATGCCCAACATTCCGAAGGGCGATCCCCTGGAGCGCTTCTTTCACCAGTTCGAGCAGCAGCAGCACGGCGGTGCGATGCCGCATGACCATCCCCGCGTCGGCATGGCTCAAGGCTCAGGCTTCCTGATCTCGTCGGACGGCTACATCGTCACCAACAACCACGTGGTCGAGAACGCGACCGACGTGCAGGTCTCGATGCAGGACGGCCGGACCATCCCCGCGACCGTCGTCGGTACCGACAAGAAGACCGATCTTGCTCTGCTGAAGCTCAAGAGCGGATCGAACTATCCCTATGTCCAATGGGGCAGCACCGTGCCGCGTGTCGGCGATTGGGTGATTGCGGTCGGCAACCCGTTCGGCCTCGGCGGGACCGTGACGGCCGGCATCGTTTCGGCTCGCGGCCGCGACATCGGCGCGGGACCCTACGACGACTTCCTGCAGATCGATGCCCCGGTCAACCGCGGCAACTCGGGCGGCCCGACCTTCAACACCGAGGGGCAGGTCGTCGGCATCAACACCGCGATCTTCTCGCCGTCGGGCGGCAGCGTCGGCATCGGCTTCGCGATCCCGACCGAAGTCGCCAAGGGCGTGATCCAGGAGCTCAAGGACAAGGGGATGGTGGCGCGCGGCTGGCTCGGCATCCAGATCCAGCCCGTGACGGCCGACATCGCCGATTCTCTCGGCCTGAAGGACACCAAGGGCGCGCTCGTCGCCGAGCCGCAGAAGGGATCGCCGGCCGGCGACGCGGGGATCAAGTCGGGTGACGTGATCACGGCGGTCAACAACGAGGCGGTGGACGGCCCCAAGGAACTGTCACGCAAGATCGCCGGCATGGGTCCGGACAAGAAGGTCGAGCTGACGGTCTGGCACGAGGGTAGCCAGGAGACCGTCGACGTGACGCTCGGCACCCTGCCGAACGATCAGCAGGCCAAGGCGGACCCGACGCCCGTCCAGAACGAGCGGTCGCAACTCGCCAGCCTCGGTCTGACGCTCGCCCCCGCCTCGTCGGTCGCGGGTGCCGGCAAAGACGGTGTCGTGGTTGCGGATATCGATCCGGAAGGCATCGCGGCCCAGAAGGGCCTCAGCACCGGCGACGTCATCCTCGAGGCGGCCGGCAAGAGCGTGTCGCGTCCCTCCGAGGTGTCGGCCGCCTTGGCGGATGCGAAGAAGGATGGCCGCAAGGCCGTGTTGCTCCGGGTCAAGACGGGCGACAACGTTCGCTACGTCGCGCTCGCCACACAGAGCGCCGGCTGATCCGCGACAAGGATTGCCTCGATCCCCACGGCAATCGCCCCCGTCCGTGCGGGACCGACGGTAATAGCGGCAGGTCGGGTCTCAAGGCTCGTCCTGCCGTTCGCATGAACCTCGGCAGCCTCGCGTGGCGACAGCCACGACTGATTTGCCTTTTCTGAAGCAGAATCAATGCTGCTTCGAACCTTGAGGGTGCGCAAGCTTGTTAAAGTCTGCTTATGCGGTCGCCTGGAGCCGTGACGAGGAGGAAGGTTCGCTATGCGCATCCTGGTGATCGAGGACGACGCGGAGGCTTCGAGTTACCTCGCCAAGGCGTTCTCGGAAGCCGGGCACGCGGCCGATGTCGCGAGCGATGGGTTGCAAGGTTACGCCATGGCCCAGGACGGCGCCTATGACGTCCTGGTGGTGGACCGCATGCTGCCGAAGCTCGACGGTCTTTCGTTGATCGGCGGCCTTCGTGCGCAGAAGATCGAAACGCCGGTCCTGATCCTGTCGGCGCTCGGACAGGTCGATGACCGTGTCAAAGGCCTGAGGGCCGGCGGTGACGATTACCTGCCGAAGCCCTACGCTTTTTCCGAGCTCTTGGCGCGCGTCGAGATCCTGGCCCGTCGGAAGCCGCTCGAATCAGGAGAGCCAACCACCTATCGGGTGGGCCCTTTGGAGCTCGATCGGCTTGCCCATAAGGTCTCGCTCTCCGGCAAGGACGTTCTGGTCCAGCCGCGGGAGTTCCGCCTGCTCGAATACCTGATGAAGAACGCCGGCCAGGTCGTGACCCGCACCATGCTGCTCGAACATGTCTGGGACTACCATTTCGATCCCCAGACCAATGTCATCGACGTGCATATCTCGCGGCTGCGATCCAAGATCGACAAGGGTTCGGACGCGCCTCTGCTCCATACGATCCGTGGGGCCGGTTACATGATCCGTGACCATCATCGGTAAACTGTTCCGGACGACGGCCTTCAAGCTGTCGCTGGCCTATCTGCTGATCTTCGCGGTCGGAGCCGGCGTGGTGCTGAGCGGGATCGATTGGAACGTCAACGCGCTGCTCGACGCGCAGATCGGCCAGACCATCGAGGCCGAGATCACGGGCCTCGCCGAGCAATATGACTCGGGCGGTATCCGCCAGCTCGTGACAACGGTCGAGCGACGCACCCAGCAACCGGGCTCTTCGCTCTACCTGGTCACGAACTTCGCGGGAGAGCCTCTGGCCGGCAATGTCGCGACGCTTCCGCCCGGCGTGATCGATCGCCCCGGCCTCGTCGAGACCCCCTACGAACGGCAGAACGATGCCCGTCCGGCCCATCTCGCCCTGGCCCGCGTCTTCCTTCTGCCGAGCGGTTTCCGGCTCCTCGTCGGGCGCGATCTGGAGGAGCGGGAGAACCTGCGCAACGTCATGATTCACGCGCTCTTCAGCTCGCTGTTCTGGCTGATGCTCGTCGGCGTGGTCTGCGGCCTCCTGGTGTCCCTCAAGATCCTGCGCCGCGTCGACGCCATGAACGCCAGCGCGAAATCGATCATGGCGGGCGACATGTCGGGCCGGCTTCCTTTGGCCGGCACCGGCGACGAGTTCGATCGCCTTGCCGAGAACCTGAACGCCATGATCGCCCGCATCGGAGACCTGATGACGGGCGTCCAGGAGGTTTCGGACAATATCGCGCACGACCTCCGAACGCCGCTGACACGCTTGCGCAACGGGGCCGAGGAGGCCTTGCGGGGTCGCGACGATGTGGTTCGTCAGCGGAACGCCCTGGAAAAGGTCATCGCGGAGGCCGATGGGCTGATCGCCGTCTTCAACGCGCTGCTGATGATCGCGCGCGCCGAGGCCGGCACCGGCCGGGAACAGTTGGTCGAAGGCGATGTCGGGGCCGTGCTCGAGGACGTCGTGGAACTCTACGAGCCCGTTGCCGAAGAGGCCGGGACGGTGCTCCTCACCAGCGTCGAGCCGGGCCTGCATGCGACTTTCAACCGCGAGCTTCTGGGGCAGGCCTTGGCCAATCTCATCGACAACGCGCTGAAGTACGGTTCGGCGGCACAAGGCGCGGCGGCGGCCCCCATCTCGATCGCCGCCAGAGGAACCGATGGCCGCGTCGAGATCTCGGTGGCGGATCGCGGCCCCGGCATCGCGGTGGCCGACCGCGGCCGGGTGCTCGACAGGTTCGTCCGCCTCGAAGGATCCCGCTCGCGACCGGGATCCGGATTGGGGCTTTCGCTGGCAGCCGCCATCGCCCGCCTCCACGGCGGCGACGTGAGTGTGGAAGACAACGAACCGGGCCTGAGAGTCGTCTTGACCCTGCCTGCAGGCTCGCCGCGGGTGGAACGGCCAAGCGTCGCCTTCAAGGAGGGTCAGCCCGCGGCACTGCTGACCCACGGCGCGCCGTGACGGGACCGGGCGGGGCCGAGTGTCTGGCCGATGCCTTGGTGCGTGCCCCAAAGCTATCCAGGCCGGATCTCGCAAGAGAGCGGCTTGCCGACTGGCGGAGAAGCCTTGCGCCGGAGCACCCGCTCCGGGCGGAAGTCGACAAGCCTCGAGTCGCGGCCCTCTTGGCGGCGCTGGCCGATCATTCGCCCTATCTGTGGCGGCTCGCCGCGCAGGACTCGGACCGGCTCCTCCGTCTGCTCGCTTCGTCACCCGCGGCCGCCTTGGCACAGGTCCTCGATCGTTTGGAGTCGGGATGCGACGCCGCGCCGGCGGCTGCCGATGCCATGCCGGTCCTGCGGAACGCGAAGGCCGAAGTGGCGTTGCTCGTCGCCATGGCCGACCTCGGCGGCGTCTGGGACCTCGATCGCGTCGTCGACGCCCTGACGCGCTTCGCCGACCGGGCCGTGGCGTCGGCGCTCGCGGCCCTGCTGCGCGATGCCGTTAAGGCGGGCAAGATCCTGCAACGTCACCGCGACATCGGGATCAAGTGCGGGATCGCGGTGCTGATGCTCGGCAAAGGGGGCGGCCGCGAACTCAACTATTCGAGCGATGTCGATCTCGTGGTGGTCTACGACCCGACCGCGTCCGTCCTGACCCCGGGCGTCGCACCGGCTCCGTTCTACGTGCGGATCACGCAGGGTCTGGTCAAGCTTCTCGGGGAACGTACCGCGGACGGCTACGTGTTGCGCGTGGATCTCAGGCTGCGTCCCGACCCCGGCTCCACCGCGATTGCGATCTCGGTGCCGGCCGCGTTCGCCTACTACGAGTCTTTGGGCCAGAACTGGGAGCGTGCGGCTTTCATCAAGGCGCGGCCGGTGGCGGGAGATCTCGCGCTCGGTGAGACCTTCCTGCGTGAACTCGCGCCCTTCATCTGGCGCAAATATTTCGACTACGCGGCCATCGCCGATGTCCACGCGATGAAACGGCAGATCCATGCCTTTCGCGGCCATGCCGAAGTCACCGTGCCGGGGCACGACGTCAAGCTCGGACGAGGCGGCATCCGCGAGATCGAGTTCTTCGTCCAGACCCAGCAGCTCATCTTCGGCGGGCGCCGCCCGAACCTCAGGGGGGCCGCGACCCTCGACATGCTGTCCGAACTGCAGGCCGACGGATGGATCGATGCTGCGGCGGTCTCGGAGCTCACGGCCGCGTATCGTTTGCTGCGGCGCATCGAACATCGCCTCCAGATGATCGCCGACGAACAGACCCAGCGACTGCCGGTCGACGCCGATGCCCTGGCACAGTTTGCCCTGTTCGCCGGCTACGACGATGATGCCGGGCTCGAAGCCGATCTGCTGAAGCAGATGCGGGTGGTCGAGGCTCATTACGCAAGGCTCTTCGAACAGGCGCCGGGCCTCGACGCCACGACCGGCAATCTCGTCTTCTCGGGTGAGGCCATCGACCCCGACACGGTCGAGACTCTTCGCGGGCTAGGCTTCTCGAGGCCCGCAGAAGCGGTCGAGACCGTCAGGGGCTGGCATTTCGGGCGCCGGCCGGCCGTTCGCGGCGCCCGCGCCCGCGCGGTGCTGACGGACCTCATTCCGGCGTTGCTGTCCGCCTTCTCGGGGTCCGGCGATCCCGACGCGGCGCTGGCCGGGTTCGATACGGCGCTCGGCCGCATGCCGGCGGCCGTCGAGCTGTTCAGCATCCTGAAGTCGAATGCGGCGCTGCGCCAACTCTTCGCCGACATACTCGGCGTGGCGCCGCGGCTCGCCGCGACCGTGACGAGCCGTCCCCATCTTCTCGACGCCGCGATCGATCCGACCGGACGCAGCATGACGCCCGAGGAGATCCAGGCCCGCGTGGCGTCGCCGAGTCCGGCCTCCCGGCATGATGTCGGTGGCCTTGGCCGTACCGAAGAGGTGCTGGATCGGGCGCGGGATATCGCCCGCGAGGAGCAGTTCCTGATCGGGTTGCGCCTGTTGGCTGGATCCGAGGAACCGGCCCGAGCGGGCCAACACTATGCGGATCTGGCAGGCGCCATCGTTCGCGCACTCCTGGGCCAGGTGGCGGGCGATTTCGAAGTCGAGCACGGCTGCGTCCCTGGCGGCGCCCTGGCGGTGGTTGCCATGGGCAAGCTCGGGTCGCGCGAGATGACGGCCGTCTCCGACCTCGATCTCCTCATCATCTATGACTTCGATCCCGAGCACCCCGACAGCGACGGCCCCCGGCCGCTCGCGGCACCCCGTTACTACACGCGTCTATCTCAGCGGCTCATCGCGGCCCTGACCGTGGCGACGCGGCGCGGCACGCTTTACGACGTCGACATGCGACTACGGCCTTCGGGCAACCAAGGCCCGCTCGCGACGCAGTTCCGCGGTTTTATGCGCTATCAATCCGACGAGGCCGAGACCTGGGAGCGGATGGCCCTGACACGGGCGAGGGTCATCGCGGGCGACGTGGCGCTCGGCCATCGGATCGATGCGATCATCCGGGAGCAACTGCTGCGGCCACGCCCCGCCTTGCCGGGCCACGAGATCTTGGCGTTGCGGGCGCTCGTGACCGCGGGCAAGGGGGTCGGCGACGCGTGGGACCTGAAACTCGCGCCGGGCGCCCAGCTCGACGTCGAGTTCCTGGCGCAGTACCTCGTCCTGCGCCATGCCCCGGCCACTCCCGCACTTCTGGGATTGAGCACGACCGAGACGTTCGGCGTGGCACTTGCCCTGGGGCTCCTGGCGCCGGAAGATGGCGTCGCGCTGCTCGAAGCATCGCGCCTCTACGCGGGCGTGACCCACATCATGCGGCTTGCGATCGATGGCCGCTTCGATCCCGACAAGGCCGGGAGCGGACTGAAGCGCAGGCTCGTCGCGGTCGCCGGCCTACCGGACTTTGCGACCCTCGAAAGGAGCCTTGCCGAAACCCGCTCGGCCGTGCGCGTCATCTTCGAGACCGTGTTGCGAGAACCGGAGACGATAGGCGAGCCTTGAAGGCTTACGTCGTGCAATCGGCCCAGAGCTTGGGAGATCGTCGTCGAAGCTCGAGCTTCACCGCTCGTCGTCGCGAGGCGCGGTGCGCCGGAGCATTCCAGCCTTGAACCCAGGATGAATCCGGCCACGATCCGCTTGCTGAATGCTCGCGATGACGGTCGATGATCCTGTTGCCTTCGAGAGCTGAACAGATTCTAGGCCACGGATTCCTGAGCGACGCGCGCGCGTCGCGATTGCGTCGGCGCAGCCGTCGTCACACGATTCGGTCGCGAATAGGCGAGGCGGGGCATCACCGCGACATCCGCCGGTGTGGGAGCGGCAGCCGGAAGGTGGATCATGACCACCGTTCCCTTGCCGACCCGCGAACGGATGCGCAGTGACCCGCGATGCATCTCGACCAGCGACCGCGCAATGGCGAGGCCCAGCCCCGACCCCTTCATGCCGTTGCTCATCGTCGTGCCGGCCTGCGCGAAAGGACGACCGATCGCGGCCAGAGCCGCGGGCGCGATCCCAACGCCCGTGTCTTCCACGAAGATGTTGGTGCCACCCTGGGCAGGCCTCATCCGGACACCGATCTGGCCTCCGGCCGGCGTGAACTTCACGGCGTTGCTCAGCAGCGACGACAGGATCTTTTCCAGTGCGCGTCCGTCGGCCTGCAAATCTGCACGAGGGTCGATGTCGGCCAGCAGCGTGATCGTCTTGTCGGCCGCGGGCTCCCGGATCTGACCGAAGACACTGTCCATGAGCTTGGAAGCGTCGACGGCCTGTGGCTCGATCCGCACCCGCCCGGATTCGAGCCGCGCCATCTCCAAGACGTCCGAGATCACCTCGAGCAGATAACGGCCGCTGGTGCCGATGTCGCCCGCGTAGCCGACATACTTGCTGCAGCCCAGGGGGCCGAAGGTCTCGGCGCTCATGAGCTCCGAGAAGCCGATGATGGCGTTGAGCGGCGTGCGCAATTCGTGGCTCATATTGGCCAGGAATTCGGATTTGGCGAGATTGGCAGATTCCGCCTCGGCCTGCTTTTCGGCATGACGGTCGGCCAGTTCGGCCAGCTGCTGCGCCTGGGCTTCGAGGGCCTGACGCGAGCGGCGCAGATCCGCGATGGTGGCCATCAGCCGGCGCTCGGAGTCCATCAGCTGTTCTTCGTGCCGCTTCAGCGTCGTGATGTCGGTGCCGACCGAAACGTAACCGCCGTCCTTGGTGCGGCGCTCGTTGATCTGGAGCCAACGGCCGTCGCCGAGCTGTGCCTCGTAGGAGCGTGCCCCGCCGCGTGGGTTCTCGCCGAGCGAAATCTGCGTGCCGATCAGGGGCGGCGTGGCGTTGGCGATGAGTTGCGCGTAGGAGACGCCGCTCCGGACCTTCTCCGGCGCGAGTTCGTGGAGGGCCAGGAACTTCGAATTGCAGGTCACGAGACGGTTGTCGGCATCCCAAAGCACGAAAGCTTCCGAAACGGCTTCGATCGCGTCACGCAGCCGAACGTCGGCCGTGGCGTTGCGCTCGGCCAGTTTCTTCTCGTCGGAGATGTCGACCGCGATCCCGACAAGGTGCAGTTCGGAACCGCTTCCCTCACGCACCAATTCGGCGCGCGCCCGCAACCAAACCCATTCGCCCCGTACGTTCCGCAACCTGAAGACGTGGTCGATCGTACTCGTCCGCGACGAAGCGACGATCTCTGCCAATCGCGAAAGGTCGCCGTCCTGAGGATGGACCAAGGCGTTGATGTCGCCGAACGACATGAACTCCGACTGTGCCTGCATGTCGAGCATGGCATACATCGAGGCCGACCAGTAGATGCGGCCCCGCGCCAGATCCCAGTCCCAAAGGCCGCAGCGCCCGCGGTTGAGGGCGGTGTCGATGCGGCCGTGCACCCGGGCGTGAATGGCTTCCACCTCGACCGAGCGATTGGTCTGCCAGAAATAGGCCGCCGCGATGACACCCAGCACGAAGGCCGTCGAGAACAGGAGGAACCCGGCCCGGCCGATGGCGGACCGCCAATCGGCCAAGAGCGTCGAGACCGGATGGATGATGGCCAGCTGACCGAAGGGAGGCGCCAGCGTCCGGACCGCCGCCAGCACGTCTTCGCCGTCGGCGAGATTGATGCGCAACACGCCGGCCTTGTCGGCGAAAACGGTCAGCGGCTGGGCCGGGCCGAGAAGGTCGGCGAGGGGTTGGTGCAGGCTCGAAGGCATGCGGGGCATGGTGGCGACGATGCTGCCGCTCTGGTCGGTGACGATGACCTGGCGCCCCGCCGTCACGGCGCGCCCCGGCAGGAGGCGGTCGAGGATGTCGCCGATCTTCAAGTCGGGCTGGTGGGCCAATGCCGTGTTGACCTGGTTGGCCGCAAGGGTCGACACGAGCTCCATGTCGCCGACCGCATCCGTCAGGGCTCTGTCGCGCGCATCGCGCCCCTGGATCGCTGCGCCGAGCGCCAGCGTCGTCATGAAAACCGCGACCATCAAGGGAACAAGGCGGCGAAGCCAGGGCTCGTAGCTGGCCATACGAAGATGACCGGGCTCGGACAGAGCCCGCGCAAGTCCCTGCAACGTCCCCGCATGTGCGGAAACGTTGGCCGCGTTCGCACGCGCCATCGGTTGCCCCCTCGATCCGCCGTCGAGTCAGGGAATGTGCCGCATCGCCCCGACTCACCGCAATGTGAGTCCTGGAGGCCTGATTTGTCCAGAAAAGCATTCGTGAACAAACCAAAAAGATCGCTTGATTTTCGAGGCGATTCACTTGCACCGCGGCTTCGTGTTGCGGCGTCGAAGCGCTCTTCAACCCACGGAGCGGGTCGCGATATCCTTCACGTCCGGGGACAGGCTCGGCTGGCTCAGGATGCGGCGAAGATTGCGTTCGGCCTCGGCTCTGCGGCCCGCCTCCAGGAGGCGCCAGGACCGGAACGCGTTGAGCATGCGCGCCGCGACCTGAGGGTTCTTGGAGTCGAGCGCCAGCACGATGTCGGCAACGAGATCGAAGCCCCTACCGTCCTTCCGGTTGAACTGCGTCGGGTTCGCCGAGAAGGATCCGATCAAGGAATAGATCCGATTCGGCACCGCCATCGAAAATGCCGAATGGCTCATCAGCTTCGAGACCCGCTCGATCGTGCCGTCCTCGGGTATCGCGGCCTGAAGCGCGAACCATTTGTCGATCACCAGCGCCTCCGCCTTGAACATGTCGTAGAAAGCGTCGAGCGCCGCCTCGCGAGCGTCGCCGGGGATCAGCGTGAGCACCGCCAGGGCCGCCAGGCGATCCGTCATGTTGTCGGCGGACTTGAACTGGGCCTGGGCCAGGGTTCCGCCGGCTGCAGGGTCGCCGGCCGCCAGGAGCGACAGGGCCGTGTTGCGCAGGGCCCGTCTTCCGGCGCCGCGGGCGTCGGGTGCATAGGGACCCCGGTCGCCGCGAGCATCGTAGACCGCGCGAAGCTCGGTCGCGAGCATTCGCCCCATGGCACCGCGGAGCTTCTCCCGTGCGGCGTGGATCGCATCCGGGTCGACATCGTGGCCGATATCGCGGGCGATGTCGGCCTCGCCCGGAAAGTTCAGCACCTGGGCCGCGAAGGCAGGATCTTCGGCGCCGGCCGCGATCACGGCCGAGAGGGCCGCCTTCAGGGCATCCGGCGAGGCTTCGGCGCCCTTCACCCAGGCCGTCATGAGACGGGTCAGAACGGTCTGCGCAGCCTCCCAGCGATTAAAGGGATCGCTGTCGAAGGTCATCAGGGTGACGAGGTCGGCGTCGCTAGCCTCCGTCGAGAGCTTCACCGGTGCAGAGAAGCCGCGCAACAGGGACGGGATGGTCCCGGCCGCGACGTCCTCGAATACGATCCGGCGTGTCGCGGTCGACAGTTCGATGATGCCGTTGCGGCGCTCCGCTTCCGAGAGCCCTTCCTGCGGGGCCGTCACCACGGCTTGATGTCCCTCGGGGGAGACGAGCCCGAACGCGACCGGCACCACGAACGGCAGTTTTTCGGGCTGTCCGGGCGTCGCGGCAGCCGTTTGCGCGAGATCGAGCGTCAAGCGCCGCGTTGCCGCGTCGTGCTGCCACGCCGCGTCGATCCGCGGTGTCCCGGCCTGGACATACCAGCGGAAGAACTGGGTGAGGTCGCGGCCGGAGCTCTCGGCGAAACAGCCGAGGAAGTCCTCGACCGTGGCGGCCGTGCCGTCGAAGCGCTCGAAATAGAGCGCCATGCCACGGTCGAAGGCCTCAGGACCGACGAGCGTCCGGTACATCCGGATGATCTCGGCTCCCTTCTCGTAGATCGTGGCGGTGTAGAAGTTGTTGATCTCACGATAGCTTTCGGGGCGCACACTGTGCGCCAAAGGCCCGCCATCCTCGGCGAACTGCCGCGACCTGAGCGAGCGGACATCGGCGATGCGCTTGACGGCGCGAGAGCGCTGGTCGGCCGAGAATTCCTGGTCCCGGAAGACCGTCAGACCTTCCTTCAGGCTCAGCTGGAACCAGTCCCGGCAGGTGATGCGGTTGCCGGTCCAGTTGTGGAAATATTCATGCGCGATGACGGTTTCGATGCCGGCGTAATCCGCGTCGGTCGCGGTCTCGGGCGACGCCAGCACGTATTTGTCGTTGAAGACGTTGAGGCCCTTGTTCTCCATGGCGCCCATGTTGAAGTCCGACACGGCGACGATGTTGAAGACGTCGAGGTCATAGGCGCGGCCGAAGACCTCTTCGTCCCAGCGCATCGAGCGTTTCAAGGCGTCCATGGCATAGGCCGCGAAGTCGGTCTTTCCCGGCTCGACGTAGATCGCGAGATCCACTTCGCGGCCTTCGCTGGTCGTCAGCCGGTCCTTGATCACGTCGAGGGCGCCCCCGACCACGGCGAAGAGATAGGCGGGCTTGGGATGGGGATCATGCCAGACCGCATAATGCCGGTCGGTCCCTTCTACCTCACCGGCCGCGACCGGGTTGCCGTTGCCGAGAAGGATCGGTGCCTCTTCGCGCGACGCCTCGATCCGCGTGGTGAAGACGGCCAGCACATCCGGCCGGTCGAGGTAATAGGTGATCCGGCGGAAGCCTTCCGCCTCGCATTGCGTGCAATAGGCAGAGCCCGATCGGTAGAGCCCCATCAGCTTCGTGTTGGCCGAGGGATCGAGCATGGTCTCGGTCGTGAGCGTGAAGGGGCGCTGCGGCGGGGTCTCGACCGTCAGGCGTTCGGGCGTGGCGAGGCCGGCCGCCAGATCGAGGTCGACTCCGTCGAGCTGGACCGCCATGGCCACGAGCTCGTCGCCGTCGAGATGCAGCGGTGCGCCGGCCTGCCCTTGCGGGTTGGGCCGCAGCTTCAAGGTCGCACGGACGCGCGTTGCCGTGGGGTGGAGCAGGATGTCGAGCTCGACCGTGTCGACGATGTAATCGGGCGGGCGATAATCGGAGAGGCGGATCGGCTGGGCTTGGTCGCTACGCATCGACGGCACTCCTTCTCAGGTTTCGGTCGCACGAGATCGGAGGCGTCACTCGCCCGGGCGCATCGCGGTCTCGGGCGCATCCAGGGTCTCGGCGGCTTCGGAGTTCGGCAGCTTGCGGTGGAAATAAACCGCAGCCCCGAGATTGGCGATCCCGAGCCCGAGCAGGAGGGCCGGGTTCGAAACAGCGATCCAGGGCGATTGCAGCAGGGCCGTCACGGCCGAGCCCAGAACCATGTAGAGGGCATTGAGCACGCCGACGCCCGCCACGACGCGGGCGCGGCGATCGGCCGGTGCCCAGGACTGGACCGCGGCGAAGAGCGGAACCGAGAACAGGCCGCCCGCGCAGGCAAGGCCGGTGAGGTCGAACGAGAGGCGCAACCCCGTCGCGCTGCGCAGGAAGTCGCCCAACGACAAGGCGTCGTGCGACGTCCCGAGCGAAACGGTCGCGATGCCCGTGTCGATCAGGAAGACGCCCATGAACGCGACCGCCCAGGGGACGTGCCGGATGATGATCCGGCCTTGCGACAACCAGCCGGCCAGCAGGGCCCCAATCCCCACCCCGATGGCGAAGAAGACGCTGATCGCGGTCTCGACCTCGACCCCGCCGCCGATCCGCTGCTTCACGACGACCGGAACAAGCACCAGCGTGACGGAGCCGCTAAGCCAGAACCAGCTGCTGCCCACGCTGCCGACCCAGAGCCGCGCGTCGCGCCGGATGTCCCTGATCAGCGAGAATGTGGATTTGAGCAGGTTGCTGCTAATCCGGAGGTCCGGTGCCGCAACCGCGGTCGACGGGATGAACCAGGTGCAGGCGAGGCACGCCGATGCGACCCCGATGAGCTGCAAGACGACGCTCTCCTTCGAGGTGCTCTGCAGCCCTGTCATGCCGCCGGCCGCCAACCCGAGCAGGATCGCGACGAAGGAGGCGCCTTCGACGAAGGCGTTGCCGGCCGTGAGTTCGCTGCGCCGCAGGTGATCGGGCAGGATGCCGTATTTGACCGGGGTGTAGAGCGTCGCGATCACCCCGAGGAGAAACAGCGCGAGATAAAGCATGACGATGGAGGTGAACCAGAACCCTGCCGCGGCAATCACCTGAACGCCGAGTTCCGCGACCTTCAGCCACCACGCGACCCGGGCCTTGTCGTGGCTGTCGGCGAGTTCGCCGCCGAGGCCCGACAGGATGATCGACGGCAGGATGAAGATCCCAAGGGCCAGCGTCACCAGCGGCCCGGCACTGTCCTGTCCCACCTTGAACAGGATCATCATGGCCAGCATGTTGCGGACCAGGTTATCGTTGAAGGCCGAGAAGAACTGGCTCCAGAACAGGGGCGCGAAGCGCCGGGCCAGCAACAACGATAAAATCATGCGCACCGTCGTGGACGTGGTGATTCGCAGCCGGCGCCGCCCTTGGGACCGCCGCTCCGTCTTCGAGCCGCGGACTCGTCCATCCGCTCATTCCGCGGCATTGGCCTGGGTGCCTTTGACCATCGACAAGGCCCGCTGCGCCGCAGCCGCCTCAGAGCCTTCGCCCGAAACATGGACCATCGGCAAGGCAAAACCGATGCCGTTGGCCTGGAACTCGCTCTTGATCATCATCAGGGCGCGACGTCTCGCCGCGAATTGCACGTCGCCGGGCTTGGTCATCATCTTGGTTTGCAGCTGCACCGCGTAGTCGCCGAACTGGGCCACCCCTTGCAGCTTCAGCGGTTTCAGGATGTCGGGCCCCAACTCCGCGTCCTCCGCCAGAGTCTCGCCGATGCGCTTCACGATCTTGCGAACGCGGTCGAGGTCGGTCTCGTAGGGAACGTTGATGCTGATCTTGTCCACCACCCAGTCCCGACTCTGGTTCTGGACGGCGCCGAGAATCCCGAACGGCACGGTGTAGAGCGCTCCGCGCTGATGCCGCAGTTTGACGGACCTGAGGCTGAAGGACTCGACCGTCCCTTTGTAGGTGCCGCTCTGGATATATTCGCCGATCCGGAAGGCGTCGTCGATGAGGTAGAAGATCCCCGAGATGATGTCCTTCACGAGCGTCTGAGCGCCAAAGCCGATCGCCACACCCACGACGCCGGCGCTGGCGATCAGCGGCCCGATCTCGACCCCGATCGCGGCCAGGAGCATCATCGCGGTGACGACCGCCAGGACGGCCAGGGACAGGTTCTTGAGGATAGGCAGTAGCGTTTGCAGGCGGGCCGAGTGGCCGGTGCCGTCGGTCGCATCGCCGCCCCCCAGGGTCTTGGCGAGCTTGCGGTCGATCAGGGCCGCGATGACGTGCCAGAGGAAATCGGCGACCAGCACCACCACCACGACGCCGAGCACGGCGCGGGAGATCCGGGTGCCGACCGTGTCCTGCATGGTGAGCGACGCGACGTCGAGCCCGATGAGATGGGCCAGCAGGACGGCGCCGCCGGCGATCAGCAGGGTGCGGATGCCGCGTTCGAGGAACACCACATCGAGCCTGCTCGCCTTGAACGCGGTGTCGCGTCCGCCGGGCCTCAGCACGTGCCGGATCGATCTTTGGGTCAGCACGACGGCGGCCGGCAGGCCGGTCGCGAAACCGAGCACCCAGAACGGCGTTGCGGCATCCGCCACCCAGAAGCACCACAAGAGGACCAGGACGATCGACAGGGTGATCTTCGCCCCGCGACGGCGGAGACGATGCCACTCGGGCGTCCAGGCCGTCGGCTCGGGCCGCACCACCGCGATGTCGGCCGGAGTCAAGGCCTGAGCGGCTGCGGGTGAGTCGAGCGCGGTTCCCTGGTCGGGCAGCGGACCGGCCGGTAAGACGCCGTCGTCTGCGAGATCCACGGTTTCATGGGGATAGCGCCAGACGGCTTCGAGCGCCATGCCCAGGATGATGATGCCGAGCGCATCGGCGCAAAGGTCTTGCGAGATCAGGTCGAACCCGAAGGCGGCCAGCAGCGCGATGAGTTGCGACCCGATGCCCAGCAGAAGTCCGACGAGGACCAGCCGGTGGAACAGGAAGCGGGCTTGTCCCGTGCCCATCGGCACGACCCGGAACCGCGCCGCTCCGGGCGCCAGCAGGAACCGGCCCACGACATAGGCGAGGCGACCGACGAGCGACGCCAGGAGAAGCGCGAGCAGCACCGCCTTGAAGCCGCGCGACCACTCGAAGGGCAGGAAGGCGCCGATGCTGCCCAACGCGTAGGAGGTGATCATGCCGAGGCTGTAGGCCAGCCGCGTGAAGACCGCCAAGACGCGCTCGCGGGCCGACTGAAGCGGCAGGGCGATGAGCCATTGCTGGACGCCTCGCGTGCTGGTCCGGAACAACCATTCCCCGCCGAGGCCCAGGGCCACGAACACCGGCAGGAACAGGGCGAGGCTGATGGCGTCGCCGCGTCCCAGCATGTCGGACAGCATGCCGCCGGCATTGAACACCTGACCCGGCAGACGAGGCACCGCCTCGGCCAGGGCGCGGATGCGATTTCTCAGACGTTGCAGGCCGTCGCCGAGCCCGCCCGCCATGGTGTTGGACGGGTCGGGAGCGGTCGGGGCGGCCGCACCGGGGCGACGCTGCTCGAGATAGGTCCGGACGTCGGGGTCCTCGACGAGATCAAGCAGGAGGCGCAGCTTGTCGGAAGGCGTCGTGGCGGGTGCCGCGGCCTCCCCGCCTTTCGGCGACGAAGCGGCCGCAGCCTGGCGGTCCGCGAGGCCGACGCCGAACAGGAGCATGAGGCCGATCAGACCGTTGAATGCGCGGCGCATGAGGGTTCCCGGGGGCTCGCGCGCAACCTACACGCCAAAGCGACGCGTCGCACGTGTCTTGAAGCTCGGCGTCTCGCGCGGGCTGGCCCCCTGGCCGAGGCCCGTGGTAGAGCCCCGCCATGTCCACCGACCGGGATCCCACGCTCCTGACCCAAGACGCCGCTCCTCCCGAGACCGCGACAGCCGAAGCCTCGCTCGACCCGCGTCGCAGCTTCCAGGGCCTGATCCTGCGCCTGCAGCGGTTCTGGGCCGCCCAGGGCTGCGTGATCCTGCAGCCCTACGACATGGAGGTGGGGGCCGGGACCTTTCACCCAGCGACGACGCTGCGCTCGCTCGGGCCGAAACCGTGGCGCGCCGCCTATGTGCAACCTTCCCGACGGCCGAAGGACGGGCGCTACGGCGAGAACCCGAACCGTCTCCAGCACTATTATCAGTTCCAGGCCATCCTGAAGCCTTCGCCGCCCGACCTCCAGGACCTCTACCTGCGCTCGCTCGCGGCCATCGGCATCGACATGGCGCTGCACGACATCCGCTTCGTCGAGGATGATTGGGAAAGCCCGACGCTCGGCGCCTGGGGGCTCGGCTGGGAATGCTGGTGCGACGGCATGGAGGTGTCGCAGT
>CAXUOD010000102.1:0-19022 GCA_964252585.1 uncultured Lichenihabitans sp. | reverse complement strand
TATCACCGATTGGGAGAAGCCTATCTATGTCAAGATCGGCGGCGCTCGCCCCTATTACGACGTGGCTCTGGCCGTCAAGGCGGGCGCCGACGTCGTGGTGGTGGACGGCATGCAGGGCGGCACGGCCGCGACCCAGGAGGTGTTCATCGAGAATGTCGGGATGCCGACGCTGGCCTGCATCCGTCCCGCCGTCCAGGCCCTGCAGGAGCTCGGCATGCACCGCAAGGTGCAGCTCATCGTGTCGGGCGGTATCCGCAACGGCGCCGACGTCGCCAAGGCCCTGGCGCTCGGCGCCGACGCGGTGGCGATCGGCACGGCGGCGCTCGTGGCCCTCGGCGACAACGATCCTCTATACGAAAGCGAGTACCGGGCGCTGGGCACCACGGCCGGCGCCTATGACGATTGGCACGAGGGCAAGGACCCGGCCGGCATCACGACCCAGGACCCTGCCCTGATGGCGCGGCTCGATCCCGTCCTGGCCGGCCGCCGGCTCGCCAACTACCTCAAGGTCATGACGCTGGAGGCCCAGACTGTGGCCCGCGCCTGCGGCAAGAACCACGTCCACAACCTCGAGCCCGAGGACCTCTGTGCTCTCACGGTCGAGGCCGCCGCCATGGCGCGGGTGCCGCTCGCGGGCACGAGCTGGATCCCGGGCCAGGGCGGATTTTGAGGGCGGCGACCCTTGTTCTACCCTCACCCCCGACCCCTCTCCACGAGGAAGAGGGGAGCAGCTCTTCCCTTCTTCACAAGGGAGAGGGGTCGGGGGTGAGGGTCAACGGTCGATTCGAGCACGATCTCCAGGGAGACGACCTTGTCACTAGACCTCGCCAGCTTCGCCCAGAAGAACGGCATCCGCTATTTCATGATCTCCTATACGGACCTGTTCGGTGCGCAACGCGCCAAGCTGGTGCCGGCCTCGGCCATCGCCGACATGAGCCGCGATGGGGCGGGGTTCGCGGGCTTCGCGACCTATCTCGACATGACGCCCGCCCACCCGGACCTCTTCGCCGTCCCGGATCCGGCCTCGGTCATCCAGCTGCCCTGGAAGCGCGACGTCGCCTGGGTGGCGGCGGATTGCGTCATGGAGGACAAGCCCGTCGCCCAGGCACCGCGCGTCGTGCTCAAGACGCTGAAGGCCGAGGCCGCCAAGGAGGGGCTCTACGTCAAGACGGGCGTCGAGGCCGAGTTCTTCCTGGTCGACCCCGATGGCGGCGCCGTGGCGGACTCGAAGGATACGGCCGCGAAGCCCTGCTACGACCAGCAGGCGCTGATGCGGCGCTACGACATCGTCGCCGAGATCTGCGACTACATGCTGGAGCTCGGCTGGGAGCCCTACCAGAACGACCACGAGGACGCGAACGGCCAGTTCGAGATGAACTGGGCCTTCGACGACGCCCTCGTCACCGCCGACCGGCACTCCTTCTTCAAGTTCATGGTCAAGTCGGTGGCCGAGAAGCACGGATTGCGGGCCACCTTCATGCCGAAGCCCTTCCCGACCCTCACGGGCTCGGGCTGCCACGCCCATATTTCAGTGTGGGACGCGGCGGGCCAGACCAACATGTTCCACGACGACGCCGAGGCGATGGGCCTCTCGGCGCAGGGCTACCACTTCCTCGGTGGCATCATGAAACACGCCGAAGCGCTCGCGGCGATCACCAATCCCACGGTCAACAGCTACAAGCGCATCAACGCGCCCCGCACGGCGTCGGGTGCCACGTGGTCGCCGAACTCCGTGACCTGGACGGGCAACAACCGCACCCACATGGTGCGGGTCCCCGGCAAGGGCCGCTTCGAGCTCCGCCTGCCGGACGGCTCCGCGAACCCCTACCTGCTCCAGGCCGTCATCATCGCGGCCGGCCTCGACGGGCTCCACACCAAGGCGGATCCCGGCCGACGTCACGACATCGACATGTACCAGCTCGGCCACACCGTGACGGATGCCCCGAAGCTGCCCCTGAACCTGCTCGACGCCCTGCGGGCCTTCGACCGGGACGAGAGCCTGAAGCAGGCTTTGGGCTCCGAATTCTCGGCCGCCTACCTGAAGCTCAAGCACCAGGAGTGGCTGGGCTACGCGTCGCACCTCACCCAGTGGGAGCGGGACAACACGCTCGACGTGTGAGCCCGCGGCTCGTTTTCTTCACCGCTCCAGGGTCGCGAAGATCTCGCCGGACAACAGCAAGGCCACTTCGCTGGCCGGCATGGGCTTCTGACACTCGGAGAGCGGGTTGAACCAGAAGTTCGATCCGGGCAGCATCGGGAACATGTTCTTGGCGACGGCGCCGAAGCAGGTCTCGGGTTCCTTGACATAGGCCGAGATGCGGTTCTTCGAGGTGAAGGCCGGATGCCAGCGCAGGCCCTGGTAGGCGACAGTCGCGACGTTGAGCGGCTCGAGGTATTTGAGGCTGCGCCGCCGTCCCGGTTCCATTTTGGCGTCCGGTGTCAGGATGTAGATCTCGGATTCGAGCAGCACCTTGTAGAAGTCCGGGACCTTGGTGGGGTCGCCGGCGGCGGCCTGCATCGCGTGTTCGAGGTCATTCTCCGGCTTGAACATGCTGTGCTCCTGTCATCAAACGAGGCCCGCGAAGGTCACAGCGTCGCGTCCGCCCTGCCCTGGCCCAGCGCCCGGTAGATCGTGTTGCGGGAGACGCCGAGGCGGCGCGCCGTCTCGCTGACATTGTTGCCGGTCTCGCCGAAGGTCGCGAGGATGCGGGCGCGCTGCAGGTCGTGCAGCGTCCCGGGATGCCGCGGGCTCTGGCAACTGCACCCCGCGATCGCCTCCAGGGCCTCCTGGCCGATCAGGTCCTCGGCGGACGTCAGCGTCAGGCGCGACAGCACATTGCGCAATTCGCGGATGTTGCCGGGCCATTCGAGCCCCGCGAGGCGGTCCAAGGCAGCGTCGCTGAGGCTGCGCGCGGGATCGATGATGTGCAGCAGGTGACGCGCCACGGTGCGGAAATCGTTCCGCCCGCGCAACGGCGGCAGCGTCACCTCGAGCGTGTTGAGCCTGAAGAGAAGGTCGGACCGGAAACGGCCCCTCAGGATCGAATCGTCGAGATTGGCATTGGTGGCCGAGACCAGCAGCACGTCGACGACCCGCTTCATGCCCCCGATCGGCCGCACCGTCCAGTCGTCGAGGAAGCGCAGCAGAACCGCCTGCAACGTCACCGGCATGTCGCCGATCTCGTCGAGGAACAGCGTGCCGCCGTCGGCCTCCTTGAACAGGCCGACAGACCCGCCCTTGCGGGCACCGGTGAAAGCTCCGTCGGCATAGCCGAAGAGTTCGGCCTCGATCAGCGTCTCGGGAAGAGCCGCGCAATTGACCGGCACGAAGGCGCCGGATCGGCGGCTTGCGAGATGCGCGTGGCGGGCCAGTTGCTCCTTGCCGGTGCCGGTTTCGCCGCGGATCAGCACCGGCATCTTGCGCGCCGCCGCGATCTCGACCTGCCGGACCAGGGCCGCCACCATCGGGTCGGCCGACACGAAGCTCGTGGCGGGACCGGCCGGTTTCGGCTCCGTGACACGCGGGCCGGGCTTGGTCTTGCCGACCGCCACGATGGGGGCGCGCGGGTTCTCGATCGTGGCGATGAAGCTGCTGCCGACCTCGTCCTGCAGGCGTTGGCGCTCCTGGGATCGCCCTTGGTCGACGAAGGGCGCGAAACGCGACCGGAAAATGTCGCTGAAACTCCGGCCCGGCGTTGTGGGCAGGCCGTGCAGCAGGACCGTTGCGGCCCGGTTGGCGGCCAGCACCCGTCCCTCGGGATCGACCGCCAGTAGCCCGGCGCTCAGCGTGTGGAGATATTCGCCGCGATTGTGGAACGCGATCAGGATGTCGCCCCTGTGGCGCTCGCGAAAGAGGCCGTTCTCGATCTGGGTCGCGGCCATGGCCACGAGAGCCTGCGTGTGGGTCTGCCGCGACAGGCAATCGGACGAGGCGTCGAGGACGCCGACGAGCGCGCCGTCCGGCCCGAAGACGGGCGATGCCGTACAGGTGAGGGCGCGGTAGCGGGAAAAGAAATGCTCGCCGCCCTGGACCACGATGGGCCGCTTGGTGAAGGTGGCCGTACCGAGTCCGTTGGTGCCGCAATGGCTCTCCGTCCAAAGACACCCGGGCCTGATCCCGGCCGAGTCGGCGGTGTCGTCGAAGCTCTTGTCCGACACGATGTCGAGCAGCATGCCGCTCGGGCTGCCGAACGCGATCATGAAGTTGGAGCCGGCGATCTGCTGGTGCAGCGTATGCATCTCGGCCAAGGCCAAGCCACGCACCAACCCGTGCTCCTGCTGCTCCTGGCGCAGGCGCCCGCCACTCGCCCGCTCGACGGGCGGCGGCCGCCGGGTGTCGAGTCCGAGAGCGATGCACCTCATCCAGCTGTCGTAAATGTCGGGCGCCAGGAGATCGGCCGAGACGATGCCGCGCTGTTCGAGCATGAGATGTGCGGGACTCATCCGCGCGTCTGCGGCGACTGCCATGCGTCCTCCCCAAGCCGTTCTGCGACGGCTCGTCAGCGTGCCGGCCTCGAATGGCTTCGACACGCTATTGTTATGAAGGCATCCTAGACCGACCACTGCGCAATACAAGCCTGTTCGATCGGCCGGGCAGGGAATGGACATCAAACCTAGATTTGTTCTGTTTCGGAACAGTCCTGGTCGTCGAAAGTGTTGAGCGGCGGAACGTCGGCCCTTCATGGCCGAAAAGGAAAGTTAAGCAAGTTCCGTAACCTAGCAGACTGGCACATGGCTTGCTCATTCTTTGCCAAGGTCGCAGAAAATCGCGGCCAGCATAAGCAGGGATTGGAGACCATGAAGGCTGCCGTGCTTCACCGCTTCGACGAGACTCTGACCTCGGACGAGTTCGTCACCTACGATACCGTAAGCGACCCCAAAATCAGCCGCGCTTCGGACGTCATCGTCCGCATCGGCGGAGCCGGTGTGTGCCGTACCGACCTCCACATCGTGGAAGGCATCTGGCGCAGCAAGGTCGACGTCAAGCTTCCGTACATCATGGGGCACGAGAACGCCGGCTGGGTCGAAGCCGTGGGCTCCGGCGTCGAGGGCGTCAAGGTCGGCGATGCCGTCATCTGTCATCCCTTGGTGACGAGCGGCCATTGCCTGGCGTGCCGGCGCGGCGACGACATGCACGCGAGCAACAGCTCATTTCCGGGCATCAACGCGGACGGCGGCTACGCGGAATACCTGCTGACCGGCGAGCGGTCCCTCATCAAGCTGCCGAAGAGCCTGGCCCCGAAAGACGTCGCGCCCTACACGGATGCCGGTCTCACGGCCTACCGGGCCGCCAAGAAGGCGTCGCGCCACCTCCTGCCCGGGCAATTCGCCGTGGTGTTGGGCGCGGGAGGTCTCGGGCATATCGGGATCCAGGTGCTGGCCGCCCTCTGCGCGGCCGAGATCGTCGTGGTGGATCGGGCCGACAAATCGCTTGAACTCGCCAAGGCCTGCGGAGCGCACCACCTCGTCAAGGCCGATGGCAACGAGGTCGAGGCCGTGATGGCGCTGACGGGAGGTCGCGGTGCGGAAGCCGTGATCGACTTCGTCGGCGAGGGGGACGCGGTGGCGCATGGCCTCGCCATGACGGGGAACGGCGGCTTCTACTACGTGGTCGGCTACGGCGGCAAGATCGATCTGCCGACCATCGACATGGTCACGTCCGAAAAGACGATCGTGGGCAATCTCGTAGGCACCTACCCCGAACTCGTCGAGCTCATGTCCCTGGCCGACCGCGGGCTCGTCGAACTCCATACCCGCGAGTACAGGCTCAGCGAGGCCAATGCAGCCCTGCACGACCTGCACAACGGACGCATCAATGGACGCGCGGTCCTGATCCCCTGACCTTCGATGACGGGTGAGGTGCAAGGCGGAGGCTGTCCATCATGACGATCACCAATGCGAGCGGTACCGGCCCGCAGATGACGGCCGACGAGGCGGAGACGCTGATGGGCGCGCGCGAGCGCATGCTGGCGCGCCACAAGCTGATCGAAGCCATGATCCGCAACAACGAACTGCAGTTGAAGAACGAGAGCGCGCGCGGCGGCGCCGAGATCGAGCGAGAATGTGCGCGTCGGGACGCCGCCGTGCCGGGCGCAGCCGAGGAGGCGCGTGCCGCCGTCGATCACCTCGACGCGCGGATCCGGTCTCTCGAAGAAGAACAACGACGCCTCGTCAGCGAGCGCGAGTGGCTCAACGCTTCGCTGCTGGAATTCGAGAACGCGCCATCGGCACGGCAACAGGCGGGACATGCGTGATGAGCACGACCGGGACGGCAGGGGCCGAAAACGATGCCGCGACACCGCCGCAGGCGCTGAGCGAGGAGGACCGGTCGAAGGACGACTTCTTCGTCCGCCTCGCAGAACTGGCCGAGGCGATGATCGCTCGTCACGGCAAAGAATTCGCCATGGGAACACTTGTTTTATCGGCAAGGTTTATCGCCGAAGGCAAGTCTCTCATTCGGCGGAATGGATCAGGTCAACAATAAGTGTTGACGCGATCCATAGACTTACGACAAAATCCATTAGCGTCCTAAAGTGACTTACGTACCCAAGTGTATAAAAACGTCCCGCCTTTTCAGAAAACGTCGCGGTAGCCCAGTTTTTCCAAGCTCTGCGAACGATTGTGGCAATCTCACTTATGGAGCAAGACATGACAGCAGCTTTGACACTCAACAAGATCACGGCGCAGAAGGGGATCTCGATTGCGGAAGCAGCGAGCCGCGTCGCCGACCTCGGATGGACGCCGAGCTACGTTCAGGAAGCCATGACCTTCCCGACGGATTACAAGATTTCGAAGACGCCGCGCGACCCGATGAAACAGGTCCTGCGGTCCTACTTCCCGATGCAGGAAGAAAAGGACAACCGCGTCTACGGCGCACTCGACGCGGCTCTGCGCGGCGACATGTTCCGCAACGTCGAGCCCCGCTGGGTCGAATGGATGAAGCTGTTCCTGGCCATCATCCCGTTCCCGGAAATCTCCGCCGCGCGGTCGATGGCCATGGTGGCCCGCCTGGCGCCGGGTGAGGAACTGCGCACCGGCATGACGATGCAGATGGTCGACGAGTTCCGGCACTCGACGATCCAGATGAACCTTAAGAAGTGGTACATGGAGAACTATATCGACCCCGCCGGGTTCGATATCACGGAAGCCGCTTTCGGCAAGTGCTACGCCACCACCATCGGCCGGCAGTTCGCGGAAGGCTTCCTGACCGGTGATGCGATCACGGCGGCGAACGTCTACCTGACGGTCGTGGCCGAGACGGCTTTCACCAATACGCTCTTCGTCGCCATGCCGTCCGAAGCCGCCCGCAACGGCGACTATGCTCTGCCGACCGTGTTCCTGTCGGTGCAGTCGGACGAGTCGCGCCACATCGGCAATGGTCATTCCATGCTGATGGCGATGATCAACGATCCGTCGAACCACCAGCTGCTCGAGCGCGACCTGAAGTATGCTTTCTGGCAGAACCACGCAATCGTCGACGCGGCGATCGGAACCTTCATCGAATACGGTACGACCAATCGCGACAAGAACAAGGAATCCTATGCGGAGCTTTGGCACCGCTGGATCTACGAGGACTACTACCGTACCTACATGCTGCCGCTTGAGAAATACGGCATCAAGATCCATCACGACGACGTCGCGGCGGCTTGGGATCGGATCGTCAAGAAGAACTACGTCCATAAGACCGCGCAATTCTTCTCGGTCGGCTGGTCGGTCAACTTCTGGCGCATCGAAGCCCAGACCGAGAAGGACTTTGAGTGGTTCGAGCACAAATATCCGGGCTGGTACTCCGAATTCGGCGATTATTGGAAGTGGTATGCCAAGCTGTCAAAGAAGGGCGAGACCCAGGTCCTGTTCAATGCCGACGTGGGTTACGCGTATCCGCACCGCTGCTGGAGCTGCATGGTTCCTTGCCTGATCCGCGAGGAGTTCTGCTGCGACGAAGTCGACGGCAAGATGTACACCTACTGTTCCGAACAGTGCCGTTGGACCCACAAGGTGGCCTTTGCGGCCGAGTACGAGGGCCGTGCAACGCCCGCCATGGGTCGTTTCAGCGGTCGCCGCGAGTGGGAAGAGTGCTATCACGGCTGGGACATCGCCGATGCCGTGAAGGACCTCGGCTTCGTCCGTCCCGACGGCAAGACCATGGTGGCCCAGCCTCACCTCAACTTCGAGGAAAAGAACATGTGGACGCTGGATGACATCCGCGGCCATGTGCTGGGTTCCCCGTTGCGGGCTTTCCGGGCTTTGACGCCGGAACAGCGTGACGTGGCGGTCGCCGACTACCGCAAGGGTTTCAAGATCAACCCCTGCAACTGACGAAACGGACGGGGGCGCTTCGGCGTCCCCGCCTCGAAGTGTGCGACGCATCACGGCACCGGGACGAGAGCCTGCTCTCAGACGAGAGAAGGGGCGTACAGCGGGACCGAGGCGACCTGCTCGATCCTCGTTCGGCATCCTGGAACGGCTTCTCTCCCAAGATGCGCTGCACGCCCCGACGTCGCAATCGTCACGTCCACCATCTCCGCCAACCTCGGATGTCGGTCCTATGTCCCAAGTGACCACCCATACGGTCCGGTTCGAACCGGTCGGCCTCGAAATGGAGGTCGAAGAGGGAGAAACCGTGCTCGACGCGGCCTTCCGCCAGGGCATTTCGCTGCCGCATGGCTGCAAGGAAGGTCAATGCGGCAGCTGCAAAGCCAAGATCTCCGAAGGGGACTTCGAACTGCTCAAGTATTCGACCTTCGCGCTTCCCGATTACGAGAGCGAGGGCGGCTCGGTTTTGTTGTGTCGCACCCATGTCTATGGCGATCTGACGGTCGATCTGCTGAACTATGATGAGGAGTTGCTGAGCCGTGCCATCGTGGTCAAGTCGATCGCCGGCCGTGTCAGCCGCATCTCGGCGGTCACCCGGGATATCCGTGTCCTGGAACTCGACATCGAGCAGCCGCTGCGCTTCTGGGCTGGGCAGTATGTGGAATTGACGATCCCGCAACATGGCGTGGTTCGCGCTTATTCCATGGCTAATCCGCCAAGTTCGTCGACGCGCCTCGCCTTCATCATCAAGACCTACGCCAACGGCGCTTTCTCGGCATTGCTCGACAGCGGCCTTGCGGTGGGCGACGCGGTGGTGGCCAAAGGCCCCTACGGGACCTGCTTCCGCCGCGAGGGCCGGCCGGGACCGATGCTGCTGATCGGCGGCGGCTCGGGCATGTCGCCGCTCTGGTCCATTCTCGCCGACCATGTCGAGAGCGGCGAACAGCGCCCGGTGCGTTTCTTCTACGGCGCCAGGACCGAGGCCGACCTGTTCTATCGCGACGAATTCGCGAGTCTGGCCGGTCGGCTGAAGGATTTCAGGTTCGTGCCGGCCTTGTCGCATGCCATCGTGGAAGACGAATGGCCCGGCGAAAAGGGGTTCATCCACGAGGTCGTGCAGCGCCACCTCGAAGAGGAGCGGATGCAGGGCGAGATCGACGCCTATGCGTGCGGTCCGACCCCGATGATCGACGCCGTGATCCCTATCCTGCAACGCAACGGCGTCACGCCGGAACACATCCATTTCGACAAGTTCACGCCGGCCGTGCGCTGAACCCGTCGAGCCATGCGCCGGCCCGATCAGGCGCCGGACCGACCACCACCAGAAAAGACCAAAGTCAGGGAGAGACGAGATGGCGATGCAACCGGGCTCCGGTACCGACGAACCCCCCGTCAAATCGGGAGCCGCTGGCAGCGCGACCTTTCCGGGTTCCGACAGCCGAAAGTACAATTACTTCGACCCAAAGGGACGCAAAGCCTCCCACTACGAGGACATGACGGTCGATGTGCAGCCCGATCCGGAGCGCTACCTGCTCCAGGACTGGATCATCTCGTTCCCGGACGGCACCCCGACCTATTCCAAGGATTGGACGGCGGCCAAGAGCTCGAACTGGCACCAGTTCCGCGCCGTCGACCAGGAGTGGGAGAGGACCCACTACCAACGCCAGTCGACGATCTGCGGCATGGTGCAGAACACCATCGAGAACGGCCGCAAATCCGGCGCCCCCAAGCGCTACGACCGCGCCTGGGTGAAGATCCTCGAAGACCATCTCGGCGCCTATAAACATGCCGAATTCGGCCTCGGCACATCCACCATGCAGGCGCAGCGCTACGGCTATACGCAGATGGTCAACAACGCCATCCTGACGAATGCTTCCTACAAGCTTCGTTTCGCTCAGGACATCACGCTTTACTTGAGTGAAATCGCGCTCGACATCGGCAACTTCGACGAGAAGGCCGGCAAGAAGCATTGGCTCGAAGACCCGATCTGGCAGCCGACCCGCCGTTCGGTCGAATCGATCATGGGTTCGACCGATTACCTCGAGCAGTATTTCGCAACCAACGTCGTGTTCGAGCCTCTCGTGGGCGAGTTGTTCCGGTCCGGCTTCATCATGCAGGCCGCGGCCTCGCAGAACGACTTCATCACCCCGGCGATCGTGTCGGCCGCCGAAGCCGACTACGAGCGCAACCTCGCCAATACGGTGGAGCTCTTCCATCTCCTCGGCACGGATCCGACGCATGGCGCCCACAATATCGGGCTGTTCAACGGCTGGCTCGACAAGCACGGCGCCCTGGCGCTCGATGCCGCCAACAACCTCCAGCCGATCTGGTCTCAGCCGCGGGTCAAAATCGCGGGTTTCCCCGATGCCCTCGCCCACGCCAAGAACCGCATCAAGGGCATCGCGACCGAGATCGGGCTGACCGTCCCGGCGACCCTAGCCTCGTAGCCCCTTTCACCGGAGACAGTCATGTCCGAAGCTCACGCCAATATCTTCAAGCCGATGAACGAGATCGAGTTCAAGGACACGGTTTCGCATCAGTGCGGGGTCACGATGAACGACAGCGTGGAAGCCCGCGCCATTGCCGAAGTGATGGGTCGCCGCGACAATGTCACGGTGACTTTCATGCCGGCCATGATCCGCATCGACGGCACCGGTAAGATGGAATTCAAGATGCAGGAGATCTCGGAAGAACTCGGCCGCGAGATGACCCCGCACCTCTTCGAAATCTCGACTTCGACCCACTACGGCCGCATGGTCATGGTCGACGACAATACGGTCATGTTGTTCGGCGACATGAACGAGATGATGTCCTATATCGTATAGGTTGATTGCAAAACGGACCAGAAGTCGTCACTGCGAGCATGACGAAGCAACCTGTCCCATCCTGGACCACCTACTCGGTTGCTTCGTTCTTCACTCCTCGCGATGACGTTCCTCCAGCTCCGGCACCGACCCGACAGTATAAAGCAAGACACGCACTTGGGAGAGACGAATGTACAGGACAGCATCAGGCGAAGATATCTTCGTGATCGACGGCCATACGCACTTCTGGGATGGCAGCCCGGCCAACCAGAAGAACGTGCACGGCAAGCAGTTCATCGAGTGTTTCTACGACTATCACAAGAACCTGAGCCCGGCCGAAGAGCGCTGGCCCAAGGAGAAGTTCGAGAAATACGACGCCCAGACGATGTACGACGACCTCTTCGTCCGTGGCTACGACGATATGGCGATCCTGCAGCCGACCTATCTCACCGATTTCTACACGAACGGCTTCAACACGACCGAGCGCAATTCGGCGCTGAAGAAGAAGCATCCCGATCGCTTCATCCTCAACGGCGCTTGCGACCCGCGCGACGGCAACCGTGGCCTCGAGCATCTCCATGCGATCTCTGAAAAGTATAAGCTTCAGGGCCTCAAGATGTATACCGCCGAGTGGCGCGGCGAGTCCAAGGGCTACAAGCTCAGCGACAAGGAAGCTTACGTCTTTCTCGAAGCGGCGCAGAAGCTCGGCATCAAGAACATCCATGTCCACAAGGGCCCGACGATCCTGCCGCTGAATCGGGACGCCTTCGACGTGGCGGACATCGACGATGTCGCGACCTCGTTCCAGGACCTCAACTTCATCGTCGAACATTGCGGCCTGCCGCGTCTCGACGATTTCTGCTGGATCGCCACGCAGGAAACGAACGTCTATGCGGGCCTCGCCGTGGCGCTTCCCTTCATCCACACGCGCCCGGCCTATTTCGCCCACGTGATCTCGGAACTGCTGTTCTGGGTCGGTCCGGACAAGATCCTCTACGGCAGCGACTACGGGATCTGGACTCCGAAGTGGCTGATCGACAAGTTCATGGCGTTCGAGATCCCGGCGGACATCTCGAAGGAGACCGGCTCGGTTCTGACGGACGAGACGAAGAAGAAGATCCTCGGCCTCAACGCGGCTCGCCTCTACGGCATCGATATCGCGGCACAGCGGCAGAAGATCGAGGCGGGCGGCGGCTATGCCCATCTCATGGAAGCCGTCCACGCCCCCCGGTGACCGCCATGCACCAGCCTGCTCTGCCTGACACACGAGAGCTCGACCACGGCTCGCCCTCTGCCGCGCGGCTGGCCGAGGTCTGGGCGAAGCTCGACGGCGTGACCGACCCGGAACTCGATGAGTCGGTCGTCGCCCTGAACTTCGTCGACGAGGCGGTCGTGGACGCGGCGGATTGCGTCCATGTCGCCTTCCGTCTTCCGACCTATTGGTGCGCCGCGAACTTCGCCTTCCTGATGGCGGACGACATGCGGACCGCGGTCGGGAGCCTTCCGTGGGTGCGGGGGGTCACGGTCCGGCTCGGCGAACACATGTATGCCGATACGATCAACGACGGGTTGGCTCAGGGTCGCTCCTTCAAGGACACGTTCGGCGCCGAGGCGGACGACGATCTCGATGCCTTGCGGCGCATCTTCCTGGTCAAGGCCTACCAGCGCCGGCAGAAGGTGGTGCTCGATCAGCTCGAAGCGGCCGGTTACACGCCAGAGGCGGTCGTGGCCCTGACGGTCGCCGATCTCGCGGAACTGCCGCTCGATGCCGATGGCCGGGCGGCGGTCCGACGCTATTTCGAGCGACGGGACGTCTTGGGGCCCGTGCAGGACGATGCCCCGGCGTTTCTCGACGCCGAGGGCGCGCGGCTCGATCCGGCCAATCTGCCGGGCTATCTCCGCAACCTGCGCCGCGTGGGCATCAACGCCGAATTCAACAGCGTGCTCTGCAAGGGCCTGCTGTCGACGCGGTTCGACACGGAAACGCCCTTCGTCCGACGTTCCCGTGCAACGACGCCGGCGGAGAATACCCCCGCCTGATACGGCGCACCGCCTCCCGGCCGGTGAGCCGTCTCCATCGACCACGAGGACAGCGCAATCCATGGGCCGACGCGGAGGCAATTCGCGCGGTGACACAACAGGTGAGGAACCGTGATGCCGAATATCATGCTGCATGACGACGAGGCGCGCCAGGCGCTGGGACGGGGTGTCGCCAAGTTGGCCCGTGCGGTGCGCGGCACGCTCGGGCCGCGGGGCATGAACGCCATCATCGACCGGCCGATCGGGACGCCGATCGTGTCGCGCGACGGCGTCAGTATCGCGAGCGAGATCGAGCTCGAGAACCCCTTCGAGAACATGGGCGCACAGGTGCTGCGCGAAGTGTCGAAACAGACCAACGAAGTCGCGGGCGACGGCACCACGACCGCGACCGTCCTGGCCGACGTGCTCGTGCAGGGCGGGCTGAAATGCCTTGCGGCGGGCGCCAACCCGGTCGAACTCGTGGAAGGGCTCGAACAGGCCGTCACCGAGACGATCGCGGCGCTGAAGCGATCGGCCAAGAGCCTCGACGGCGCCAAGGGCCTGCGGGCCATCGCCGGCATCGCGGCCAACGACAAGGCGCTGGGCGACATGGTGGCCGAGGCCTTCGAACGCGCCGGCAACCATGGCATCGTCGCGGTCGAATTCGGCAATACCGTCGAGACGACGCTCGAAGTCGTCGAAGGCATGGCGTTCGAGCGAGGCTACCTGTCCCACCACATGGTGACGGACGTCGAGCGCATGCAGGCGGTGCTCGACAATCCCTATATTCTCATGACCGACCACAAGATCGCTTCGGGCGATGAGCTGGTGGGGCTCTTCGGCCTGATCGAGAAGAGCGGCCGGCCCCTCCTGATCATCGCCGAGGAGATCGCCCCGGCGGTCGTGATGCAGCTGCTCGCCCGGCGCGAGAAGACCCAGGTGGCGGTCGCGGCCATCCACCCGCCGGAATACGGCCATTGGCGGAAGGCCATGCTCGAAGACATCGCCATCACGACGGGCGGGCGCGTCATCTCGCGCGACCTCGGCGGCCGCATCGAGAAGGTCGAACTCGCCGACCTCGGCAGCGCCCGGCAGGTTCGCATCTCCTCGTCGAAGACGCTGATCACGGCCGGCGAGGGCAAGCCCAAGACCATCGCGGCACGGCGCGAGCAGGTTCTGCGTCAATACGATGCCGCGCCCGAGAACATCGAGCGGGACAAGTTCCAGGAGCGCATCGCCAAGCTGTCGGGCGGGACCGCGATCATCATGGCCGGGGGAGCCACGCCGGTCGAGCAGAAGCGCCGCACGCAGCTGATCGAGGATTCGATCAATGCGACGCGCGCCGCCATCGAGGAGGGCATCGTGCCGGGCGGCGGGGTGGCGCTGCTCAAGATCGCGCCGCAGCTCGACCCGCTGATCAAGACGCTCGACGGCAGCCGCCGGCAGGGCGCCGAGCTCCTGCAGCGCGCGCTGAGCCGGCCCCTGTTCTACATCGCGGCGAATTGCGGCCTCGACGGCGAGAAGGAAGTCGCCAAGGTCTCGTCCGGCAGCAACGGCCACGGGCTCGACGCGCGGACCGGCGGCCTGGTCGACATGATGACGGCCGGCATCGTCGACCCCGTGAAGGTCAGCTACAGCGCGGTGCGCAACGCCGCCTCGGTGGCGGGGCTCATCCTGACCACCCAGACGCTGATCGCCAAGAAGCCCGACCTCTTCGACCCGACATCCGGGCCGGCATTGGGCGGCGGGGCCGAACTGCTGTGAGCGGCGCACGAGGCGATGCCGGCGTCATCCCGCGCCATCGGCGCGCATTCCGAAGGAGGTTACGATGACGAGCGGCCAATCTGCGGTGGAGGACGTCGTGGCGCCTGTCGCGGCGGCGGGAGCGCTCTATGCACTGGCCTATCGCAGCCACAGCCGCGTTCCGACGGCGCGGGCCGATCACGAACTCGCCGATATCCTGCGGGTCGCACGCGTCAACAACGCGGCGCGAGGCATCACCGGGGCGCTGCTGCTCTACGACGGCTGGTTCGCCCAAGTCCTTGAAGGGCCGGAAGCCGCCGTGAGAGCCCTCTTCCACCGCATCGCCGAGGACAAACGCCACGACGGGGTCGAGCTTCTGGATCAGGGGCCCGTCGAGAAGCGCGTCTTCGAACGCTGGGCCATGGCCTATGTGGGCGAACATGGCGACCCGGACATCCCGATGATGGCGGTCGGCGACAGCGTCGTTCCGGCGGCCGAATGGCACCACAAATCCGCCCAGGACGAGCGCCTCGCCCAGTTACGTCAGGCCACCCGTGGCTACGGCCGCGGGTCGTGAGACGAAGGTACCGCGCCGCGTTGGTCACCGGCCTTTCAGGAGCGGCCAGGTATCGGAGAGGCGGTAGCCGGCCGGGTAAGGATCGTCGGGGTCGAGCATATGCTGGTGCGTGCCCGTGATCCAGGCGCGGCCCGCGAGGATCGGGCTGATCCCGGGCCTGCCGCCGACCTCGAGCGCCGCATCGATGCGGCCGTCGAAGCGTGAACCGATGATGGATCGGCCGACGAAGCGATCGCCGACCGCCATCCGCCCTTTCGCATGCAGCACCGCCATGCGGGCCGAGCAGCCTGTGCCGCAGGGCGAGCGATCGATTTTGCCGGGCCTGATCGCGACGGCGTTGGGCGCACCGAGGACGCCGTCCTCCATCGTGACCGGCGCCGCGATCTGGCAGAACGAGATGTGGTCCCAGTCGGGGTTCTCGGGATGCACGAACCCGAGCTGTTCGTTCGCGGCCCGGGTGATCGTCATGCCGACCTCGGCGAGGTCGCGGGCCTCGTCGGGCGTGATCGAGAAGCCCAGGGCCTGGGCGTCGGCGATCACGAAGCTGTCGCCACCATAGGCCGTATCGACGGCGAGCGTGCCGAGCCCCGGCACTTCGATCCTGGCGTCGAGCTTGTCGGCGAAGGACGGGACGTTGCGCAGGCTGATGCGAAGGGCCTTGCCGTCCCGGCAGGTCGCCGTGACCTCGATGAGCCCGCCCGGCGCCTCGAGGACCATGCGGGTCTCGGGCTCCTGCATCGGCACGATGCCGGTCTCGAGCAGCACGGTCGCGACGCAGATCGCGTTCGAGCCCGACATCGGCGGCGTGTCGGCCGGTTCCATGATGATCCAGCCCATCTGGGCTTTCGGGTTCTTGGGTGGAACCAGGAGGTTCACGTGGCGGAACACGCCCCCGCGGGGCTCGTTGAGGACGAAGTTCCGCAGCGTCTCGTCGCGGGCGATGAAGCGCGACTGCTCCCAGACGGTATCGCCCGGCGGCGGCGCCACGCCGCCCACGATGACGTCGCCGACCTCGCCCTCGGCATGGCAACTGACGACGTGGATCACCTTCGTGGTTCGCATTCAGGGACCTTTCTCGAACGGCGGCACAGTTTCGCACTGCTGCCGGTCGTCAGTGGGCGCGATCGAGCCGAAGCCGTGAACGGGTTGCCCTATCGCCGATTGCTGATCTTGAGCTAAAACCTCAGCAGGCTCTGGGGGCTTGGCCCGACATTTCGGACGGGTTGCCAGAAGGAGGGAAGGATGTACAATCGTCGATGGTGGCCAAAGCTAAACAGCTCGCGGAAGTATCAATGGATAAGCAACTCTCGGACATTGTAGCATCAATCGACGAGTTGGCTTTGCGCGGTAAAGTGTCCCGCAGCAAGGCATTCGCTGCATGGTATGCAATAAACTTTTATAACGTCGATGAAGATGATGCTCTAGAGTCGGCCGGCGCAGACGGAGGGAACGATCAGGGCATTGACATCGTCTTTGCGGATGAGAGCAGTCAAGAGATTATCGTTCTGCAAGCTCATTGTCCAGAGAACATGGATAAAGTTACGCCGAAAGCGAAGTGGGATGCTGTGGTTACTAGCATTCCAATAGTTGATAATCCAGAGCCTCTAAAGAGCGCTGGTCGTCTGGACCTCGCTGAAGATATTGTGAAGGTCAAGATAGACAACCCAGATTATACAATTTGTTTTGGATTGATTTCATTAGGCCAACGTTCTGATGCTATTGATCTGTCCTTAAACTCATTCAAGGATCACTCGCCTTACAAACACTATCAATTCATCTATTTAGCTCAGGATGATATAAAATCGAATTATCGAGCTATAGTTGACGAGGATGCTGGCATTTCAGAGGATACATTCAAGTTCTCGGGCGAGTATTTTCAGGACTCCGGTGAATATGGTAGAGCCTGGATCGGCTCAGTGAGCGCAATGGAATTGCGGAGACTTTATCAGGCACACAAAGATAAACTGTTTGCAGGTAACGTACGTCTCTTTCTAGGAGCTCGAAAGGGCGGTATCAATGAGCAAATTATCCGATCAGCACGGGAGACCCCCGGAACTTTTTGGGCTTTAAACAATGGCATCACAATTGTAGCACACAATGCTAACTCGATGGACAGCAGCAATAGTTCTATACTATAATTGAAAAGATTTAGTATAGTAAATGGATGCCAGACTACAAGAAGTCTAGTAGATGCCGGATCTTCAAACGCGAAGGTAATGGCTCGGGTCATCGCAGCCAAAACAGGAATTAAGACAGAAATAGTGCGTTACAATAATTCGTAGAATGCTGTTAAAATTTGGACGGTCCGTGCGGCAGATATGATTCAAGAAAAACTTAGAAAAGAATTTCTGGAACAGGGAATAAAGTACTCTCCAAAACTCTCTGGAAGTAGACAAAAGCGGGATCAATCTCTCATCGAACTTGACAAGGTAACCCAGTTTTTGGCATCGAGCGAAAATACGTTTTTACTACAGGCGATCGACAATAAGGGAGAACTATTCGATCAGCCGTATCAAAAAATTTATCGCAAAGGCATAACAGCATCGTCTGTGTACCTTGCTTGGTTAATCGGCAGTAAAGCTGGAATTGAACGTCTTAAAATACTAAACGGAATCGGACAAGATGACAATTCTGGACTTCTATCCGTAACAAGCGATTATTGGATAATTTACTGTGCTTACAAAATCGTAAATAAACACGCGAGTTTCGACGCTAACCATGCTCCTTTATCTAAAATGAATACTGATGAATTTAGAAACGCAATCGGGAAATACGTGACTCAAGCCGCTGCCATGTTTTGGGATGCCGCAGTGGACACTTACGATAGAGATGAATACGGATCCTTTAAAAGCGTTCTTCGATCGGCGAAGTTCTTACATAAGATGGATAGTAAATTGAACGTTCGAGTAACTAGAATGAAACTTAAGATGGTCCCTGATTTAACAGAGGTCTGCAAGTCTGCAAAGGTAGCACCGCTGATAAACGCTATTCCGCAGGAATCCAGCAGGAAGGTGAAGCCGTGAGCTGAACCTTAGACTAGCGGAAAAATGAGCGGAAGTGACCTCAGGATGCCACTTGCAACGACCTTCCCGACGCCTCATAGACCGCAGCGGAGTGCGATGGCTGCGCGAAATCGGCGATGGATGGTTTCGGGGTGGGCTGTCGTTCACTTTGGTCATGTTCGTAGCACCGAACTCAATACTGCTGATGATAGAATCGCCGGCAACGAAAGTTGTTGGATTTTGCGGCCGATTTCTGGGCCATGCTCGCGCAACTACGTTGGGCTGATGCTCATCTCGGCTCACGACTGTCAATGGCGATTTGAGTAGGCGATTCGTCGTGGCAAGTCTGGGGGCCGCAAAGAGTCGGCTCGGTCCCAATCAGCGGAACACCTCTGGCCGGTGTTCGCCGCCGTCAGGATGGCGCTGGCGACGGAACGCATCACGACCTGGGCAGAGGTCTTCATCGGTCTGGCGGAGGCGCTGACGTCTCGCTCCTTCAAACCCTTCGACCATGTGGTCATCGACGAGGCGCAGGATCTCGCGCCGGCGGAGTTGCGGTTT
>CAXUOD010000101.1:0-19088 GCA_964252585.1 uncultured Lichenihabitans sp. | reverse complement strand
GCTTCTCAGGGCGACGACCCGTCCGCCGCGTCGGGCTCTCAAAGCCACATGGCCGCGATCTCGGCGGCGCTGGCGCGGGTGGCCGGGCGCCATAGTCTGCCCGAGGTGGCGGCCGTCGCCGTCGACCGTCGCGGCGTGCTGGCCCATCCTGGCGCCATCGGAGGGGCTGCCGACCTGCTGGGCATCGCGGGGTTCGGCGTGCCGGCCCTCGTGCGCGCAGCCGCGCTGCCGGGTGGCCTGCTGGCGCCGTCCGGGGCGGCGGCGCGCGTTGCGCATCGTCAAGGCTTCGTGCTGGTTTCGATCCAGGACATCATCGCGCATAGGCTGCTCACGGAGACGATCGTCGAGGAGGCCGCGGTGGCGCGCCTGCCGTCGCGCTTCGCGGCTCAGCCTTTCGAGGTGCATGCGTTCCGCAGCCTCGTCGACGGCAGCGAACACCTCGCGCTGGTGCGGCGGCCGGGGGACGGCGGGGCGTTCGGGCCGGAGCCACTCGTGCGGCTCCATTCGGAATGTCTGACCGGGGATGCCCTGGGCTCCTTGCGCTGCGACTGCGGGGAGCAGTTGCGCAGCGCGCTGCAGCAGGTCGCCACCGACCCGCAGGGCGGCGCGGTGATCTACCTGCGAGGCCAGGAAGGTCGGGGGATCGGGCTTGCCAACAAGATCCGGGCCTATGCGCTGCAGGAGCAAGGCTTCGATACGGTGGATGCCAATATCGAGCTCGGTTTCCCGGCGGACCTGCGCGACTACGGCGTTGCGGTGCAGATGCTGAACGCGCTCGGGGTCAAGCGGCTACGTCTTTTGTCCAACAACCCGCTGAAACAGACGGCGCTGGAGCGCTACGGAATCGTAGTCGCGGAACGGCATGGGCTGCGCATCGGCCCGAACCCCGACAATGCGACCTACCTCGAGACCAAGCGTACCAGGATGGGGCATGATCTCGCGGAGCGCCCACGGGTCGTTTCCGAATAGAACAGGCCGGAACCGCAAGTGCTCGATTTCGATAGTGCTGTGTGAGTTCGCCACCTCTCGACCGTTGGATGGAGATCCTGTGACCGACGCCGATCCGCAGCGCCCCCCGCTGCCCGATGCCGATCTGCGCGATGCCGCCTTGGCGAGCGATCAACTCGACCAGCTGAACCAGCTCAACGTCACCCTGGCCGAGAACCTCGATCTCGACGTCCTCACGCAGTCGATCATCGAGACCGCGACCCGGCTGACGGGAGCAGCCTACGGAGCCTTTTTCGAACGCGTGCCCGTCGAAGACGAGGCGAAGCCGGACGTCTGGAAGCTGGCGAGCCTCGCGGGGGCGCCGCGCGAGGCCTTCACGCGCTTCGGCCTGCCGCGGCCGACGGCACTGTTCGGACCGACCTTCCGGGCCGAGGCGGTGATCCGCTCGGCCGACGTTCTTTCCGATCCGCGCTACGGGTCGATGGGCGGCATGCCCCATGGTCATCTCACCGTGCGCAGCTACATGGCCTGCGCGGTGGTTTCGCGAACCGCCGGCGTCACCGGCGCGCTGCTGTTCGGCCATCCCGAGCCCGGCCGCTTCACCGAACGCGACGAGCGCTTCATCGTCGGGTTCGCGGCGCAGACCGCCGTGGCGATCGACAACGCGCGGCTGTTCAGGACCCTCGAAGCCGAGATCCGCGAGCGCCGGTCCGTGGAGGCCGGGCTGCGCCGCTCGGACGAGCGCTTCCGCGCCGCGATCGCGGCGATTCAGGGCGTGCTGTGGACCAACAGTGCCGACGGCAGGATGCATGGCGAACAGCCGGGCTGGAGCGCCCTGACGGGCCAGAGCTTCGAGGCCTACCAGGGTTTCGGCTGGGCCGAGGCCATCCATCCTGAGGACGCGGCGCCGACGGTCGCTGCCTGGCGTGAAGCGGTTGCGGCCCGGAAAACCTTCGTGTTCGAACATCGCGTGCGCCGCCCGGACGGCCGCTACGCCAATTTCGCCGTCCGGGCCGTCCCGATCGTGGAGGAGGGGACGGGCTTGATCCGGGAATGGGTCGGTGTCCACACCGACATCACCGAGCAGCGACAGGCCGAGGCCCGCCTCGAAGCCTCGCGCGAGGCCGCCGAGGCCGCCAATCGGGCCAAGAGCCAGTTCATCGCCAACATGAGCCACGAGCTCCGCACGCCGCTCTCGGCCGTCATCGGCTACAGCGGCATGGTGGCGGAGGAGATCGAGGACCTTGGTCAGCCGGGCCTCGTCGAGGACGTGCGCAAGATCGAAGCCAATGCCCGCCACCTCCTGGGGTTAATCAACGACGTGCTGGATCTCTCGAAGATCGAAGCGGGCCGGATGACGGTAGCGACGGAGACCTTCGCGGTCGACGCCATGATCGAGGACGTGTTGGCGGCCGCCACGCCGCTGGCTGCCAAAAAGGGCAATCGCCTGGAGATCGACCTTGGCCCGGACCTCGGGACGATGAGGTCGGACGAGGTCAAGATCCGTCAATGCCTTCTCAACCTCATCGGCAATGCGGCCAAGTTCACGGAGAGCGGCACCGTGACGCTGAGCGCAAGGCGCGTCCGCGATGGCCAAGACGATTGGCTCTGCTTCTCGGTCGAGGATACGGGGATCGGCATGACGCCGGAGCAGCTGAAGCGCCTGTTCCAGCGCTTCGTGCAGGCCGACGAGTCGACCACGCGACAGTTCGGCGGCACCGGCCTCGGCCTGTCCATCACGCGGGCCTTCTGCCGCAAGCTCGGGGGCGATGTCACGGTCGACAGTCGCCATGGCAAGGGGTCCACGTTCACGATCAGCCTGCCTGCGGTGATCGAGGCGGAGAGCGAGGCCGAAGGACCCGAGGTCGAGGTCGCGACCGAGCGCGGCGACCTCGTCCTCGTCGTCGACGACGACTCGGCGGCCCGCGATCTCCTGACCCGCTTTCTCGAGCGCGAGAGTTTCGAGGTCAAGACGGCGCGCGATGGACGCGAGGGTCTGGCCCTGGCCCGCCGCTACCGCCCCAAGGTCGTGCTGCTCGACATCGAAATGCCCAACATCGACGGCTGGCAGGTGCTGCAGTCGCTAAGGTCCGACCCGGCGCTCGCCGAAACGCCCGTGATCATGATCTCGGTGCTGCACGAGCGCAGTGTCGGCTTCGCCATGGGGGCCGACGACTACCTGGTGAAACCGATCGACCGGGCCGAGCTGAAACGCGTCCTCGACCGCTTCGACGGCCGCAGGGCCCCGATGCGTGTCCTCGTGGTCGACGACGATGCGGATGCACGAGGGTGGATGGCCGCCATGTTGGCGCGCGAAGGATGGGTCACCGAGATGGCGGTCGACGGCCGCGATGCCATCGGCAAGATCGACCGCGGGATGCCAGACCTCATCATCCTCGACCTCATGATGCCGGTGATGGACGGCTTCGCGTTTCTTCGCTCGCTCCGCGCCAGGCCCGACGCGCGCCATGTCCACGTCGTGGTCCTGACCGCCAAAGACGTCACCAGGGAGGAGCGCGCGGTTCTCGAGGGCAAGGTCGATCGCGTGATCCAGAAGGGCAGCATCAAGCTCGACGAACTCCGCGAGGAACTCCGCAGGCTCGTGCCGGAAGCGGTCTCGCCGCCTTCGGGGTGATCGCGACGCTCCCCCGAGTTGCTCCTTGAAGAGAGACCGTGCGGCGCCGGGTTTCGCGCGGTCAGGCTGCCACTTGACCAGTGCGAAACGACGGAAGTGTCGTCACGGCGACCAGAACCGAAGGACGCCCGCGAAACGTGAGTGCAGCCGTACGACCCGCAACGTGCCGGGCCTCGCCGGCGCGGTTGAGATGCACCCAGCGCTCGGGCTCCGCGAAGCCGTGCCCGGCGCACTCCTGTTCCGGATCCGGGCCGACGGGTCCGATGGTCTCGAGCGGCAGTGCCACGAAGGCGTCGCGTGTCCAGCCGTAGAACGCGAGCGCTGCTGCGTTCACGGCCGTGATCCGCCGCGTTTCGCGATCGAAGACGAACATGGGGGAGGGGCAGCGCTCGAAAAGCGCAGCACCGTCGAGATCGCCGCCATAGGCCTCCGCGGCCTCGAACCTCGCGATCAAGCTGCGGCCTGCCGGCGTTCGCCGCTCTTCGACGCAGATCCAGGTGCCATCCGCACGGCAGACCCTGTAGATACCGACCGGCCTGATCGCCCGGGCGAGCCGATCCGTGAGCCATTCGGCCTCGCGGCCTCGCGCATCCGAGATGGCCGAGAGCGCCGCATTGCCCGGGATCGCCAAGCCGTTCGAGCCCAGCAAGGATGCGAAGAGACCGTTGCGCAGCAGGCATCTACCCTCTTCGTCGAAAACCGCGATCGGCTCCGGACAAAGATCAGCCAGCGTCAGGAGTGGATCGGCGGCGCCCGACCACGGGGTCTCGGTCGGCAGCGCTCCCCGGGGCGTGGGACGAAGCTCGAACGCCGCGATGGACAACTCCCCGAGTTCGGCCAAAAGGCGGCGTTGCAGGTCGGAGAGCAACGTCCTCCTGTCCGGGTCGACGAGGCAGAGAGCACCGAGCGTCTGCCCCTCCGGCGACACGACGGGGGCAGCGGCGCGGTAGCCGCGTTCGGCCCCGATCTCTTCGAGCACCCCTGCGCCTTGCGTGCGAACGGCATCGTCGGGCGGATCGAGGAGATCGAGGAGGCGCTGGGCCGCCGTGATCGCATCGCCGTCGTCCCAAGCACCGGAACTCCAAGACGCCTGGACGCGCAACCCTCCCGGTGTCGACGCGACCAGGGCGGCGGCCGTGGCGCCGAACAGTTCGGTCGCGAGCCTCAGCACCCGCTCGGTCTGCGCAGTCCGGTCGAAGTCCTGCCGTGCGGGCGGCGGCGTCAGCCGCCCCCTGAGGCTCGAAGGAGCAATGGTCCGCATGGTTACGCCTCGCGACTCGACATCGGGAGGCATCATATACGCGCTTCGTTACCTGCTCGTTGCCGATGCGTCAGGGCCCGTCAGTGCAGACGGGGGCGCTTCAGGAACTGCCGGCGATCCGACGACGTGATGCGGATGTCGAAGACATCGCCCTCTCGCTCCAGCGTCAGCGGAACTTCGACCCCGGGTGCTCCGAGGGCCCACATGCTGCGATAGAAGTCCGCGAGATTGGCGATTTCCATGCCGGCCGCCACCTTGACGACATCGCCCTTGCGCAACCCCGCGCGGTCCGCCGGACCCTTGTCGGCAATCCCGACGATCACGACGTTCTTGTCGATCTCGTGCGCGTAGACGCCGAGCCAGGGACGGGGTGCCTTTGCGGTCTTGCCGGTCAGCAGGTCGTCGTAGATCGGCAGCAAAAGCTCGATCGGCACGACCATGTTCAGGGCCCGCACCCGTCCGCTCTCGGCCTGATGCTGGAGCTGAAGGGAGCCGATCCCAAGGAGATCGCCCGCCTTGCCGATCAGTGCCGCACCACCCCAGTTCGGATGCCCCGGCGCGGTGAAGATCGCTTCCTCAATCAGGTACTCCCAATAGCCGGCGAACTCCTGCCGTGCCACGATGTCGGCCGCGATGGAATGGCGTCGGCCTCCCGCGCCGGCCAGGATGACCCGTTCCCCGTGTCCCGCGTGGCGGGAGTCGCCGAACGTGAGGGCCGGCACGTCGAGCGGTTCCAGGGCCTGGACGAGGCCGAAGCCTGACGCCTGATCGTAACCCAACACGTGGGCCGGGACCACGCGCCCGCGATGCGTCTCGAGCAGGACCTCCTCGGCCTCCGTCACCAGGTAACCGATGGTGAGCACGACGCCGTCTTCGCGGATGACCACACCATTGCCGCCACGTTCGATCCCCAACGTGTCCGCCGTATAGGCATCGGACGCCACCCGTGCACTCAAGCCAACCACCGAACTCAGCGTGCGGTCGAGGTCGAAGCCGTAATCTCCCGCCCGAGGTTGCGCCCGCGGCGACACTTCCCAATCTTCATGCTCGTCGCTCACCGCATCTTTCTCCCGATCTGCCTTTGGAATCTCTGCACGAGACACCGCATCTGCAAGTCTTGAACGCGTCGTCGCCTGCAGTTTTAGTGCCTGCTGCAGGCGTCCGGCCATCACGGGGCCGCAATGCGGCATCTTTCGATCCCAAGGGGCTCGCCGATCGGCTCGGCTTGCCTTAAGGACCATGTCCGATGCGGCATCGATGACCTCGAACCGTCCCGGTCGATCTTCCGGCCGCTTTGCTTCGGCGCATCGGCCATATGGCGCCACCTTCAGCCTGTTCCTCGACAGGCCCATTCAGCCCGCTCCACAGCAGGCCAACAAGGCTCGAAATAGCGCGTGGCATTTCCTCCGACAGTCCCCTCTCTCGCTCGCGCGCTCGCCGAACGCGATTACGCCGATCCCACGCCCGTGCAGGCTGCCGTGCTCGAAGCGGAAGGCGGTCGCGACCTCCTCGTCTCGGCCCAGACCGGGTCCGGGAAGACGGTGGCCTACGGGCTCGCCATCGCCCCGACCCTGATGGGCGGAGCCGAGGTCATGCCGCCGGCCGGGGCGCCTCTGGCGCTCGTCGTGGCGCCGACCCGTGAACTCGCGCTTCAGGTCGAGCGCGAACTCACCTGGCTGTTCGGTCAGGCCAAGGCCCGCATCATCTCCTGCGTGGGCGGCATGGATGCGCGACGTGAAGCGCGGTTGCTTCAGGCCGGGGTCCATATCGTGGTCGGCACGCCGGGCCGTCTTCGCGACCACCTCGAACGCCGTCATCTCGATGCCTCCGCGCTGCGGGCCGTCGTGCTCGACGAGGCCGACGAGATGCTCGACCTCGGTTTCCGCGACGACCTCGAGTTCATTCTTCAGACGACGCCCGAGGAACGCCGCACGCTGCTGTTCTCCGCCACGCTGCCGAAAGGCATCGTGGCCCTGGCCCAGCGCTACCAGAACGACGCGCTGCGGATCGCGGTGGCGGGCGCCACGCGGGGCCATGCCGATATCGAATACCGGGCCGTCCGGGTGCTGCCGCGCGAGGTCGAACATGCGGTCGTCAACCTCCTGCGCTTCTACGAGCCGCCGAGCGCCCTGGTGTTCGCCAACACGCGCGAGACGGTGCGCCACCTGCAGGCCGTTCTGCTGGAACGCGGCTTTTCGACCGTGTCGCTCTCCGGTGAACTCAGCCAGAACGAGCGCAACCACGCGCTCCAGGCGCTGCGCGACGGCCGTGCCCGGGTGTGTGTCGCGACCGACGTCGCGGCCCGCGGCATCGACCTGCCGACCCTGAGCCTCGTGATCCACGCGGACCTGCCGCATGATGCCGAGACCCTGCAGCATCGCAGCGGCCGCACGGGCCGGGCCGGTCGCAAGGGTGTCAGCGTGCTTCTGGTGCCGCCAGCGCGGCGGCGGCGGGCCGAGGGCATGCTGGCCATGGCGCAGGTGCAGCCGAGCTGGAGCGGCCCGCCGACGGCCGACGAGATCCGCCGTCTGGATCAGGATCGCATGGCGCAGGACCCGTTGCTGGCCGAGGAACCCTCCGAAGACGATCTCGTCATGGCGCGCACGCTCCTGGAGCAGCGCTCGGCCGAGGAGGTCGCGGCGGCTCTGGTTCGCGTCTACCGCTCGCGCCTTCCCGCGCCGGAGGAGATCACCGACCCCGGACAGTCGCAGCCCGTCAGGAAGCCAACCCTCCACCAAGAGGCGGGTCCGCGCGACTGGGCGAAGGGCGGAGCGTCCGGGGCCGGCGGGGCGTGGTTCCGCATGAATATCGGCCGTCGCAACAACGCCGATCCGCGCTGGCTGCTGCCGATGCTGTGCCGCCGCGGCGGCATCACCAAGGGCGATATCGGCGCCATCCGCATTTTCGACCGAGAGACCAAGTTCGAGGTCCGAGACGGTGCCGCCCATAGGTTCGCCGAGACGATCAGGAGCGGCCAGAACCTGGATCCCCGGATCGAACCCGCCGCAGAAGCACCGCCACAACGTCCACGACCCCGGACCGACGACGCTGCCGCTCATCACAGGCACGAAGAGCAAGCGGCTCGGGCGCGGCGGCCACGCCGCAATGCGGGGACCTGAGCGGCCCTCCATTTCGACAGACATGAATAGCTCGGTTTAAGCTTAGGCAGATGTCGGGAAGTCGATATGTGCCTGCATCACGCCCCAGGCGGTATAGGCCGTGGCGCGCCTGAATGAAGCAGGGCTAGTCATCGGAGGAACTCGCGTCTCCCTGCGGCGTTCAATCGATCAAGACATTTCAGACAGCGAGCGGATCATGCCCGAGGAAACACAATTCGCTACGCGATCGACCCGGGGCTTCGCTTCCATGGACTTGGAAAAGCGGCGGGCGATCGCCAGGAAGGGCGGCGAAAGTGTGCCCAACGAGAAGCGGAGCTTCTCCCAGAATCACCAGCTCGCCTCGCAGGCTGGCCGCAAGGGTGGCCAGAGCGTCGACCCCGAAAAGCGGAGCTTTTCGCAAAACCACGGTCTGGCCGCCCAAGCCGGCCGCAAGGGCGGGCATGCGTCTCACGGCGGTACGCGGACATTGAAGCCGGATCATTGATGCTGGATGCCGGCAGGACTGAAGTTCTGATTTAGTCGGATAATGGTCTTACATCATGGACCTGCGTTGTTGGATTCTTACTAGATCGGCGGTTCATTAATTCGGCTTTTCTGAAGTTGCTTCTGGGTAGGGCGATCAGTGACCGATTGAACGCCGGTTAGCGTCACGTTCCGTGAAACAGCGTGAACCCGCATCGCGGTTCATCCGATCGAATGCGGAGCGCTACCATGCTACGCCCTCGCACAACCATTGGGACATGCACCACAGCGTAGGCCACGCACGACCTCGAAGCTCAATCCGGCGTGCTTGAGACTTTCTTGGCGATGGAGCCACGTCGGGCAAGTCTCCGGGTCGCCCGGTCCGACCCAGGCCAAGGTTTTGCCGTCGTTGAACAAAGGACGGATAAGGTCGATCGCCGCGATGATGTCTGCAGCGACCCGACGTGCTTCGCGTCGGCCGAGCCCCAGAACCGACCGGGATAGTCCGGGCTCGTGCAGGAGCACTTCGGCGGATTGGAGCGCGCGAACTGCCTGAAGCGTCACGTGCTCGGCGTCGCCCGGTCCGGCCCCGACCAGAATGACGCGGCCGGTTCGCGTTTTCTCGGTCTCCACCGCGGCGTCCATGCAGGCCAGCCGATCGGCTTCGGCCGGTGCCCGGTCCCCGCCCTCGAGAGCCATATCGGCGAAGCGCTCCCAGAACCGCCTGCGGGCGGCGAACCCGAGGCGCATCTCCTGGAGCGGTCCACGCCAGTCCTTGGCGGCCTGCGCCCAGGCACCGATCTCGGCGGGCAGAAGAGCTTCGATCCGGGCGCGCAGCGCCTGGCCGAAAACGGGAGCCGCGCCGTCGGTCGAGATGCCGATCGCGAGCGGCGAACGCGACACGATCGTTCCGAACTGGAAATCGCATAGCAGCGGCACGTCGATGACGTTCACCGGAACGCCCGCAGCGCGCGCGGCGTCGCGGAACGGCGCTCCGGCGTCGCCCTCGAAGGCCCCGATCGCGACGGCGGCTCCGTGGAGATCGGCGGGGCGCCAATCTCGACGCTCCAGCGTCACCGTGCCGGCCAGCGACGTCGCGAGTTCCAGCATCTCGCCGCAGGGCTCGCTCGCGAAGACCCGCACCCGAGCGCCTGCCGCGGCCAGCAGTTCGGCCTTCCAGACAGCGGGCGGTGTACCACCCGCCACCACGGCCTTCTTGCCTTTGAGCTTGAGAAACACGGGCAGCGTCGCGAGCGGTTCGATCGTGCCGGGCGGCTTCGGGCGGCGCGGTTCGTTCATCTGTGTCTCCGCCCCCGAACCTCGGATCAATACCCGGCCGCCGAGCCCACGGGGTCACGATCGTCGTCCGCGCCATAGAGCGCCATAGGCCGCGGGGGCATTGCGAGATAGGGAATTGCCAAACCGTTGGGGCTTCCGTCCTGGCCGAAGGCGTCGGTCACGATACCGGCCGCCTGGCCCCAGGGTGTCTTGTCCTTGAACGTGTAGCCGGCCGAGTCGAGGAGGCGCCGGGTGTCGGCCGAAAGCGCGAAGGGCTCGGTCTCGACCACGTCCGGCATCCATTGCATGTGCAGGCGCGGTGCATCGATGGCTTCGGTGATGCTCATGCCGTGGTCGACCACGTTGAGGATGGTTTCGAGCACGATCGTGATGATGCGCGACCCGCCCGGGCTGCCGATCACCATGGCGAGCCTGCCGTCCTTCGACACGATGGTGGGGCTCATGGAACTCAGTGGCGTCTTGCCGGGCGCGACCGCATTGGCGGCACTGCCCAGGAGGCCATAGAGGTTCGGCGCATCGGGTTTCGCGGCGAAGTCATCCATTTCGTTGTTCATGAGCACGCCCGTGTCCCCGGCCACCCGACGCAGCCCGAACCACGAGTTCAGCGTGTAGGTCACCGAGACGGCGTTGCCGGCAGCGTCGGCGACGGAAAACTGCGTCGTTTGCTGGCCCTCGCGGACGACGGGCGGGGGCGGATCGAGCGACGCGGAGGGCGTCGCCTTGACGGCGTCGATGCCGGTCCGGAGCTTCGCCGCATAGGCCTTGTCGATCAGGGACGCGATGGCATTGTGGACGAACGCCGGGTCGCCGAGGCCCTGCCGGTCGTGAAAGGCGCGACGCATGGCTTCGACCATCAGATGCACGGACGCGGCCGAGTGGAATCCGAGCGCGCCGAGATCATAGCCTTCCAGGATGTTCAGGATCTCGCAGATCGCGACGCCCCCGGCGCTCGGCGGCGGCGCCGACACGATGTCATAGCCGCGGTAGGAGCAGCGGATCGGCTCGAGTTCGCGGACCTTGTAGTTCGCGAGGTCGGCCTCGGTGAGCAGGCCCCCGCCGCGCTGGCTTGCGAGCGCGATCGCGGTGCCGATGCGGCCCTTGTAGAACGCGTCCGCACCCTCGGCCGAGATGGCCTCCAAGGTGGCGGCCAGTTGCTTCTGCACCAGGCGATCGCCCACCGCATAGGGTTTGCCGTCATGCGTGAAGATCGCCGCAGTCTCCGGATCGCCCGCGAAAGCTTCGGCGCCGAGGTCGAGCAAGGTCGTGTCGGCCGGGGCGAGCGTGAAACCGTCGCGCGCCAGGGCGATGGCGGGTGCCATGAGCGCCGAGCGCGGCTTCGATCCGTAGTGGTCCCGCGCCCATTCGAGGCCCGCGACCGAGCCCGGCACCCCGACCGCGAGCCAGGTCTCCGTCGACCGGCCCTCGACGACATGGCCTTTCGGGTCAAGGAACATGCCGGGCGTCGCCGCACCCGGCGCCTTTTCACGGAAATCGACAAAGGTGGATCGGCCGTCGGCGAAGCGGAGCGTCATGAAGCCGCCGCCACCGAGGTTTCCGGCTGCCGGGAAGACGACGGCCAGGGCATAACCGACCGCCACCGCCGCATCGACCACGTTGCCGCCTTGCCGAAGCACGTCGGCCCCGATCGACGACGCGAGATGCTGGGCCGTGACCACCATGGCGTGCTCGGCTGCCATCGGCGCCGGTGCGACGGCGGAAGCGGGGGATGCGGCGAGGAACGCCATGGCACAGGCCAGATAGGTTCGCGGCATGGCAGTCCTGGAAAGCGCGCGGTGTCTCGCGCGCGGTGCCTTTGGAAGACGCAGCGTAACGGAGCCGAGGCGTCGCTCAAAGTGCCGGCCTCGCGCGGCGACATGGACAGGAGCGCGCGCCTCCGATAAGCGGGCTTATGTTCAAGCGCCTGTATCGATGGACTTTGGCCCTGGCCGAAAGTCGGCATGCTCCACTGGCGCTCGGCGCGGTCGCCTTCGCGGAAAGCTCCTTTTTCCCGGTCCCGCCCGACCTGATCCTGGTGCCGATGGCCCTGGCCCAGCCGCGACGCGCCTGGTTCTATGCCGGCCTCTGCACCGTGGCCTCGGTGGCGGGCGGCATGCTCGGATATGCGATCGGGGCGCTGCTCTACGACACGCTCGGGCAATGGCTGATCTCGGCCTATCACTATGGCGACAAGATGGAGGCCATGCGGGCCGCCTATGCCCATTGGGGCTGGCTCGTGATCCTGATCAAGGGCCTGACCCCGATCCCCTTCAAGCTGGTGACGATCGTCAGCGGGTTGCTCGGTTACAATTTCGCGCTCTTCGTGCTGCTGTCGCTGATTACCCGCGGGGCGCGCTTCTTCATCCTGGCCGGCCTCCTCAATCGTTTCGGCGACCCGCTGCGGGCCGCGCTGGAACGCCACTTCGCCGCCTTCATCATCGGCTTGGCTGTCCTCGTGGTGGCCGGTTTCTACATCGCCACGCACGTGTTCTGACCGGGTAAGGCTCTCGTGCGCGACAGCGTCGTTCAACGGCCCAAGACATCCGATGCCGCGGTGGCGGGCCTCGTGGCGCTCGGCTCGGCCGCGACGATCGGCGCCGCGTGGTGGCTGCAGTGGCGCGGCTATGCCCCGTGCGAGCTCTGTCTGAAGGAACGCATCCCCTATTACATGTGCATTCCGTTGGCGCTTGTTCTGGCGGCATTGCCGTTGTCGCCCCCCGTCCGACGCCTGGGTTTCGCCGTGCTGGCTCTGCTGTTCGTCGCCGGTGCGGTGCTCAGCCTCTACCACACCGGCGTCGAGTGGAAGCTCTGGGCCGGCCCTACCGAATGTTCCGGCGCCATGACCGCACCGGCTGCCGTCGGCGACTTTTTTAAGCAGTTGAACAGCATCACGGTCGTGCGTTGCGACGAGGCGGCCCTGCAGGTGCTCGGCCTCTCGCTCGCGGCCTGGAACGCCATCGTCGCATCCTGTCTGGCCGGCTTGTCGGTGTCCGGGTATCGGCGCGTGTAGCGCGTCAACCGCAACCCAAAGGTGTTGCCGCCTTACCTCAGCCCCGGCACGAAGGCATCGAAGGCGGACCAGAACTGTTGACGGTAGACGTCGCTTTCCATCAGGATCTCATGGCGGCAATGCGGAACCGTCACGACGCTCGTCGCGCGCAGGCGTGACATCAGTCGCTCGGTGGCGCGGGGCTCGACCACCCGGTCCGCGCCGGGGTTGACCACCAGGGTCGGGGTGCTGAAGCGAAGCGGGAAGGTGTCGTCGTGCAACCTTGCCATGGCCGTGAAAGCCGCATGGACCCAGCCGATCGTGGGCGCGCCCACGCTCAAGCGCGGCTCGGCTTCCAGATAGTCGACGCTCTTCTGGTAGCGCGCCTCGTCGCTGGTCAGCAGATTGCGTTCGAAGGCACCGTACCACGTCATCCGACGGCGTTCACCGGGAGCGAACCGGGGCCCGAGCCCGCCCAGGCGGAGGAATTGTGCGGTGGCGCGGGCGGTCTGAGGGAACGACAGGCGCGCGATCTCGATCATGGGAGCGGACAGGACCAGACGGTCGAACAGCTTCGGATGGTCGGCCGCGTAGGTCAGCGCGATCGCCCCTCCCATCGAGTGGGCGAGGCAAAACCATGGCTTGGGACTGAAAGGTTCCAGGATCTGCGCCACGACGCTCTCGAGGTCCCGCCCATAGTCTCGGAAGTGGACCACGTGTCCCTTCTGCCGGTTGCGAAGCGATCGGTCCGAGAGGCCTTGTCCCCGCCAATCGAAGATCACCACGGCGAAACCGCGTCCCAGCAGTTCCTCGACCACATCGAAGTATTTCTCGATGAACTCGCTTCGGCCCGTGCAGATCAACACCGTACCGCGACTCGCATCGCCTCGCGCCGGACGCCCATCGAAGCCATCCCGCGGCATCCATCGCGCGGTGCGAAGCACGGCGCCGCCGCTCACGACCGGAGTCACGATCGAGTCGGCCGGGATCGGGTACCCGGCATCGACCAGCGCGAAACCCGACGCCGGCGTTCTGGTTCCGGGCGAAGCGCCCCTGCCCGATCGGCGCCTGTCGAACCAGGTTACCGGGTTCCATCCCGCGCGCGGCATGGCCTGATGTTGCGGGGATCCCGTGGCTTCCTCCTGCAGATCGACGCCTGCGTCCCGTCGGGGATCGTTGCATACATGTCAGGACAGCGGCGCACGAACATGCTAACACGAGTCGGCATTCGCGGTTCCGCCTCCGTTGACGCCGATCGCGCCGAGGTTCGGACCCCGTTCGTGCAGGCACATTGCAGCTCATTAGGCCTTTGCCGCTCATGACTTCAGTCTTGCCTCCCGACAAAGCGGTCGTGCTCATCGTCGAGGACGAGCCGTTCGTCCGGATGATGGTCTTCGATCTCTTCGCCGACGAAGGCTTCGAGGTGCTCGAGGCCGAGAGTGCGGACGAGGCTTTGGCGATCTTCTCTCAACGGGATGACGTCTCGCTGCTTTTTACCGATGTCGAGATGCCGGGAACGCTGAACGGCTACGCTCTTGCCCGATGGGCGTTCGTGCATCGTCCGACCGTGAAGACACTCATCGTATCCGGCCGCGCCCTTCCGCGCGCGGGCGACGTTCCCGAAGGTGCGTTCTTCGTCGGCAAGCCCTTCACCCATCTCGATGTGATGCAGCGGGTCCAGCAACTCATGGGGACGTCGGCCGCGCCCTGACGCGGAGTAGCTGCCCACGCCAGACCGTCTTCGGCCCCGCGGCAATGCGCATCCCTGGTGTAAACACTGCGTGATCTTCGATCCCCGTGCTATGGTCGGGACAACGAGAACACGGCGCCTCTCATGACCGATGCTTTCATTTACGACCATGTCCGGACGCCCCGCGGGCGCGGCAAGCCCGACGGGGCGCTTCACGAAGTCTCGACCCTCGGGTTGGCCGTCACGGCTCTCGAAGCGTTGAAGGTGCGCAACGGGCTCGGCGGCGATGTCCCGGTCGACGACGTCGTTCTGGGCTGCGTCGACCCCGTCGGCGAAGCGGGCGGCGATATCGCCCGGGCGGCGGCGCTCGCGTCGGACTACGGCGATGCCGTGCCGGGTGTCCAGATCAACCGGTTCTGCGCCAGCGGGCTCGACGCCGTCAACTTCGCCGCGGCCCAGGTCATGGCCGGGCAGCACGACCTCGTCGTGGGCGGCGGCGTCGAATCGATGAGCCGTGTCGGGATCGGGGCATCCGGCGGTGCCTGGCCCATGGACCCGGCCATCGCGATCCGCTCCTATTTCATGCCGCAAGGCGTGTCGGCGGACCTCATCGCAACCAAATACGGCTTCTCGCGCGACGAGGTAGACGCCTATGCGGTCGAGAGCCAGCGCCGCGCCGCCATGGCTTGGGACCAGGGACGGTTCTCGGCGGCCGTCGTTCCGGTGCGCGACAGGAACGGGCTCACGCTCCTCGACCGCGACGAACACCTGCGGCCCGGAACCGACATGCAGGCCCTCGGGTCGCTGAAGCCGTCCTTCGCCGGCGTGGGTGAAGCCGGCGGCTTCGATGCCGTGGCGCTCCAGGCGCATCCCGAAGTCGAAGCCGTGCGCCACGTCCACCATGCGGGCAACTCGTCGGGCATCGTCGACGGGGCGGCAGCCGTGCTGGTCGGCTCGGGCGAAGCCGGGCGGCGGCTCGGCCGTCCGCCGCGCGCGCGGATCCGCGCTTTCGCCAATATCGGGTCGGAACCCGCCATGATGCTGACCGGGCCGGTCGACGTCACCCGCAAACTGCTCGGCCGCGCCGGGATGGCGATCGGCGACATCGACCTCTTCGAGGTGAACGAGGCTTTCGCGGCGGTGGTGCTGCGCTACCTGCAGGCCTTCGACATCGATCCCGCCAGGGTGAACCCCAACGGCGGCGCCATCGCGCTCGGTCATCCGCTGGGCGCGACGGGCGCCATGCTGCTCGGCACGGCCATCGACGAACTTGAGCGCACCGGCAAGGAAACGGCTTTGGTGACGCTCTGCATCGGCGCCGGCATGGGGACCGCCACCATCATCGAGCGGGTGTGACGATGGTCTTCCGCAACTTCCGCTTCGACCTCGACCAGGACGGTATCGCGCTCCTGACCTGGGACATGGAGGGCCGCTCGATGAACGTCATCACCGAGGAGGTGATGGACGAGATCGACGCCGCCATCGACCGGGTGACCCAGGACCCATCGATCAAGGGCTGCGTCGTGACATCGGGGAAGGCGGCGTTCTCGGGCGGAGCGGACCTCGGCATGCTGCGGCGGCTCGGGGCCGAGTATGCGCCCCGCGTCGCGGCCGAAGGGGCCGAGGCCGCCATGCTGGCCTTCTTCGAAGGCTCGCGCCGCTTGTCGCTGCTCTACCGCAAGCTCGAGACCAGCGGCAAGCCTTGGGTCGCGGCCATCAACGGGCTCTGTCTCGGGGGCGCGTTCGAATTGGCGTTGAGCTGCCATTACCGGGTGCTGGCCGATCACGACGCTGCCCGCGTGGGGTTGCCGGAGATCAAGGTGGGTCTGTTTCCCGGCGCCGGCGGCACGCAACGCGTGGCCCGCCTCATGCCGACCGGCGACGCCTTGCAGATGATGGTCAAGGGCGAGCAGATCCGCCCCGCGGCCGCCAAGGCCATGGGGCTGGTCCATGCCCTGGCCCCCGCGGCTGACCTCGTCGAGACCGCCAAGGCCTGGCTCCGCGCCGGTGGCAAGCCCGTGGCACCGTGGGACCAGAAAGGCTTCAAGCCCCCGTCCGGCCGCGTCCATTCACCGGCCGGCATGATGGTCTGGCCGGCCGCCAACGCCATCTATCGTCGCGAGACGCAAGACAACTACCCCGCCGCCAAAGCTCTGCTGGGCGCCGTCTACGAGGGCCTGCAGGTACCCTTCGACGTGGGGCTGCGGATCGAGAGTCGCTTCTTCGCCTCCATCCTGCGCTCGAAGGAGGCGGCCGCGATGATCCGCACGCTCTTCGTCTCGATGGGAGAGTTGAACAAGGGCGCGCGCCGGCCCGCCGCGATGCCGAAGAGCACCATCCAGCGGGTCGGCATCGTCGGGGCCGGCTTCATGGGGGCCGGCATCGCCTATGCGACGGCGCTGGCCGGGCTCGATGTCGTGTTGCTCGACCAGACCCAGGAGGCGGCCGACAAGGGCAAGGCGCGTTCGCACAAGCTCGTCTCGGACCAGATCGCCAAGGGTCGGGCCAAGACGGCGGATCGCGATGCCCTCCTGGCGCGGATCACGGCGACGACCGAGGATGGGGCGCTCGCCGGTTGCGACCTCGTCATCGAAGCCGTCTTCGAGGACCCTGCCGTGAAGAAGGGCATCTTCCGACGCGTTCAGGCGGTCCTGAAGCCGGGTGCGATCCTCGCCACCAACACCTCGACCCTGCCGATCACGGCCCTGGCCGAAGGTGCCGCGCGGTCAGACGAGATCGTCGGCATCCATTTCTTTTCGCCGGTCGAGCGCATGCCGCTCGTCGAGATCATCAAGGCGGGCAAGACCTCGGATGCCGCCATCGCGCTCGCTTTCGACTACGTGCGGATGCTGAAGAAGACCCCCATCCTGGTAAACGACGCGCGTGGCTTCTATGCCAACCGCTGCGTCGGGGCTTATCTCTTCGAAGGGCACAAGATGGTGGCCGAGGGCGTGCCGCCCGCCATGGTCGAGAACGCGGGCCGGCAGGCCGGCATGCCGGTCGGGCCGCTGTCGCTCTCCGACGAGGTCGCGCTCGACCTCGTGCGGACCGTCGTGTCGACCGGCGACGGGGCCGTGGTGGCACCGGACGCCGAGCAGCGCGCCCTGCTCGACGCGCTCGTGGTCGAGCAGGGACGGCTCGGCCGCAAGAACCGCAAAGGGTTCTACGACTATCCGGAGCAGGGGCCGAAGCGGCTCTGGCCCGGCCTCGTCGACCTGCAGCCGAAGCGCCTCGATCCCGACACGATCGACATCGAAGACCTGAAGCACCGCTTTCTCGTGTCGCAGGCTCTGGCGGCTGCCGGGGCGGTGGACGAGGGCATCGTGACCGATCCGCGGGAAGCCGATGTCGGCTCCATCCTGGGGTTCGGCTTCGCGCCCTTCACGGGCGGCACGCTGTCCTACATCGAAGGCATGGGCCTGGCCGAGTTCGTGCTGCTCTGCGACGATCTCGCCAAGCGGCACGGGGCACGCTTCGCGCCGCCCCAGGCCCTCATCGATCGAGCCAAGGAGCACCGCGGCTACTACCCGTCCGAGGCTGCGGCATGAGCGCGGGGCCGTCCGCCGGGCTGCGGACCATCGAATATTTCTTTTCGCTGGTCAGTCCCTGGGCCTATATCGGACATGCGGCCTTCACCGAGATCGCGGGCCGCCATCATGCCCGGGTTCGCTACCACCCGGTCAACCTGTCGACCGTCTTCCCGCAATCGGGTGGCCTGCCCCTCCTGAAGCGGCACCCCTCCCGACAGCGCTATCGCATGTTGGAGCTGCAGCGCTGGCGGGACAAACGCGGGCTGCCCTTCCATCCGCGGCCGCGTTTCTGGCCCTTCGACGCCACTTCGGCCGACCAAGTGGCGGTGGCGCTCACGCTCGCCCAAGCCGACATCGAGCTCTTCCTGCCGGCCGCCTACAAGGCCGTCTGGGAGGAGGAACGCGATCTCGCCGATCCGGCCGTGCTGTCGGGACTGCTGCGGCAGGGGGGGTTCGACGCCGAAGAGGTGCTCGCCGAGGCGCGGTCCGATGCGACGGCGTCGCATTACGCGTGGAATGCCGAGAGGGCGCTCGACGCCGGCGTTTTCGGGTCGCCGAGCTACGTGCTCGAAGGCGAGGTGTTCTGGGGCCAGGACCGCCTCGAACTCCTCGATGATGCGCTCGAAAGTGCCCGCGAACCCTACACGGGCTGATACGGCCTCATCGCGCCCGATCCCCCGTCAGGCCGTCGGATAGGCTCGGCCCTCTCCCTGTCGGAAAGATCGGCAATCAGCAGGAAGAAGGATGCCGGTCGGCCGATCGCAAGGATGAACCAAGCCGATCCCGTCGCCGGGTCGGGCGTCGTTTCCGAAGCAGATTGGATCGGCTGTCGGTCAGCGGGACGGTCAAGCCCCTGTTGATGTGACGGATCGACAGAGGACCCGCGACATATGGCCGACAAGAAGCGCAACATCCTCATCGTGATGGTGGACCAGTTGGCGCCGCGCTTTCTGCCGATCCACGGTCACCCTCTCGTCAAGGCTCCGAACCTCGAAAGGATCGCGGCGCGCGGCGTCGTCTTCGACAGCGCCTATTGCAACAGCCCTCTCTGCTCACCCTCGCGCACGGCCTTCATGACCGGCGCGCTGCCGTCGCGGACCGGAGGCTACGACAATGCGGCCGAGTTCCGCGCCGATCTGCCGACCTTCGCGCATTACC
>CAXUOD010000100.1:2348-19181 GCA_964252585.1 uncultured Lichenihabitans sp. | reverse complement strand
TGAAGCTGATCGTCGACCTCATCTACGAGGGCGGCATCGCCAACATGAACTATTCCATCTCGAACACGGCCGAATATGGCGAGTACGTGACCGGTCCGCGCATCATCACGCCCGAGACCAAGGCCGAGATGAAGCGGGTGCTGACCGACATCCAATCGGGCAAGTTCACGCGCGACTGGATGCTCGAGAACAAGGTCTCCCAGACGTCGTTCAAGGCGACCCGCGCCCGCAACAACGCCCATCAGATCGAAGAGGTCGGCGAGAAACTCCGCGCCATGATGCCGTGGATCAGCAAGAACAAGATGGTCGACAAGGCTCGGAACTGAAGAGCCATAGCGGCGCGGCGTTCGCGATGCGCCGCCGATGCTTGGGATCCAAGCTCAGCGCGAGATGAGGCGCTGGGACAAGGCCGCGACCCGGGGCCCGGCGCGTCTGGCGATCCGTCGGAGCAAGGAGCGGCCGAAACGGACCCAGAGCCGTGCGTAGACCCGGCCGGCCGCGCTCAGCGGGAGCAGGTAATCACTCACGCCGACCGATGCCGTGGCCCATTCGAGCTTGTAGGGATCGGCCGGGGCCAGAAGGTCGACGGCCGCATAGCGGCGCTCCAGCGCGTTCAGGATGGTCGACTCGGCCAGCACTCCTCCGACCCCGAGGCTGAAATGGTCGGGGTTCGGGGCCAGCACATGGCCGAAGAGACGGCCCCGGTACAGGACCGAGATCTCGATGCCGAGTGTTTCGGGGCCGCGCCGCAGCGCCGAGACACGCAATCCCGGAACGCCGCTCGTCGACCCGGCCGCCTCGACGAAGAAACTTTCGAACCGTGGGTCGCGCAGGAAAGGTGCCAGAATGCCGCGGCGGCGGGCCCAATCCCGCTTGAAGCGCAAGGCCGTTCGCACGAGTGCAACCGCCTCGGGTGACGGTCCGAAATGGTCGAAGGCCAGTGGGCCCTGCTCCTGAAGACGCCGCCGGCGGCGAGCGCGGTTGGCGCGGAGCTTGCCCGAGTATCGCCGGTTGAGGGCGGCAACGTCCGCAATCCCGGCGAGATCGACGACCGGCGCGGTCTGACGGGTCATGCCGGACCCGAAGCGCCGTTGCAGCGACGGGGCCAGGGCGGCGTCATCGCGAAGGCGGCGCAGCCAAACGAGGTCGACCGGCAGTGTGACCAGATGAGCGAGTGCGGCGTCCCGTTCGGAGTCGCCGACCGAATCGTCGATGATCGCGTCGCCGTACTGGCTGAGCGGTTCTCCCATCCCGGACAGGATCCGTAGTCCGAACCTGCGCTCGATGACCAGCGGCCAAAGGAACACGAGCCGGCCGTGGTCTCGTCCCGTCACGATAGCGGCCCGCGTCCGGTCGCCGAGATAGAAGGATCGCCAGACCGCCAACCATTCGAAGGTCTGGAAGACCTGTTGGGGTCGACCGCAGGCTCGGGACAGAGCCGTCCACTCCGGGCCGAGAGCGTCGATTGCCGCGGCGGCGGTCACCGTCTCGAAGCAGATGTCGGCATCGCGGCGAACCGGTGCGGCTCGGCGGTCGGGCGCTTCGTCGATGGTCGCACAGGGTGCAGGAACCGGCCATCGGGCCGTCGCGGTCATGGCTGCTTCCCGTTCGGGACGGCGATGCTGGTTCCGGTCCGACGCTGTCGTTCGGCGCGGGCGTGCAGAAGAAGGCGTCGCGAACCGGCCAGCGGGAACTTGAGGAGATAGATCGGCGCCAGAAGGGGGTTGCGGGCCACGAAGGGTGCGTCCTGCTCGACCAGCATACGGATCGCGAGAACCGGCAGCGGCGAGCGCAAGGGCCTGAAATCCGGGTTGATCAGGCCGGTGGCGGGCGACTCCGGCTCGAACAGTCCGATCATCTTGGCCCGGACGAGCGATTGGTGCCGCATGGCGTTCTGCACCGAATGGAGTGCCGCGATCCCGTCCGCATCGGCGCAGTTCGGGAAACCCACGATGACGGTGCGGAACACCTTCGTGGCGCCCGTACAGGGCAGGGCGTGAAAGGCCTGCAGGGCGCCTCGCATCGTCTGCAGGATCTGGCGTCGGTCAGCCGGCCCTAGCGGACTGATGCCGATGCGGAGCAAAGCGAGGCGGGCCGCCTTGGCCGTGAAAGGGCACACATGCCCAGTTCGCCCGAGGTCGGGATGCGGTCGCATCAGGTAGTGTTTGACCCAGTCGGCCAGCACGCGGGCGTCCGCCGGGGCTTCGGGTGCCGCCATTTCGTCGAGCGGTCGGAAATCGACGAGCGACGGGTCCGTTCTGCTCGACGGTCGCGGTTGCTCCGGCGATGTCGCTTCACCGCTGTCGACGGCTCTCACGCTCTGCTCCGTTGTCCCGTCGTCTGCCAGGCAGCCTTTGATTCGTGCATCCCAGGCTGGAGACGAGCTTGAACCTCGCCCCGGAGCGTAACCCCCAATCGTAAACGGAGGACCCTCGACCGGCGGCCAAAGTCGCTGGTATCCAAAAGGCGCCGGGTCGGCGCCGGCCGTCGTCGGACGAACCTGCCGAGACCACGCGGACGGCATGGCGCGGCGCGGCGCCACCCGATAGGAAGACGGTCATGAACATCCTGTCGATCCAATCGCATGTCGCCTACGGCCACGTCGGCAATGCGGCCGCCACCTTCCCGATGCAGCGCCTCGGTCACGAGGTCTGGCCGATCCACACGGTGCAGTTCTCGAACCACACGGGTTACGGAGCCTGGCGGGGGCAGGTGTTCGACGCCGGCCTGATCGGCGAATGCATCGATGGCATCGCGGACCGCGGCGTGCTTGGGCGATGCGACGGCCTGCTCTCCGGCTATATGGGATCCGCCGATACCGGAGCCGCGATCCTCGGCGCGGTGGCCCGCGTCCGCGCCGCCAATCCTCGGGCTCTCTACTGTTGCGATCCGGTCATCGGCGACGTCGGCCGTGGCGTCTTCGTGCGGCCGGGCATCGCCGAATTCATGCGCGACAAAGCCGTACCCGGTGCCGATGTCGTCACCCCCAACCAGTTCGAGCTCGATCTGATCTGCGGTTTCGAGACCGGGTCCGACCGGCGTCTGCGGCAGGGCGTGATGGCGGTCCACGCGACAGGGCCGAAGGCCATGCTTGTCACGTCCTACCAGGGTGAGTCGACCCCGAGGGACGCCGTCGACGTCGTGGGTTCGGACCGTGAAGGCCTCTGGCGCGTGCGAACCCCGAAGCTCGATCTGTCGGTCAACGGCGCCGGCGATGCGGTGGCGGCCCTCTTCTTCGTATCGTTCCTGGCGTCCGGCTCCGTGCCGGACGCCTTGTCGCATGCAGCATCCGCCATCTTCGGCTTGTTGCAGAAGACGCTCGCCCTCGGATCGCGGGAACTGGCCTTGGTCGCGGCCCAGGATGAATTCGTCGCGCCGTCGCGGGTCTTCGCGCCCGAGCCGTTCTGAAGACGGCAAGCCGTCGCGGACGGTACTGCTTGGCTTCTCTTTTCTGGATGCGGGGCGATGGAACGAGGCGACGACGCCGTTCTTCTCCAACTTCACGCGGGTCGCTTCGTCCGGACCCCGTGACTGGATGGCTACCGGCCCGGTCGCCTGGTCCAGAGCATGACGGAACCGAAGGTGCCGGTCAGGCGGTAGTCGGCCAGGGCATCGTGCACCTGGGGTTCGCTGCCGATCCATGCCGTCCAGCCCGGCGCGGATGCCAGGACCGCGTCGGGGCGCCTGTCTCGAATGTCGGAAGCCATGACGCGGTCCTCGAAGGCGAGGTCGGGGCCGAGCGGTCCCGCCCGGCCGACCCCCGGGGCGATGTGATCGATGTAGAGATCGATCCAGCTCGCCATCAATGTGCCGACCCAGCGTCCGCCGACCCGGCGGACCAAGGGGTGGCCGACCGCGATATCGGAGGCCAGCGACAGGATCTTGGGGTGGGGGCCGAGAGTCTCGACGGCTTGGACGAGCCCAGGAGCCTCGCGATCGATGTCGAGATGCGCGTCGAAGCCGATCGCGGCGCCGCCCGCCAGGACCGTCGCGGTCGCCCCCCAGATCACGAGCGGCAGGCTTGGCCGGTCTCTTGCGCCGGTCCAGCGCGCCCCTGCGCCCGCCAACGCTGTGGCGATGGCGACCGACGCGGTCGCGACGGCGGGATAGGCCTGGTAAGGCCATCCTTTTCCCTGCACGAAATAGGCCGCCAGAAAGCCGAAAGCCGCGAGGGCCGCCGTATCCGAGATCCGCTCGTGACTCGCCGGCGGCCAGCGATGCCGCACCACCATGGCGCCGAGCAGCGTCGCGATACCGAAGGTGCCGCCCGGAAGGCTCACGAGCAGCGAGAGCGGCTGCCGCATGGGCAGATAGACGCGGGTGAGGAGCGGCAGCACTTCCTGCGTGAAGGACGGAAACGCCGCGAGTTCCGCGGCCAACAGCGATGCTGCGAGGAAGCCGCCGAGCCATAGCTCCCAGGCACCGGCCAACCCTCGCCAGCCGGCGCGGCGCGAGAGAAGAACGGCCGGCCCGATCAGTCCCAGCGCGTAGAAGGGCTTGATGCTGATCGCTAATCCCGCTCCGGCGGCGGATAGAAGGCTTAGCGGCAGCGACACGCGAGGGGCGGCCTGCTGGCGGACCACGACGATGCAGAGGAGAGGCAGGGTGGCCAGCAGGATGATGTGTTCGCGCTGCCCGAAGCTGCCGGCCGGCATGAGGGTCAACACGGCTGCGACGGCCGCCAGGAGCGGCCCGCCGACCGGTTCCGGCACTTGGCACGCTTGCCGCAGAATTGCGCAACAAAGGGCGAGCGAGGCCGCGCAGGCCAGGCCGGTCAGCAGCATGACGACGATTTGCGGCTCCAACCCCGTAGCGCGGCCGATCAGCACGGCCGGCAGGTAGAGCAGAATGGAACCGGGCGGGTTCGTTTCTATGATGTCGCGGTACGGGATAGCCCCGTCGAGCACATGTTCCCCGACCGTGAGCAGCCAGGCCACATCCGTGTTCGGGTCGGTTCGGATGTGCCAGGCCGTGCCAGTGACGGCGATCGAGGCCGCAGCCGAGGCCCAGGCCGCGAAGGTCGGCGCAAGACGACGCTGCGCCGTGGTCTCGGCGATGCTCATGGCCGGCCCCCGAACGAGATTGCGGTACGCGAAGGCTAGCGCCGCGGCATTAAGACTCCCTTCAGACCATGCGACCGGCTGGCTTAATCGGACGGCGGCGGAACGTCCGAGCGCGGCAGGGATTGTCCCGGCGCTTCTTTCCAATCCAAGGAGGACCTCATGGCCACCGGCAAATACCAGGTGCCCGACACCGACCCCGCTTCCCTCAACACGCCGAACGACCTCGGCGACAACGGGCGGCAAGCCATCGCAGAGTCGGTCAATGGGCTCGTCGCCGATGCGTTCGCGCTTTACCTCAAGACCAAGAACTTCCACTGGCACATGACGGGGCCGCATTTTCGCGATTATCACCTGATGCTCGACGAGCAGTCGGATCAGATCTTCGCCACCACAGACCCCTTGGCCGAACGCGTCCGCAAGCTTGGCAAGCGGACGATCCATTCGATCGGCGAGGTCCACAGCAAGACCCGCGTCAAGGACCAGAATGCCGATCACCTCGAACCTCTGGCGATGCTGCAGGAACTGATGCTCGACAACAAGACCATGGCGGCCGCCATGCGCGAGACCCACAAGATCTGCGACGATCACGAGGATGTGGCGACCGCGAGCTTGCTCGAAGTCTATATCGACGAGACCGAGCGGCGGACCTGGTTCCTGTTCGAGGCCATGCAGGGCGCGGGCGACACCGGCCATTGAACCGTTGCCACGAGGCCGGCCCGAGCCGGCTTGCCTTTTCGGTTCGCGCTTCGAAATTTCCGCTCGGGTCGGCGGGCCGCCATGCTAGACCGGACCCATGCGCCGTCGTTTCCATACGCTCGATGTCTTCACCGACGAGCCCCTTTCGGGCAATCCGCTTGCCGTCATCCTCGATGCAGAAGGGCTCGACACGGCACGCATGCAGGCGATCGCGCGTGAATTCAACCTCTCCGAAACAGTCTTCGTGCTCGAACCGCGCGACCCCGTGAACTCGGCCCGCATCCGTATCTTCACCCCGGGCCGGGAACTCCCCTTCGCAGGGCATCCGACGATCGGCACGGCGGTCTTGCTGGCCGAGACGCGCGGCCCCGAGATCGTGGCCCGGCAGGATCTGGTTCTCGTCCTCGAAGAGGAGGTCGGCCTCGTTCATTGCGTCGCCCGCAGGGTCAGGGGTCGGCCGCGCGCGACCTTCACGCTGCCGCGCCTCCCATCCGATGCCGGCCCAGCGCGCTCCGTCGATTCCCTGGCGGCCTCGCTTTCGATCGACGCCGCGGAGATCGGCTTCGACCGGCACTGTCCCGTCATGATGTCGGCCGGTGTGCCTTACACGATGGTACCCGTGAAGAGTGTCGCATCCGTCGACCGGTCCTGGCCCGACCTCGCACGATGGCCCGACGATCTCGAGACTTTCGTCTATGCACGGGATGGCGAGGGCTTTTACGCCCGCATGTTCGCGCCGACCTTCGGCATCAACGAGGACCCGGCGACGGGTTCGGCGGTGGCGGCCTTCGCGGGCGCGCTGATGCGCTTCGAAAGCTTCGCTGACGGTGATCACACCGTGCTGATCCGGCAGGGCGTGGCCATGGGCCGCCCGAGCCTGATCGTGCTAGGCCTCGATGTCGTCGACGGCGCCCTGGCCTCGGCTACCATCGGCGGCGGGGCCGTGATGCTGTCGCAAGGGTCCATCGACCTGTGACGGTCGGTGGGCAGGAGGTCGTCGAAGTCGACGCCGTCGACTGCGTCCTCGAACAGAAGCCGTGGCGTTTCGCCGACGACGAGGCCGCGGCCATCGAGGCGCACTGGGCCCAGGCGCTCCTCGAGAAGCCGCGGATGTTCAACGGCCGCGTGTTGCTGCAGCATCGCGGAGCCGTCGAGAGCGAGCAGGACGGTCGTCGGGTGTTTCGGGGCGCTTACCTCGAGACCGACTTCAAGGCCTTTCTGGCGTGGCGTGACTTCGGGTTCCCGGCCGCCGGCGTCCGCAACGGGTTCGGCATGGCGGCGCTGTCCTCGGCAGACGGCGCCTTCGTCATGGGCGAGATGGGTGCCCATACCGCCAATGCGGGTATCGTCTATTTCGCGTCCGGCACGCCGGATCCGCAGGACGTCCGCGACGGACGCGTGGATATCGAGGGCAGCGTTTGGCGTGAACTCGAAGAGGAGATGGGCCTCTCGCCGCGGGACGTCAGCTTCGACCCCGGGTTCACCCTGGTGATGGACGCGGTACGGGTCGGCTTCATGAAACGCGTCCGCGCACCCGAACCGGCCGCTGCCCTGGTGGCGCGCATCGAAGCCTTCCTGAAGACCGAACGCGAACCCGAACTCGCTCGGCTTCACGTGGTCCGATCGGTCGCGGAGATCGGCCCGGCCGTCCAGCTCTCGGCCGCGAGCTACCTCAAGGCCAAGCTCGCGCGCTGACCGCCGGGTTCACTGCGGGTAGCCGTGCCGGGCCTTGGACGCGGCGACGAGCTTGCGGGCTGCCGCGTCCTGTCCGGCGGCGCAAAGCGCCGCTGCCCGATCGATCTCGTTCTGGATCTGGTTATAGACCTTGAGGCCGACGTTGCCGCCCGCGTAATCATTGGCCTGCACGGCTTGCCAGCGCGCGAGGTCGCCGGCACATCCGGAGCCGTCGGGCAGCTTGAAGCTCCTGGGCGTAAAAGGCTGAACCGCGTAACCGCGCGGGACCGCCTCCTGAGATTGGGCTCGCGCACCCCCGCTGGCCGGCAGCAACGCCAGAACCGTTGCCAGCATGCCGACATCGATCCGCAAATCCCTCCGCATCGGCGGCTCTCCTGCACGATTCGTGCTTTCGTTCTAGCGTCTCTGCCGACGAGCCGGAAGGTCACATCGCGGTCGGACACGGGACAGAAAGGCTTTCGAAAGCCCTGCATCCTTGCCGAACGGCCGCATCCGACGAGGTCCGCCATGTCCAACGATCCTTTGCTGCAGCCCTTCACGCTGAAACGCCTCGTCCTGCGAAACCGCCTGCTCTCGACCGCGCATGAACCCGCCTACACCGAGGACGGCTTTCCGAAGGAGCGCTACCGGCTCTATCACGCCGAGAAGGCGAAGGGGGGCATCGGCCTCACCATGATCGGCGGGTCCGCCGTCGTGGCGCCCGACAGTCCCCAGGCTTTCGGCAACATCCTTCTCTACAAGGATGAATGCGTCCCGTGGCTGCGGGAGCTCGCCGACGACGTGCACAGCCATGGCGCCGCCGTGATGATCCAGATCACGCATCTCGGCCGGCGCACCAACTGGAGCAAGGCCGATTGGCTGCCGATCCTCGCGCCATCGAACCTACGCGAACCGGCGCATCGCGCCTTCCCGAAGATCATGGAGGACTGGGACATCGCCCGCGTGGTCGCGGCCTATGCGGATGGCGCGGAACGCGCGAAGGCGGCCGGCCTCGATGGCATCGAGCTCGAATGCTACGGCCATCTCATCGACCAGTTCTGGTCGCCCGCCACCAACCGCCGCGACGACGCCTACGGGGGCAGCCTCGAGAACCGGATGCGCTTCGGCATGGAGGTCCTATCCGCGATCCGGGCACGTGTCGGAGACACGTTCATCGTCGGGGCCCGCATGGTCTGCGACGAGGACTGGAGCCGGGGGCTCACGCGCGAGGAGGGTGTCTCGATCGCGCAACGGCTGACGGCCTCGGGAATGATCGACTTCGTCAACGTCATCAAAGGGCACATCGATACCGAGGAGGGGTTGAGCCATGTCATTCCCGGCATGGGCGCCCGGTCGGCGCCGGCGCTCGACTTTGCCGGCGAGGTCCGGGCCGCCACCCGCATGCCGACCTTCCACGCGGCCCGCATCCAGGATGTCGCGACCGCGCGCCACGCCATCGAGAGCGGCAAACTCGACATGGTGGGCATGACGCGGGCCCACCTGGCCGATCCGCATATCGGCCGCAAGATCGCGGAAGGGCGCGAACATGCGATCCGGCCCTGCGTCGGCATGGGCTATTGCATCGACAGCATCTACTCGGGCCAGGCGGTCTGCATCCACAACGCCGCGACGGGCCGGGAAGCCACGCTGGCGCATGTCGTGCCGCGGAGCGAAGGCCCGTCCCGCCGCGTCGCCGTGATCGGGGCCGGTCCCGCCGGGCTCGAAGCCGCCCGCGTGGCGGGCGAGCGCGGCCATACCGTCACGGTATTCGAGGCAGGTGCCGAGGCCGGAGGGCAGATCCGGCTCACGGCCGCTTTGAAACGCCGCCGCGAGATCCTCGGGATCGTCGATTGGCGCCTCGCCGAATGCGAGCGACATGGCGTGACGTTCCGCTTCAACCATTACGCCGAGGCCGAAGACGTGCTGGCCGAGAACCCCGACGTGGTGGTGGTGGCGACCGGCGGCCTGCCCGACACCGGCTTCCTCGATGCCGGGCAGGACCTCGCCACCACGAGCTGGGACATCCTGGCCGGTGCGGTGCGGCCCGCCGCGTCGGCGATCCTCTACGACGACAACGGGGCTCATCCCGGCATGACGACGGCCGAGTTCATGGTCGAGGCGGGCGTCGCGCTCGACATCGTGACGCCCGAGCGGACGCTGGCGCCCGACATCGGCGGCACCAGCTTTCCGGCCTATGTCAAGGCCCTGAACCGGGCCGGCGCCTCGATCACGATCAATCTCCGCCTGGAGCGCCTGGAACGCCGCGGCAACAAGATCGTCGCCACCTTCTTCGACGAATACGGCCGGCGTCACGTCGAGAAAGAGGCCGACCAGGTCGTGGTGGAACACGGAACGACGCCGCTCGACGACGTCTACTTCGCGCTGAAGCCCGGGTCCGTGAATCTGGGCGAAATCGACCATGCGGCTCTGCTCGGCGGACGCCCGCAGGACGTGGTCCGCAACCCGGACGGACGTTACCGGCTGTTCCGCATCGGCGATGCCGTCGCGAGCCGCAACATCCACGCCGCGGTCTATGATGCGATGCGGCTGATGAAGGACGTCTGATACCGATGGAGGAAAGGATCGACTCGTGTTCCACACGCGCCTCCATCGAGAGCGGAGCCGGCTTGAGGATGGGTGAGGACTTCCCGCCGGCGGTTTGACGACCCTGTGCCGTAGGAGCGAGGATCTGCGCATGAGCGAGCGCGACGTCGTGGCCGCCACTCCAACCCCGCGAACCCGGGACACGCTGGCGGCCGACCTGAGGCAGCTTGGCGTCGCGGCCGGCGACGTGGTCCTCGTGCATAGCTCGCTCAGCGCCATCGGATGGGTCTCGGGAGGCGCCGCTGCCGTGATCCTGAGCCTGCGCGACGCCGTCACGGAGAGCGGAACGCTGGTCATGCCCGCGCAATCGGCTCAGTTGACCGATCCCGGCGGCTGGTCGCGGCCGGCGATCCCGGCGGCGTGGCACGACCTCGTCCGCGCCACCCTGCCGCCCTTCGATCTCCGCACCACGCCCTCGCGTGGCATGGGTGTCGTGGCCGAGGAGTTCCGGACCGGGTCAGGCGTCCTGCGCAGCCCGCATCCGAGCTGTTCCTTCGCGGCTTTCGGTCCTCTGGCGCAGGAGATCACGGCGCAGCAGCCGTTGGAGGATCCGTTCGGAGAAGATTCGCCCCTCGCTCGCCTGTACCGGACCGGCGGCCACATCCTGATTCTGGGCGTGGGGTTCGAGCGCTGCACGGCGTTCCATCTGGCGGAACGCCGAGCGTGGCCGGATCGACCTCTGGCCGATGACGGGGCGCCGCTTCTGATCAATGGCGAGCCCCGGTGGGTCGCCTACCGAAGGCCGGAGTTCGACGAGACCGCTTTTCCGGCCGCCGGGCGCTTCTTGCTCGAAGCCGGCATCGGTCGAACCGGATGGGTCGGCTCGGCTTTCTGCCACCTTCTGCCGATGGTGGCCTCGATCGACCTGGTGGTCGAGCGATGGCGCGGCTCTTTGGATCCGCTGGCGGACAGGCCCTTGTGGCTCGATCCCGGGGCGTGAAGCGGCATCAACGCGAGCGCATAGCCGCTCTGCGCCGTTGAAGGCTGCGGGCATTGAGGACCGGCAGCGTTTCGGGCTTCTCGACGATCCTCTCGGCGGTCCGAACGGCGGCGGCGAGCTGGGCGTCGCTCATCGTGGCGATCGCGGGGCGGCGCACGACCTCCGTCCACGGCCGGCCCATGGCCTCGTCGAGGCAGACCCGCATGAAGCAGTGGTCAAACCGGATCGGCCAGTTCTCCCCCGCCGCCATGGCGGGCAGGATCTCCCGCGTCAACAGAAGCCAGCGTTCGACCAGAGCGGCTCGCGATCCGCCGTCGCTGTCGGAGATCGGGTCCGGCGGGAACAGGCTGGCACCTGTCACGCGCTCCCTCACGGACCCGCGTTTCGCGCCATGAAGCTCTGGGGAGACGCCGCGTCAGGGTCGACGAAGACGACATCCGTCGGTTCGCGGCGCGGCGTGTCGATCGACAGGAACGTCACGGGTTCCTCGTGCAGCTCCGGCATCGCATGCACGGTGCCCCGGTCGAAGACCAGCAGCTGACCGGGTCCGAAAGCGGCTGTGTTGGACGCGTCCCCCATCCAGAAGGTGCCGCGTCCCGAGAGCACGTAGAGATACTCGTCGCAGCCGCGATGATAGTGAGCCGGCACGGGCCGATAAACGCGGAACACCCTGGCGCTGCCCGATGGCCGGTCCGTCAGGTAATGATCGGCCAGCAGCGTTGCTGAGGTTCCAGGCAGCGAGGCCGCGATGGCGCCGACGTCGAAGCGTCCCATCGTGCCGTCGGTGGTCGACATGTCGAGCTCCTCTCAATTTGGCGCTTACCGTGCAGCAGCCGGAAAGCCGGCGAGCGCGATCTTGCCCTTGACCTTCCCGCTCTCGAGCAGCGCGTGAGCCCGCTTCAGGGTTGCGGCATCGATGGTGCCCAACGTTTCGGACAAAGTCGTCTTCACCTCGCCGGCGTCGACGAGGCGCGCGACCTCGTTCAACAACACGCCCTGCGCCGCCATGTCGGCCGTCTCGAACATCGAGCGCGTGAACATGAGCTCCCAATGCACCGACACGCTCTTGCGCTTGAAGGGCATGATATCGAGCGTCTTCGGGTCGTCGATGAGGGCGAACCGGCCCTGCGGCGCGATCAGCGCGACGATCTCCGCCAGATGGTCGGCCGTGTTGGTGGTCGAGAAGACGAAACCGGGCGCTCCGATGCCCAACGCCGCGACCTCGGCCGCTAGAGGCTTGCCGTGATCGACGACATGATGGGCCCCGAGGTCGCGCACCCAAGCCTGTGTTTCGGGTCGCGATGCCGTCGCGATCACGGTGAGCTTCGTCAATCGTCGGGCGAGCTGCACCGCGACCGAACCTACGCCGCCCGCGCCGCCGATGATCAGCACGGCCGGCGCCGCACCGGGCACGGCTCTGCGAAGATCCAGGCGGTCGAACAGGGTTTCCCAGGCTGTGATGGCGGTCAGAGGCAGCGCCGCCGCTTCGGCAAAACCGAGGCTCACGGGCTTGTGCCCGACGATCCGTTCGTCGACGAGATGGAACTCGGCATCGGTCCCGGGCCGCGTAAGGTCGCCGGCGTAAAAGACCTCGTCCCCGGGTTTGAACAGGGTCGCCTCTGCGCCGACCGCCACAACGGTTCCGGCCGCATCCCAGCCGAGGACTTTGGCCTGGCCGTCATCGGGTGCCACGCTCTTGCGCACCTTGGTGTCGACCGGGTTCACCGAAACCGCCTCGATCTTGACCAGCAGATCCCGAGCGCGCGGTTCCGGTATCGGGGGGTCGAGATCGACGAGAGCATCCTGTTCCGTGATGGGGTGAGACGCGTAATAGCCCACGGCACGCATGGTGGATCCCGGGTGATATTGTTTGCTGCCAGAGGTGGGTCTTACCCTGCGGCCCGGCAAGGACGTCGGAGCCGCGATCAATCTCCGTCTGGAGCGCCTGGAAAGACGCCTCAAACGATCTCGGGCACGTTCTTCGACGACGATAGCGGCCGGCCATTCAGAGAAGCAGGACCGGGCTGTTGCGGAGACCGGCGAGTGCGATCTTCTCTTGGTCGCGCCTTGTGGTCCCCCGCTCAGACCTCTCGAGAATGTTCTCCAAGTGTCAGCTGCGCGATATAGCCGGAGCGGGTCTCGCCGGCTGCGCGGGCCAGCGCATCCAGCCGCTTCAAGACCCGGCGCGGCAGCGTGATATTCACGCGCTCGATCGTGTCGTCGAGCAAGCCGGGATCCACGCTGACGACCGCAAATGTCCAACCCGCATAGGCGGCGTCCGCCTGGATGACATGGACGGCCGCAAGCAACTCGCGGATCAGCTCCCGACTTGACGTCGTGTGTATGGTACGCACCTCTTGCTTTCGACTGTCAAGCGAGGAAGGTGATGGCCATTTTGGTGGCCTAGAACCCCGGGCTTGGGGTCGTGGGTCGGAAGCATGGAACAACCTTGAAAAACGACCCTCGCAGCCACGGCCTCTGGGAGCGCTCGGCTCCACCTTCCCCCGACACGGCGATGCTCGCGGCCGATGTCGCGGCCGATGTCGTGGTCATCGGCGCGGGCTTCACGGGCCTGTCGGCGGCCCTGCACCTCGCCGAGGGTGGCGCCAGGGTGGCGGTACTCGAAGGCGTCGAGATCGGCTTCGGCGGCTCGGGTCGCAATGCCGGCCTCGTCAATGCCGGGATGTGGGTCATGCCGGACGCCGTGCCCGAGGCGCTCGGCGCCACGCATGGCGCGCGGCTGCTCGACCTGCTCGGTAACGCGCCTGGGGTCGTCTTCGACCTCGTGGCCCGCCACGGCATCTCCTGCGAGGTCGAGCGCAGCGGCACGCTGCATTGTGCCGTCGGGCCGAAAGGCCTGGCCGAGGTCACCGAGCGGGCCCGGCAATGGCAGGCACACGGCGCGGCCGTCGAATTGCTCGACGCGGCCGAGACGGCCCGCCTTATCGGGACATCGGCCTATGCCGGTTCGCTCTTCGACCATCGGGCCGGGACGATCCAGCCGCTCGCCTATGCGCGCGGGCTCGCCCGCAGCGCCATCGCGGCCGGAGCCCAGGTCTTCACCGGCAGCCCCGTGACGATGGCCGAGGACAATGGCGGCGTCTGGCGGGTCCGCACCGCGGGCGGCAGCGTCCGGGCCCCGGCCATCATCGTGGCCACCAACGCCTATACCGAGGCGCTCTGGCCCGAACTCCGCTCCGAACTCGTCCACCTGCCCTATTTCAACCTCGCGACGGCTCCGCTCGGTGACAACCTTCGGCGTTCCATCCTGCCCGGACGCCAAGGCGTCTGGGACACGCGGGAGGTCTTGAGCTCCTTCCGCTTCGACGCCGCCGGCCGGCTCGTCTTCGGCAGCGTCGGCGCGCTTCGCGGCCCCGGTCGAGCCATCCACAAGGATTGGGGCCGGCGCGCCCTCGCCCGCCTGTTCCCGCAGCTCGCCGGCGTCACTTTCGAGCACGAATGGTACGGCAAGATCGGCATGACCGAGAACAGTTTGCCCCGCTTCCATCGGCTCGGCCGCAACGTCGTGGCGTTCGGCGGCTATAACGGCCGCGGCATCGCACCGGGCACCGTCTTCGGTCGCTGTCTGGCCGACCTCCTGCTCGGGCGCATCACCGACGAGGACCTGCCGCTCCCCGTGACGGCGCCAGCCTCCGTGGCCTATCGCGGCGCCAAGGAGGCCTATTACGAGTGGGGCTCGCAAGTCGCCCATTTCGCCGCCGCGCGGCTCTGACGCCGCCATCCCGAGGCTCGACTCGCCGCCTCGTTCGGCTGTACTTGCGTCGCCCCGCAGCGCGCTGCGGCGACCCATCGCAACGAGAGCGCCATGTCGAACCCTACCTCGTCCATCGCAGCGGAAGCCCGCGAGATCCTCAAGGGGCTCGGCGTAGCCGACGAGGTTTTCACGGCGGGCGAACGCGTGGTCCGCTCGCCTATCACGGGCGAGGTGATCGCGAGCGTGGTGGAAACGCGGGCCGCGGATGTCGTTGAGGCCATCGGCCGCGCCCACGCAAGCTTCCTGTCCTGGCGCGAGGTGCCGGCGCCCCGGCGCGGCGAACTCGTCCGGCTGCTCGGCGAGGAACTGCGGGCCGGTAAGGAGGCGCTCGGCCGGCTCGTGACGCTGGAAGTCGGCAAGGTGGTGTCGGAGGGCCTCGGCGAGGTCCAGGAGATGATCGACATCTGCGATTTCGCGGTGGGCCTGTCGCGCCAGCTCTACGGTTTGACGATCCCGTCGGAACGGCCGGATCATCGGATGACGGAGCAGTGGCATCCCGCCGGTGTGGTCGGCATCATCTCGGCCTTCAACTTCCCGGTCGCGGTCTGGTCCTGGAACGCGGCCCTGGCGCTCGTGTGCGGCGATGCCATCGTCTGGAAACCCTCGGAAAAGACACCGCTGACGGCCCTCGCGGTCCATGCCCTGTTCCGACGCGCCGCCGATCGGTTCGGTGCGGAGGCGCCCGAGCATCTGGCCACGCTGCTGATCGGCGGCAGCGACGTCGGCGAGCGCCTCGTCGACGACGTGCGCGTGCCGGTCCTATCGGCCACGGGTTCGACCCGCATGGGCCGTGTGGTCGGCGAGAGGCTGGCCCGACGCTTCGCCAAGCCGATCCTCGAGCTCGGCGGCAACAATGCCTCGATCGTGACCCCCTCGGCCGACCTCGGTCTGACGCTGCGGGCCGTCGCGTTCGCGGCCATGGGAACGGCCGGGCAGCGCTGCACCACGCTGCGCCGCCTCATCGTGCACGAGGACGTCTACGAGGCGCTGGTGCCGAAGCTCGCGGCCGTCGCGCGCACGATCTCGGTCGGCAGCCCGGTCGCGGGCGATGCCCTCGTGGGTCCGCGCATCCATGGCGCCGCCTATGACGGCATGCAGGCCGCGCTCGCGGCAGCCCAGGCGGCCGGCGGCACGGTGCACGGGGGCGAACGGGTCGACGTCAACGGCAAGGCCTCGTTCTACGTCCGGCCGGCCCTGGTCGAGATGCCGGCGCAGGTCGGTCCGGTGATCGAGGAGACCTTCGCGCCGATCCTCTACGTGCTGCGCTACCGGGATTTCGACGACGCCGTCGCGTTGCAGAACGGCGTTCCCCAGGGCCTCTCGTCCTCGATCTTCGGCAACGACCTGCGCGAGATCGAGCGCTTCCTCTCGGCCGTCGGGTCCGATTGCGGCATCGCCAACGTCAACATGGGCCCGTCGGGCGCCGAGATCGGCGGCGCCTTCGGTGGCGAAAAGGAGACCGGGGGTGGCCGTGAGAGCGGCTCCGACGCCTGGCGGGCCTATATGCGGCGGCAGACCAATGCCATCAATTACGGCCGGAGCCTGCCATTGGCCCAGGGCGTGAGATTCGAGATCTGATGCGAGACCGCTCGACTCATCGGCGCCGCACCTCGTTCGGCTTTCAAGGCTGAGAACTTCGATGCTACTCCCGACCGCGAACCTGCCGCTTTTTCTGACGACCGCCCTCGTGCTGGCGGTCCTGCCGGGCCCTGGGATCTTCTATGTCGCGACCCGCACGCTGGCGGGTGGTAGGGCCGAAGGCTTGGCGTCGAGCCTCGGGACTGCGCTCGGCGGGTTTGTCCACGTGGTAGCGGGGGCCGTCGGGGTTTCGGCGCTGGTGCTGGCCAGTGCCACGCTGTTCGGCTGGCTGAAGCTCGTCGGCGCGGCGTATCTTCTGTGGCTCGGGTTCAGCGTGATGCGGTCGGCGCGGCGCGACGCTGCGGCCCTGGTCGCCGCCTTGGACCAGCCGGCCGGCGCGGGAACCCGGCGCGTCTTCTTCGACGGGATCCTGGTCGAGGCCCTCAATCCCAAGACCGCGGCCTTCTTCCTTGCCCTCCTGCCGCAATTCGTCGAGCCGGGCC
>CAXUOD010000100.1:0-2248 GCA_964252585.1 uncultured Lichenihabitans sp. | reverse complement strand
GGAATGTCGTCGTTACAAAGCTTGGTGACATCGTCGTAACAGGCCTGCTGGGCCCTCTGACGCACCGTGTCGGTCGTGATGTCCGCCCTGGCCGTTGTCGAGGCCAGACCCGCCACGACCACCAGTAAATACTCGATCCGCATATCGAAGCCGCCTTTTCCTGATTCGGGCTTCGATACCCCGAGCGACAGGCGAGAGCAAAGCACAAGGCGCTTCGATCCCTTGTACCTTTCCCTTGCTTGGGGAATTGCGCATAGACGCGCGCTTCGATGCAATTCTTGATATAGGCGATGCACATGGAGCATCGTTTCGGCGAGATCCGGCTTTCGTCGCCAATAGGGGCACGGTATTACGTCGCAGGCATCGATCCGGACCGGGACCACATACTGGCAGGCCGATCGCTGGAGTGGCCTGGGGAGTCAGCGGTGATGAAGAGCTACGCGGCCGAGTGCCTTGGAACCTTCGTGCTGGTCTTCGGGGGCTGCGGCAGCGCCGTTCTGGCAGCCGACCACATCGGCTATGCTGGCGTCGCGGCGGGCTTCGGTCTTTCCCTCCTCGCCATGATCTACACGATCGGCCCGATCTCGGGCTGCCACCTCAACCCCGCCGTGACGCTGGGCCTGGTGATGAGCGGCAAGTTCGATTCCCGCAGGGCGCCCGGCTACATGATCGCGCAGGTCGTGGGCGGCATCCTGGCTGCCGCGATCCTCTTGCTGGTCGCCAGCGGCACCGGCCATTTCGATCCGGTCGCGACGGGTTTCGCGACCAATGGCTACGGCGATCGCTCCCCCGGCCACTACGGCCTTTTCTCCTGTTTCGTCACCGAGATCGTGATGACGGCCTTGCTGGTCTTGACCATCCTCGGCGCGACCGACATCAAGGCACCGGTCGGATTCGCCGGCATCGCGATCGGCTTGGTGCTGACCCTGATCCACCTCGTGTCGATCCCCGTGACCAACACCTCCGTCAATCCCGCCCGCAGCATCGGGCCGGCCCTGTTCGCCGGCGCCGGCGCCTTCGAGCAGCTCTGGCTCTTCATCCTGGCACCGCTGATCGGCGGGGCGTTGGCATCCTTCCTGTACACGGCCATCCGCCCGGTCGACCCCGACGCCCAGATCACCATGCGGGCCGCAACCCAGGCCTTGCCGGCCGAACAGGCGCAGCGGCTCGATGTTGCGGTCGGCACACCTCCTATCTCACCTACGCCCTGACCTGTCCTTCGCATCCGCAACAATGTCTATGTTGCATTGCGGGAGCGTTGGCCCTAGGTTCGGTTCATGACGACTACGACTTATGCGATCGGCGATATCCATGGTCGCCTCGACCTCCTGGAACACCTGCTCGACCAGGTCGAACTCGACGCAACCGGGCGCGGCTCGGCCGCCAAGATCGTCTTCACCGGCGACTACATGGATCGCGGGTCTTCGTCCTTTGGGGTCGTCGAGCGGCTTCTCGCCGGTCCGCGACGTTCGATCGACCGTTTCGTGCCGCTGCGCGGCAATCACGACCAGCTCTTCGTCGACGCCGTAAGGCGGGGCCACGGCCTGCCGGACTGGGCGTGGCAGCTCTATACGCATACGGTCAAGAGCTATGGAGTGACGGTCGAGACGCTGCAGGGCCGCGACCGCGACCTCCGTCGCCACGCCGCCTACCTGGCGTCGCTGCCGCTGACCCATGACGATGGCCGATACTTCTTCGTCCACGCGGGGATCCGTCCGGGCGTTCTCCTGGCTCGGCAGTCGGACGAGGATCTCATGTGGATCCGGGAAGACTTCCTCGCCTACGAGAAGGCGTTGCCGCGGCGCGTCGTCCATGGGCATACCATCATGGGAGATCGGCCCGTGATGACGCCCAACCGGATCTCGATCGATACCGGCGCCTACCGCTCGGGCATCCTCACGGCGGCGGTGATCGACGGGCCGAACGTGTCGTTCCTGCAGGCGATCGGGGAACCGGATCGCGCCGCTTTGGTGCGCGAAGCGATCCTGGTCGAAGGGATCGAGGGCCGTGTCGTGACGCGTGAACTTCAGGCTCTGTTCGACGACTTTCTCGAAGGCCGGATCGAGCTCGACGAGATGACCGCGCGCCGGGGTCTGGCCGCTGCGGCCTGACGTCGCCGCGTCCTAAAGGTCGCTGGTCGACCCTGCCGGCCCGGCGCCGGGCCACATCCGAGCCAGGATCGTGTCGCGTCGGATCCAGCGATGCCAGACGACCGCAGCGATATGCAGCCCGACGATCGTGTAGATCG
>CAXUOD010000099.1:0-19193 GCA_964252585.1 uncultured Lichenihabitans sp. | reverse complement strand
CGGAGCCTCCGCCCCAGCAGCAAGCGGGAGACTGGCAGCGTTTCGATCCGGCCGCGCTCGACCGGCTCGTGGCCGATGGCAAGACGGTGCTGGTCGACGTCTCGGCCAGCTGGTGCCTGACCTGCAGGGTCAACGAACTCGCGGCGCTCGAGACCGCAGAGGTGCGCGGGCGCTTATCGCGACCCGATACGGTGACGATGCGCGCCGACTGGAGCAGGCCGGACCCGTCGATCGCCCGCTACATCCAGGGTTTCGCCCGTTACGGCATCCCGCTGGACGTCGTCTACGGCCCGGGTCGACCGGCCGGCGAGGCCTTGCCGGAACTGTTGACGGCGGGCCTCGTGGTCGACGCCCTCGATCGCGCTGCGGGAGCCGAGCGGCGGGCCGGGGGATCGCCGTGAGAGGCGCCGTACAGTTTGGGCGTGGCGCTTTCTTCCCGATTGCCGCTGCGCCCTGTATGAAGGAGAGCGCGGCCGTTCGAAACGGTCCTCCGAGCGGAAAAGCGATGGGACGTGTAGGGGAAGCGGATGCTGAATCCCTCGATGCGAGCTGGTCGGGGTTGATGGCAGCGGCGCAGGCCGGAGATAAAGCCGCCTATGGTCGACTTCTGCGGGAGTGTACGCCGCTGATCCGTCGCGTGGTCCGGCGCGGCCTGCAGCCCGACCGGGTCGACGATGTCGTGCAAGATGTTTTGCTCACGATCCACCGGGCACGCCAGACCTACGACCCTGCGCGTAGCTTCTCGGCCTGGGTGGTGACGATCGCCCAGCGGCGTGCCATCGATCTTCTCCGGCAGCGCGGTCGGCATGACCGACGTGAGGTCTACGCTCCCATCGAGTATGAAGGTTACGCGGGCGGCGAGGTCGACCATGACCGCGACGCCACGGGTGAACAACAAGGCAAGCTGCTCGAGGCGGCGTTGTCGAGTCTTCCTCCGGGACAGCGTCAGGCGATCGAAGCGCTGGCGCTCCGCCAATTGTCGCTCGATGAAGCCGCCGACCAGACCGGAAAGAGTAAGGGAGCGTTGAAGGTCAATATGCACCGTGCGTTGAAGAGCCTGCGCGACCGCTTCGGAGCATCGGAATGACCGACGCTTCCGTCGACTCCGTGATCGATGGCCTGACCGAAGATCTCCGCCCGACCGGACGCCTCATGCCGCCCGGGATGCGGGCACTCGCCTGGCTGGGGCTGGTGACGGCGGTCGCGGCCATCCTGGCGAGTTTCAGCGATCTGTCCGACATCGCCTATCGTCTGCATTATGTCCCGGATATGTGGCTCGCCGTGATCGGTTCGGTTCTCACGACGATCCTCGGAGCCGTGGCGACGTTCCAGCTCAGCTTGCCGGATCGTTCGCCCGGATGGGCGTTGCTGCCGCTGCCCGGTCTTGCCGTGTGGATTGCGGCGAGTGGCTTGGGATGCCTGCGGGCCTGGGTGATCCCGGACATGCACCCAGCCTCGCTCGCGGAAGCGAAGACCTGTTTCACCTTCATCGTCGCTCTATCTGTGCCGCTCTCGATCGTGACGATTTTCATGGTCCGGCGAGCCTTCCCGATGCGGCCCAACCTGACGGCCGCGACCGGCGGCGGCGCAGTGGCGGCCGCGGCCGCCACGCTGCTCAACTTCTTCCACCCTTATGACGTGGGAGCTATCGACCTCGCGGTCCACGTGGTCGCGATCGGCCTCGTCATCCTGGCCAACCGGGCTGTAGGGGGTCGTCTGCTCACCCCGAAAGAGGTCGGCCTTTCTCCTGCAAGACGATCTTAGATCAGGCTGTGTCGCGGTCCTCGCACGAGGTCTTCATGTCAACCCACGAAGCCGTTTGCGCCTGCGGTCAACTCCGGCTCGTGTGCGAAGGCCCGCCCGCCCGTGTCGCGATGTGCCATTGCCTCGCGTGCCAGCGGCGGACCGGCAGTGTCTTCGGCGTGCAGGCGTGGTTCCCGCGTGAACAGGTCCGGGAGCCTGTGGGGAAGGCCGCGTCGTTCGTCCGAACGGCCGACAGCGGCCGAACCATCACCTTCAGCTTCTGCCCCGGTTGCGGCTCGACCGTCTTCTGGGTCGCCGAGCAGCGACCGGATCTCGTCGCCGTGGCGGTCGGAGCCTTCGCGGACCCGGAGTTCGTGCCGCCGCAGCACTCGGTCTGGGAAAGCCGAAGGCACGGCTGGACCGTGATGGCCGGGAAAGTGGATATCGAACATTCGATGTGAGATGTCGCAGGTGTGCCTTCAGATCTCGTTGCGCTGAAACGAGCGAAGCTTGAGCTTTACCGAGCATCGAGTGACGCACTCTAGCGCTCCAGCCGTGAGGTGAACACCTCTCGACCGTTGTGTGCCTCGCAGATCCGAGCGTAATAAGCCGGGCCGACGCCAGGATGTGCCCGCAGCATCGCTTTGGCGACGTCTTTCATTCTGCTGAGATGACCCAGTTCATGATGTGTCGCGACAAGCTGTGCCGCGCCCGCCGTCCGTCTCCAGATCGTGATCTCGTAAAGCATCCCGCGAGATGCGGGCCTCAACATCTCTTGTCAATCAAGGATGTGTCGTCAACGGCATCTACATCGATGCGTCGGCCCGCCTGATCTCATCCGTGATATGATTACATTGAGATTGGATTTATTCCATTTCCACTCTCACTACAGGAGCCGGCTGCGCTCTGCCTGTTTGCGCGCCTCGTGGGCGGACTTGAGCTGGGCGTCCGTGTACATCTTGGCATGGGCCGCGAGGTCGCGGCCATCTTCCCAAAGATTGCGCCAGATGCCGAGGATTCCCTCGAGCGGCTGGCCCACGACGCGGGACGAAAACGACTCGAAGGTGATCGGCCCCTTGTAGTCGGCCTTGACCAGGGCGCGGAACACGCCGGCGAGGTCGATCGAGCCCGACCCCATATAGCCGCGGTGCGAGTCGCCGGTGTGGAAATAACCGAGATAGTCTCCCGTCTCCATGATCGCGGCCGCGATGTCCGATTCCTCGATGTTCATGTGGTAGACGTCGAGGTGGACCTTGACGTTGGGCGCGCCGATGCGCCGGCACATCTCGACACCCTGCGAGGCCGTGTTGAGGACGTTGGTCTCGTAGCGGTTCACCACTTCGAGCCCGAGCGTGATGTTGCTTTTGGCGGCGGTCTCGGCCACACGCTGCAGCACGCCGACGGCCTGTTTCACGCCCTCGGACGTGGTCGGCACCGCATATTTCTGGAACGCCGAATGCAGGATGCCGCACACATGGGTGGCGCCGATGTCGCGCGCCATGGCGATCGCCTGTTCGAGCCGCGCCTGGCCGCGTTTCGCCTTCTCGGGGTCGCCGCTCGAAATGTCGGTCTCGGCATCGAGGCCGAGCGACGAGGTGGCGCCGATACCGGCTTTCTCGAGCGCGCGGCGGGTGAAATCGACGTCGATGGCGCCAGGGTCCAAGGCCGGGATCTCGATCAGGTCGTAGCCGAGTTCCGCCGTCTGGCCGATCGCGTAAGCGGCTTCGTCGTGGCTCCAACCGGCCGCCCAGACGAGTGCGTGCACGCCGAGTTTGTTCATGGGATTCCTCCTTACGATCTGTCGCCCCTTGGGTCAGGGCGAACCTTGGAATTCAGGCTTCAGGGCCTGATACAGCGACCGGAAGCGTTCGAGACGCGATTCATAGAGGTCGCTCAGGCGCGCCTCCGGCGCGATCGTGTCGGCGATGCGCGGCGGGGTCGCGACATCGGCGGGATCCTCGTCCGTGACGGCGAGCCGGGCCAGCCGCGCGGCTCCAAAGGCGGGGCCGCGGTCTGCACCCTCGTAGCGCACCAGCGTGATGCCCAGCACGGAGGCTATGATGCGGCCCCAGAAGCGCGACCGCGAGCCACCGCCGATGAAGCCCAGGCTTTCGGGCCGCGCTCCGGTCGGCACCAGGGCATCGAGCCCGTCGCGAAGCGAGAAGGCGATGGCCTCGAGCATCGCTTGGCCGATATCGGCCGGGCTCGTCGAGCCCGTAAGCCCGAGGAGCACGCCGCGGGCGTCCGGGTCGTTGTGGGGTGTCCGCTCGCCGAAGAGATAGGGGAGGGCCATAAGGGGGGATGGCCCGGAATAGCCGGCCTCGACCTCCGACAGCAAGGTCGCGACATCCGGGCATCCGGTCCAGCGCGCCACCGAGACCAGCGGGCTCGCGCCGTTGAGCATCGCGGCCATGCTGTACCAGAGCCCCGGCAGCGCGTGGCAGAACGCGTGCGTCATGCGGTCCGGATCCGGCCGGGCTTCAGCGGTGGCGAGGAAGACCTGGCCCGACGTGCCGAGCGACACGAAGCCCCGGCCCTCGGTGACGGCCCCGATGCCGACGCCTCCCACGGCCGTGTCGCCGCCTCCGCCCGCGATCGGGATGCCGGGCTTCAGGCCCCAGCGCGAGGCCCATTCGGGCCTCAGTCGTCCCGCGACGGCCGTCGACTCGACGAGGCCCGGCAACCAGTCGGCGTCGACCCCGCAGGCCGCGAGCGCTTCCCCCGACCAGTCCCGCCGCGCCTGGTCGAGCAACCAGGTGCCGGCCGCGTCGCTGACATCGGTGATGCGCTCGCCCGTCAACTTCAGTCGCAGGTAGTCCTTCGGCAGCAGCAGGTGGCGGGTCCGGTCGAGGACCGCGGGTTCATGCCGGCGGAGCCACAGGACCTTAGGTCCGGTAAAGCCGGGCATCGGCCTGACGCCGGTCCGATAGCAAAGGTCCGCGCGCCGGGCCAGTTCGGCGGCCTCCGCGGCACTGCGGCCGTCGTTCCAGAGGATCGCGGGGCGCACCGGCCGGTCGTCGGCGTCGAGGAGCAGAGCGCCATGCATCTGGCCAGACAGGCCGAGGCCTTCCACGCGGCCGAAGAGGTCTGGCGAAGCCGCGGACAGCCTGTCGAGTCCGGCCACGACGGCCGACCACCAGTGCTCGGCATCGTCTTCGGACCAGGAGGGCCTCGGCTGGCGCGGGTATAGCGGCTCCTCCGTCCCGGCGAGGATCGCGTGACCATCGGCCAGCACGATTTTGACCGAGGAGGTCCCGGCATCGATGCCGACGTAGAGCGGTTCGGCCCCGTGCGTCACCATCCCACCAACGCCTGAAGGAAGCGGCTCTTCCAGACCGAACGGAACACCATCACGACAAGCAGAAAGGCGCCCCAGAGGGCGGTCGCGAGGTGCTGGCTGGCGCCGATCTGGTTCAGCCCCGAGGCGATCACCTGCAGGATGACGAGCGCGATCGCCAGCGGCAGGACGCGGCCGAAGCCCCCGAAAGGGTCGACGCCGCCGAGGAAACAGGCCAGCACCGTGATCAGCACATAAGCCTCGCCATGGCCCACCCGGACCGAATTGAAGCGCGCCAGCATGACGATGCCGGCGACCGCGCACATGGCGCCCGACAGCGTATAGACCAGCACCAGCATGCGGCGCGTGTCGATGCCGGAGTAGCGCGTTGCCGCGATGTTGGACCCGATGAACCGCGTCGCGAAGCCGAGGCGCGTGCGCGACATGATGACGTGCCACAGCAGCACGCAGGCCATGAGGATCAGCAACGGATTCGGTACTCCGAGCGTCGTGCCCTGGCCGACCGCCTGGACGAGCTCCGGCATGCCCGAAACGTCGCCGCCGCGCGTCAGGAACTCGCCGAGGCCCCGGACGAAGATCATCATCGACAGCGACACGAGGATGGGGTGCGCGCCCGTATAGGCGATGATGACACCCATGAGCCAACCCACCAGGGCACCGGTGGCGAGTGCCGCCGCGACGCCGAGACCGAAGGCCAGCAGCCCTGCATCGACCCCGCCTTGCGACTGCAGCACCCAGGCCATGGCGAGGCCGGACAGGTTGGCCGTGAAGGTGATCGCGAGGTTGAACCCGCCCGAGACGATCGGCATCAGCATGGCCAGCGTCAGCAGGCCGAGTTCGGGAAGCTGGAAGGCGATCGAGGTGAACGTGCTGTGCGACAGGAAGGTGTCCGACGCGATGCCGAACAGCGCCACCATGACGGCGAGGAAGCCGAGGAGGCCGAGGATCTCGCCGCTGACGAGCCGGGTGAAAAAGGCCGGCCGCGCGGCGGAAACGGAGGGGCTCGACATCAGGCGGCCCCTCGTTGGACCGGTGACCGCCACAGGCCGAAGAGCCGGCTGGCGCCTTCGCTCGACAGCGTGATGGCCACCAGGATGATCGCTCCGATGATCATCTTGAACGCATAGGGCGAGATGCCGAGGAGGTTCAGCCCGTTCTGCGTCACGGCCACGAGCACGATGCCGAGGATCACCCCCAGCACAGTGCCGCGGCCGCCGCCGAGGCGCGCCCCGCCCAGCACCACTGCGGCCAGAACGTCGAGCTCGCGCCCATAAAGGGCGTTCGGCACCACTTCCTGGGCGTAGTGGGCCTGCATCAGGCCCGCGATGCCGGCCATCAGGCCGAGCCAGCCGAAGGCGAGGTAGTGCATGGCGCCGATGCCGATGCCGAGCCGGCGCGCGGCTTCCGGGTTGTCGCCCATGGCGTAGAGCTGGCGCCCCGTCGACGTGCGGCGCAGCAGGAACCAGGTCGCGGCCACGCAGGCCGCCATGACGGCGACCGGCAGCGTGAGTTCGGCGCGGCCCGCGCCCGTCTCGACGCCGAGGAGAGCCAGGCGCCCCACCCACCAGTCCGGAAGGTCGTAGAGTGAGACGCCGCCCGAGAAGAACATCAGGAGACCGAAGAACAGGTTGTAGGTCGCGATCGTCACGACGATCGACACGATGCGGAATTGAAAGATCAGGAAGGCGTTGACGCAGCCGAGCAGCGTTCCGAACAAGGCCGCGAGCGCGAATCCGATGGCCCAGTCGCCACCCCCGATCGCGGCGACCGACAGCGCCACGCCATACTGCACGACCGACGCCGCGACCGTGAACGAGATGTCGATCCCGCCGGCGATCAGCACGACCAGCAGTCCGACCCCGAAGATGATGTTGACGGCACTGCTGTTGGCGAGGTCGAAGATGTTGGGCAGCGTGAGGAACGTGCCGGTCGAGAGCCCGAGACCCACTCCCAAGGCGAGGATCACGAAGAGAAGCCAGCGCTCGGTCGTCCCGATCGGGAGCTTGCGTCGGCGCTCGACGTCGCAGCGTTCACCGGGCGCAACGGGCCTCAGCGGAGCGGCGGCGAAGCCCGTGAGGTCACGGCTTGCTTCGGCTGCGGCCTCGCGTTGTGCGGTCGGCTCGGGACGAGGTCCGGGGAGCGGTGAGGTCATCGGGGTCCGGCCTCGGGATCAGGCATGCACCGCCTCCTCGATCCGGTCGATGTCGACCGCGGCCGGACGGTAGCTGCCGGCAAGGCGCCCGCCGCGCATGTGGAGGATGCGGTCGGCGTTGAAATAGACTTCCGGGATCTCGTCCGAGATGAGCAGGATCGCCATGCCCTGCCGGGCCAGGCCGTGGATGATGGCGAAGATGCCGGCCCGCGCCCCGACATCGACCCCCACGGTCGGGCAATCGAGGATCAGGAGCTTCGGTTCGGTCGCGAGCCACTTGGCCAGGACCACGCGCTGTTGGTTGCCGCCGCTGAGGGTCGAGACCGCGTCTTCGGGCTTGCCGATCTTGATGCCGAGATCGTCGACCCAGCGGCGCACGACGGCGTCCCGGCGCCGGCGCGACACGAGGCGGCCGGGCCCCAGAAGACGGTCGAGCACCGTCGCGGTCGTATTGTCCTCGATCGACTGAGGCTGCACGAGCCCGAGCTGCAGCCGATCCTCCGACACATAGGCGACCCCGGCCGCGATGGCGTCGCGATTGCTCCCGAGCGCCAGGGTCTTGCCGTCGAGCGTGACGGTGCCGGACGCCGGCTTCGTCATGCCGAAGAGCGTCAGGGCGAACTCCGTTCGACCCGATCCGAGCCGGCCCGTGAGGCCCAGGATTTCGCCCCGGCGGATCGACAGGGAGACGTCCTCGTACTGGCCCGGCCGCGACAGATGGCGGACGTCGAGCACCACCGGTTCTGCCGAGAGGTCGCGATCCTTGACGGCGTAGTCGAAGGTGCGCCCGGTCATGAGCTCGGTGAGGCGGGTCTGGGTCATGCCGGCCGTCGGGAAGGTTCCGACGAGGGCACCGTCGCGCAGCACCGTCACCCGGGTACAGACGTCGAGAACTTCGGCCAGGCGGTGGCTGACGAAGACGACCGCGATGCCCTGCGCCGAGAGCCGGCGCACGATCACCAGCAAGGCATCGGTCTCGGCCTGGCTCAACGACGCCGTGGGTTCGTCCATGAACACGAGGCGTGCCTCGGCCACGAGGGCGCGGGCGATGGCCACGATCTGCCGCTGGGCGATCGTCAAGGACCGCACCGGCCCGTCAAGGTCGAGGTCGACGCCGAGCCGCCCGAGGATCCGGCGTGCATCCGCCCGCATCGCACGATGGTCGACAAGCTTCGGACGGACGCCGAGATTGCGCTCGAACGCGATGTTCTCGGCAACCGACAGTTCTGGGAAGAGCGCGAGATCCTGCCAGATGACCTGCAGGCCGAGCGCCCGCGCCTTCGCCGGGTCGAGGCCGGCGATGGTCGCTCCGTCGAACATCATGACCGCGCCACGCTCGGGCTGGTGAACCCCGCTGACGATCTTGATCAGCGTGCTCTTGCCGCATCCGTTCTCGCCCGCGAGGCAGAGGACCTCGCCGCGCCGCACGTCGAAACTGACGTCGCGAAGCGCCCTGACGCCCCCGAAGTTTTTCGAGAGATGCTCGAGCTGGAGGAGGGGACCGTCCGGGTCTGGCGCGGCAAGTGACATGCGTTATGCCTGTCGGGATATCCCTCTCCCCGAACGGGAGAAGGTGTCGGCACGCAGTGACGACGGATGAGGGTGGACGCCGCCGCTCCTCCCGGTGGCAGGAGGAGCGCTCCGGCTTCAGAGCCCCATCTTGGCCAGGTCGTCGACCGTGTCCTTGTTGAGGTTCACGAGCTGGTCGACGATGAGGTTGTGGCCGACCGGGTGGACGGTGCCGAGGCCGGGGATCTCGGTCCCGTCCTTGATGGGTTCGCCCTTGGCCAGCATCGTCCCGATCGTCACGAAGACCTCGCCCGCGAGTTCGGGGTTCCACATGTAGCCGCCTGTGAGGACGCCGTCGTGCACGAGCTTGCGGCCCTGGCCGGGAGAAAACGGCCCCATCACGACGATCTTGCCGTCCATGTGCTTCTCGGCGACCGCGCGGGCCGCGCCGATCGGGCCCTGGCTGCCGAAGGCCAGGAACCCCGTGAGATCGGGGTGTGCCCGCATGAGGTCGAGGGCGGTGCTGCGCGACTGGTCGACGTTCTCGGCGACACCGTAGCGGTCTCCAACGAGCTTCATGTCGGGCGCATTGGCCTTGATGTAGGCGATTGCGGCATCGGCCCAAGCATTGTGCAGCGGCACCGTGAGCGAGCCGACGAAGACCGCATATTCGCCCTTGCCACCCATGGCCTGCACGAGGCTCTTGCCATAGGCCTCGCCGAAGCCCTTCACGGAGGCGAGTTCGAAGTCGTAGTCGGCGTTCTTCTGGTTCGGCGATTCGTGGGTGACGACCTTGATGCCGGCCGCACGGGCGCGTTCGAGCACCGGTTCCAGCACCTGGGCGTCGTTGGGCACGACCCCGATGACGTCGACCTTCTGGGCGATGAGGTCTTCGATGGCGCGGACCTGGAGCGCCGGGTCGGCGCTGGTCGGGCCGATCATGAAGGCTTTCACGCCGAGTTCGGCGCCCTTCTTCTTGATGCCGGCCTCCATGGCGTTGAACCACGGAATGCCGCCGATCTTCACCACGACGCCGATGACCGGCTTGTCGGCGGATGCGAAGGACGGGCTCGCCATCGCCAGCGAGACGACGCCGGCCAAGAGGGTGCGCTTGAAGAGATCGACCATGTTGAACCTCCCTGTCAGACCCATATCGAGACGGGTCGCATTTTTTCAGCCTTAAGCTGTTCTTCGTTGCTAAATCTATTTAGCATATGTGTCAACGGTGCTGTTTCCGATGGCGGCCATTACTCAAACATCTGAAGAGACCGCAGCTCCTGGCGAAGCCAAGCTGCAGTTCGAGCCTCGACCCAAGCGTGCCGGGGGGTTGGCCTTTTCGATATGAGGAAAAAGCCCTCCATGATTGCTGATAATGGCCAGTAGACCAGGCTGCGCCGGTGCCTCACACGCCGAGCACCGCCGTCGTCGAGAAGATTCGGCGGATCCGTCGTCGCGTGAGCATGGCCAGACCGCGCGTGATCTCGATCGAGGGGCGGGAGCCGCGCGTCCTTGTCGAGAAGGCTTACGACCCGTCGATGATATCCACGGCTCTGGGTGCCGCGCGAACGTAGATTTCGGCAAGGTTGATTGACGCTCCGACCTCCGGCAGCGCGATGACGGTATCCATGCCCTCCAGGACGTCCGGTTGGGAGGGCCAACCCTTGTCACCCTTTCGCCAAACGTGCACCTCGGGCCCGTCCTGGCTGAAGACCAAGTAGTGGATCAGCGAGGGCAGTCGCGCATAGTTGCGCAGCTTGTCCACATGGTGATCGAGATCGGTGCTCGGCGACAGGACTTCCACCACGACGATCGGCGTCGTCGTGGCACGCTCCTTTCCATGCTCGCTTTGAAGGTCGATCATCACATCCGGAAGCAGAATGCTCCCACGGCCATGACCGTCCCTGATGCGCACACCGAAATCGCGCTTGTTGACGTCGAACTTCTCCTCGTCGACCTGCCGAAGAAGGCTGACGAAGATGCGTTTGGCGACCCGCTCATGATCACGGGAGGCACCAGCTTGCATCACGATGACGCCGTCGATGAACTCGTGTTTCTCCTCTTGCCCTTCGGCCCACGCAAGAAATCCATCCGGGGAGACGGGACGAACGTCATGAAGACCTTTCATCGGGATGACTCGGGGCCTGACTGAGACGGTATGTCTTAAACAATATTTCACTCGGCGACGATGGGGCAGCTGACGAGCGCTGCCCAGGTCGAGTGCAGCACACGGGCGTAGGTCAAAGAGCATGATCCCGAAAGTCGGCACGGGTTTCGGGTGACATCATACCCTACTCAATTGAAAGCGATCACGTTCATGTCGTCGGCTTGATCCGAGCTGACGACATCGTGATCTAGCTCCGATCATGACTCTTCCCGGGAGCTAACGCTGGGCTGCTTGACGAGAAGACAGCCTTTCCATCGATGGAAGCGGCGAGGATCGCTCATGCGAAGCTCCTCGCGGCTAGCTAGGCTGCAGTGGACGCGTGAGGCTCAATAGTCGCGAAACCTGGAGCATGCTGAGGCGGGGAGGTTCTGCGTCCGGCTCTCCATGAGGGTGGTCCAGACCAAGCCTTCCCGGCCCCTAAACGCACGTCGGCATGGCGCGGTCGGTCGGCAGCATGGTATCGGCAAATCCGTGCACGTGGATCGGGCTCGGGAGGTGGCGTGGACGACATCAAGCTCAGGCCGGCAACCGGGCGCCGGTCGACGATCTACGACATCGCGGCCGAGACGAAGGCCTCGGCCTCTACCGTCAGCCTCGTGCTCAACGGAAGCTGGTCCCGCTACCGCATCAAGGAGGAGACCGCCCGGCGCATCCTGAAGAGCGCTCAGGACCTCGGCTACAACGTCAACCTCAAGGCACGCGGCCTGCGGCTGTCCCGTTCGGGCCTCGCCGGCATGATCCTTCCGCATTACCGAAACCGCTTTTTCGCCGACCTTGCCGAGGCCTTCGAGGCCGAGGCGCGGCAGCGGGGCCTCTGCCCGATCGTCGTGAGCACACAACGCGACCCCGACGTCGAGGTGCGGGTGACCGAGACGCTGCTGGCCCAGCAGGTCGAGTTCCTGTTCATCGCAGGCGTGCCCCATCCGGCGCCCCTGAACACGCTTTGCCGGTCCGCCGAAGTGCCCTGCGTCAACCTCGATCTGCCGGGCGACGGCGCTCCCTCCGTGGTCTCGGACAATACCGGGGGGGCGAGGCTGCTGACCGAAGCGTTGATCGCGAAGGTCGTGGGCCGCGGCGGTACCCTCGCCGACCTCGCCTATCTCGGTGGAGTGGCGGGAGAGTTCGCGACCGATGGCCGTGTCTTAGGCTTCGCGCAGGCGCTCGAAGTGGCAGGGCACAGGGCCGCCGCGGATGCCCTGTTTCGCTGCGGCTATCCGCCCGAGAGTGCTTGCCGGGCCCTCGAGGCCTATGCGGCCGAACGCGGCCGGCTGCCGGCCGGGATCCTCGTCAATTCCATCGCGGCCTTCGAGGGGCTGGTCCAATTCGCGGCGCGCCAGCCCCGTGGCACGCTCGACGCGGTCGTGGTCGCCTGTTTCGATTGGGATCCTTTCGCGGCGCACTTGCCCTACGACGTCACGATGCTGCGCCAGAACGTCGAGGCGATGATCGAGCAGGCCTTCGCGGCGCTCGGCGAGGGTCGGCAGATTGCCTGCGGCCTCGTGGTGGTCGAACCCGTCCGGGTCTGACGCGCCTACCTTGCGCGGAGTGCTATAGCGGCTACCAACCGGCCGTAATCGGCTTCGCCACGATGCGTGGCGCGGCGGTAGGAATAGAATCGCCCCTCGTCGGCATAGGTGTCGAGGTCGAGATCCTCGAAACAGGCGACCCCGGCACGACGCGCCCGGTGACCGATGAAGCCCGGCAGGTCGAAGAAGTAGTGATCCGGCCGCGCCGAACCCATGAAGAAGGTCGAAAACGCCGTGTCGGCGTCGCAGAACCGGGCCTTGAACTCGGGGCCGACCTCGTAGGAGGCCTGCCCGATGGTGGGGCCGAGGACGGCCGTGATGCCGGCGCGGCGGGCGCCGAGCGACAGCATGGCCTCGACGGTCGATTCGAGGACGCCCGTGAAGGCGCCCTTCCATCCCGCATGGCAGGCGCCGACCACGCCGGCTTCCGGGTCCGCGAACAGCACGGTGCCGCAATCGGCTCCCGTGACGCCGAGCGCGAGACCGGGCGTCCGGGTCGCGAGACCGTCGCAGCGCGGCCGGGTGGCATCGGTGAAGGGTCCGGTGACGATCACGGCATCCGGCGAATGGACCAGATGGGGCATGACGAGCCGGTCGGCCGCGACCCCGAGCGTTTCGGCCATGCGCCGGCGGTTCTCCCCAACGGCCGCGCGGTCGTCGCGCGAACCGGTCCCGCCGTTCAGCGAGGCATAGAGGCCGGTCGACACGCCGCCGGTGCGCGTGAAGAAGCCGTGCGCGAGGCTCGAGTGCTCGAGCCGCGGGGAGGTGATCGGGTCCAGCATCAGCACGTGCCCTCGGGCGTGGGGGCCGCCACCGGGAAGCCGGGAGGGGTCGGGACGTCCGGCGCCGCCATGCAGAGGACCCGGAACAGCTCCCCCATGCCGGGCCGTTCGGGCGTGCCGGCCTCGGCGAGCCGGGCCAGCGCCGCATCGACGTCTTTCGCTTGCGCAGCCGAGGCGCGATGCTTCAGCGCCGTTGCCCGCTCGCGGATGCCGAGGTCCCGCAGGAAGCCGCCCTGGGGGACGGGTCCATGGACCCGGGCCCCGGCCGCCGCGGCCGCCCGGGCCAGACCGGCGAAATCGACATGCGCCGTGAGATCGGCTTCACCGGGTTCGGCGAGCGGATCGACGAACCGATGCCGCTTCACCGCCTGCAGGGTCTCGGCGAAGGCCGGCACCGTATAGCCGTAGTCGATCACGAGCGCGGCCCCTCGGTCGCGGACGAGCCGCGCCGCCAGCACTCTTGCGAGCCCCTGGCCGGCGAGGCCGACTTCCAGCACGGCGCCCTGCGGCGCCGCGAGCGTGATGGCCGGCTCGGCATCCGGCGCCAGGCCGAACGCGAGACGATCGGACGTCGGGCCCAACCCCACGAGGCGTTCATGCCAGCCGCGGGCGCCGCGGACGTAGTGGCGTACCGGCAGGGCATCGAAGAATTCGTTGGCCAGGACGAGGCTGGGGCCGGGCGGCACGGCATCGAGCGTCTCGTGCCACGCGACGGGGCGTCCGCAGGCCGCGAGCCTCGCGCGCTGGGTTTCGCGCAAGACGGGGCTCGTCTCGACGAGATGGAGGTCGATGGCGTCGAAGAAGGCCGGCAGGCCACGCGCGACCCGCAGCGCATCGGCCAGAAGGGTCCCGCGCCCCGGTCCGAGCTCGACGAGGCGGACCGGGGCCGGCGCCCCCAGGGTGTGCCACACCGTAGCGGCCCAGGCGCCGATGAGCTCGCCGAACATCTGGCTCGTTTCCGGGGCCGTGGTGAAATCGCCCGAGGCGCCGAGGGGATCTCGCGTCCTGTAGTAACCGAGGGTGGGATGGCCGAGCGCCAGGGCCATGAACCGATCGACCCCGATCGGACCCCCTTCGGCTATGATGGCCACGATCTCGTCCCCGAGCGGCGTCATGCAACGGCCGTCACAACATCATGCGAGGGCCGGCCGCCGCCGCACCGCATAGGCCAGCAGCGCGAAGCCGACGAGGAGCAGGGGCAACGACAGCAGCATCCCCATCGTGGCGCCGCCGAACAGGAAGCCCAGCTGCGCATCGGGCTGCCGGAAGAACTCGCAGGTGATGCGGGCCACGGCATAGCCGATGGCGAAGAGGCCGGACGACAGGCCCGGACGGCGCAAGGCTCCGAGCCGGATCGCGACCGCCAGGACGACGAAGAGCGCGAGGCCTTCGAGACCCGCCTCGTAGAGCTGGCTCGGGTGGCGTGGCAGGTCTCCGGCCCCGGGAAACACCATGGCCCAGGGTACGTCGCTCTCGCGGCCCCAGAGTTCCGGCTTGATGAAGTTGGCGATCCGCCCAAGGAAGAGGCCGATCGGTACCACGGCCGCGACGCCGTCAACGACCGACAGCACCGGGACCTCGACCCGGCGGGCGAACAGCCAGATGCCGAGCAGCGTTCCGGCGAGGCCGCCGTGGAACGCCATGCCGCCCTTCCAGGCCGCTACGATGTCCAGCGGGTTGTGGAGGTAGTAGTCGAAATTGTAGAACAGGACGTAGCCGAGCCGTCCGCCGAGCACGATGCCGAGCGCGACATAGACGACGAGGTCGTCGACCGAGGCCGGGGTGGGATGCGGCAAGCCTCCCCACAGCCGGTCGGCAGCGCAAAGCCGCTTCATGTAATACCAGCCGAGCACGATGCCGGCCACATAGGCCAGCGCGTACCAGCGGATCGGGAACGGGCCGATGGCGACCAGCACTGGGTCGATGACCGGGTAGGGGATCACGAACAACATGGGCGCGACATGCCCCGGCCGTCGCGGCGACGTCAAGACGAACGGGCTTGAAGACGGACCGGCGTCAGGCGTCGATCCCTAGCGGAGCCGCTCGCGCGGTTCAGCTGCGACGAGCCGGGTCTGACCCGCCAGCCTCAATAGTCGCCGCCGCCGATCTTGGTGACGATGCCTTGCTTGTGGGTCATGTCGCTGCGCAGTTCTTCGATGACGCCGGCGTGGCGAGCGAGTTGTCCGATCAAGCTCTCCACCACCTCGATCAGGCCGGTCAGCCTCGTGTCGGGATCGCTCATGGTTCTGGTCCGTGCCAGGAGGTCTCGGAGCGCCGCAACCTCGCGCGCCTTCCCGCGCAGGTCGGCATCGTTCTGGTCCTGTTGTGCGCTCATGGCGGTTCCCTCTGGATGCGGGTCGCCGCACAGCCTCGCGGTCGGCGTTTCGACCTCAAGATCCTGGCGTGGCAACGAATACCCGCGGTCTTGGATCCGCCCTGTCGTCCCGGAAACGTGTCGGCGGTCCGATTTCATGATGCGGATATCGCCGATGCGCCTAGACTGCATGGACCCACCGAGGACGGTGGGACTGGGGGGCGCCTTGTCGCTCGCCGTTTCTCATGTCGACGACAGGACACCGCCATGGCCAAGGGTCAGCAAAAGAGCAATCGCGAAATCAAGAAGCCGAAGGCTGCAAAGCCGGCCGCGAGTCCTGCTTCGGGTGGCCTCATGGCCAAGGGGCAACTCGCTCCCATTGCGCCACCCAAGAAGAAGGCCTGAGACGATACGCCGGTCGAACGGCGAGCGTCGGAGGCAATTCGAGCCTTTGCGGCTCTCCGAAAGGCGGCTCGCGCTCCGGATACGCTGCCCGGAGCGATGAAAACGAGGCCGGTTGCGCTCGTGGTGTCGCTCCTCTAGCGTGCCCGGCGCGATTCTTGGAAGGGCACCGGGCGGAGTCCCCACCCCATGACTCGCGACAGCGTCTTGTCGCTCGAGGTGTCCATGATCGAACCGCAGCCCTACCCCTTCGTCCTTAAGGAGGCCGTTTCCGACAGCTTTTGCGTGTATGTCAACGATTTGATTCAGCGCAACATCGATCAGTTCGGTGGCAACAAGGCCGGTGCCAATCGCAAATACATGAAGATGGACTATGTGTCGCCCGACGGTGACCAGGTCCTCTATGCGATGAAGCAGAAGCTGGCGGCGCATTTCGAGCTCGGCGAATACGTCGTGCCGCCCAACCTCAAGGATTTTGTCGGCTACATCACGGAAGGCGGTGCCATCCACCCGCATACCGACGCCGACCTTCCCGGCAAGCGCCACGTCCGCATCAATGTGCTGGTCCAGCAGCCCGGAGGCTGCATTCCCTTGATGGAAAACATCCCGATTTCGGTGGCGGTCGGGGATGCGTGGCTCAACCTCGCGTCACAGGTCATTCACGCGACGACGCCAGTGGTCGGCCCCGGCTTCAGGAGCGCCATCTCGTTCGGCTACCAGATCGATCCCGCGCGGGGCGACGCATTCTACGAAATCCACAAGGATTGGATGAAGCAGGTGCGCAAGCTCGCGGCCTGACTTGCAGCTTCATCGGCACCGCGTGGCTCTGCGACGGTGCTTCCGGCCCAATGTTCACTTGAGGAGAACGACGTGCAGAACGCGCGTGAAGACGACTTGGCGATCGAAGCCGCAGCCGACCTGTTGGCGCAGGGTCTTAACAGAAGCGATATTTCGTCGTTGACGGACCTCGTGACGGAACAGACCATCGTCATGGCTCCGGCTCGTGCGACCTTCAAGGGACGCACGGTTATCGAGTTCTGGCGTAATCTGGCGCTGCGCAACGAAAATTTCAGGCTGCTGTCCACCAACCTCGATCCGATCGGCGACGGTGTCGTCAGAGACATCGGAACATTGAGCATGCGGCCCAGGAAGGGTGAGCGCACCTATTTCCGTTACATGATCCTGTGGCACCGCGTCGGCGCGGAATGGAAACTTGCATCCATGACATGGAACCGGGACGCGCAAGCGGCGGCCCCGGGTCGGGGCCAGCAGGGCGGCTCCAAAGCCGGTGCAAGTTCCGAGGCCAGCGGCATGGAAGACATGTAGGTGGGCGCATCGCGGTATCGTGATCCAAGCAGACTTTTCCAAGCCTGCTTACTCTCAAACTCGAAGCAGCATTGATTCCGCTTTGATACAGCCAAATCGATCGTGGCCTTCGCCATGCAAGGCTGCTTGAGTGGAGAAGGATCGGCTGGCCGCCTTCACGGACGGCGTCGTGGCCGTCATCATCACGATCATGGTGCTCGACTTGAAGGCTCCGCACGAGGACGGCTTCGCGGCTTTGGCCGGTCTTCTACCGGTATTCCTCGGCTACGTGCTGAGCTTCACCTATGTCGCGATCTACTGGAACAACCACCATCACCTGTTCGGGTTGGTCGAACGGGTCGACGCCGCGATCCTCTGGGCCAACCTGCACTTCCTGTTCTGGCTGTCGCTGATCCCCTTCGCGACGGGTTGGGTCGGCGATCACCACGACGCTTCGGTGCCGACGGCCGTCTACGGTGTGGCGCTCCTGATGCCGGCCTTGGCTTGGCTGGTGCTGCAGCGCTGCATTATCCGGAGCCAGGGTGAGGGGTCGATCCTCGCACGGGCCCTGGGGCGCGACGTCAAGGGCAAGGTGTCGGCCGTATGCTACGGTTCGGGGATCCTTTTGGCTTTCGTGGTGCCGGTCGTCGCGGATGCCATCTACGCCCTTGTCGCACTTCTCTGGCTCGTGCCGGACCGCCGCTACGAGGCCGCCATGCGCGGCCCCGAAAAGCGCGCCCAAAGATCCTGAGTGTTGCTCGGATGGCCTAGGCCCGGCGTCGCCGGAAAACTTCGGCTCGCCACGGTGGCTCTGCTTCTCGGCATCTGGGCGTTCGGCTTGTCGCAGGTCGCCATTCTGCCGCCGTTCGAGGGCTTCGACGAGCCGGGCCACTATTCCTATCTCCAGCAGATCGCTGAGACGGGCACCTGGCCGAGGCATGGTGAACCCATGTCGGCCGACATCGACGATTACCTCAAGGTCGCGCCGACCGCCGCTGCCATGAACCCGCGCTGGACCTACCAGAGCTTCGTGACGGCGGATGCGGGCGTGATCGCGGCCGGCCGCGACGCCGTTCATGCCGAGCCGTCGAGGCCGGAGGCCTGGAGACCCGGAACGATCGTCAACTGGGAGGCGCAGCATCCCCCGCTCTACTACGCGCTTCTGGCCCCGGCCTATCGTTGGTCGGCCGGCTGGAGCCTCGGCGCCCGGCTGCTGCTGCTGCGGACCATCTCCTACACGCTGGCGTGGTCGGCCCTGGTCCTGACGAGCCTGGGAGCTTTGCGGCACCTGGGCAAGAGCGGCTTGCCGCCACCGGTCGTCATCCTGGCTCCCGCCCTCTGGGCGCTGATGTTCCCGATGTGGTTCCCGGACATGGCGAGGCTCGGCAACGACAGCCTCGTGGTCGTCTTCGCGGCCTGCGTCGGGCTTCTGGCCGGCAAGCTGATCGGCGAGGTGAGGGGTCCGGTGCTGCACCTCGGTCTCGGCGGAGTGCTGGGGCTCGGGCTCATCACCAAGGCGACGTTCCTTCCGCTCACGCTCGCGACCTTGGGGCTGCTCGCGTGGCGGTGCTGGCGCCGCCGCCGAACTTCCGAGGTCAAGCCGGCCATCGTCGGCCTCATGGCCTGCGGTTTCGCCTGCATCTCAGTCGCGGGCTGGTGGTACGTCGCCCAGATCGTCGGAACGGGCAGCGTCATCGGGTCGAACGACGACATCAATCTCGGCGGTCTTGCCGGCTTGCGGGAAGGCTTGCGGCAGCATGGTTCCGTTTCGGCGTTCCTGCGCATGCCGGTGATCTTCGCACTCTCCATGGTCTGGGCCGGCACATGGTCGGCCATCTTCCCGCCCCTGGTCGCGATCGTGCCGCTTCTGGCCGCGCCCGTGGTGCTCCTCGTCGCGGCGGTCTCGGAGCGTCGCACGCGGGTTCCGACGCTGATCGACGGCTTGGCGATCCTGACCCTGGCCCTCTTCATCCTGGGCCTCGCGTATCATTCGGCGAT
>CAXUOD010000098.1:18382-19438 GCA_964252585.1 uncultured Lichenihabitans sp. | reverse complement strand
GCGCCGACCGCGGCCTTCGAGGCCGATTTCGACCCGGCGGCTTCGCTCGACGGGGCACGAGCCAGGACGGCGGGCGCGCGCGCCGCGCTCGACGCGCTGAAGCGCGCCGCCCAGCCCGGTCATCTCCTGGATCCTCTGCCCGATGGCGACCGCACCTTGGCGATCGAAGATTTGCGAAGCCAATACAGCGCTCTTCAGCTCAAGGCCGCGACCCTCGCCGCGACGCTGGGCGACCATCATCCCGATCTCGTCGCGGCCCAGCAGGCGCTGGCCGACCTGCGCAATCAGCTCCTGGCAGCCATCAAGACGGCCGCCGCGGCAGCCGAGCACGACCTCAGCGATGCCCGTGCCGCGGAAAGCGCGAGGGAGCATCAACTCGCGGCCCGCACGGACGACATGACGGGATCGATCGAAACCCACGCGCCAGCCCCGGCGAAGGCGACCCCACCCGGTCCATCTCGCGACGTGGTGGCCGGATCGCAGGGACGCGAGGCGTCGAGAGCCGTCACGCCGTCCCGCGACCCTGTGGGGCAGACGTCGGCCTTGACCATGATGGCGGATGCCGATTGGGATCGGCTCATCATGGCCCTGGCGGCGGTCGTTCTAGGGGCCTTGGCGGCCGCCGTTGCGCTCTTCGCGTTTCTGACGCCGCGACGTCGGCGGTCGACACGAAGCCATCAGCTGGTCGACGTCCCGGTCGAGCCCCCGATCAAGCCGGGCGTCCCCGTCCTGGCCACGGTCGCCCTCCCGGCGTCCGCCGATACCGCGCGGCTCGTGTCCGCCATGGCACGCGAGCCCGACGACTCGGCGCGGGCAGCTGCCAGCCCTCCGGTCGACCCCGCCGCCCTCTCGCACGCGCACGCGCTCGTCGAGCAGGCGGGCGAGAAGCTCTTCTCCCTGTACATCGACCGTCGTCTGCAGCGCCAGCGGCGCAGCGCGGCTGAAGGCGGCAGAGCGAGGGAGGACGAGGAGGAGGAGGACGAGCAGTTCGCAGGCGCGGACAACGAGGACGAGCACGTGGCGCACCTGGCCTTCCTCGCCCGCGTGCACCCGCAC
>CAXUOD010000098.1:10258-18372 GCA_964252585.1 uncultured Lichenihabitans sp. | reverse complement strand
GCGTGGCACGATCGGCCACGCTGATCGCGGCCATGCTTCAGCGGGCCGCGGAGGCCGCGGGCTTCGAAGACCACGTCACGGTTCTGGTGACCCCGCTGTCGCGATCCGTCGAGGTCGAAGCCCTCGCGGCATCGATCGCCGTCGCGGATGCCGCGGCGGGTCATCACGTGCTGTTGATGGACGCTCGCCCAAACGGCCGCCTTCGCGACACGCTGCTGGCTGGGATCCCCGTCGCCTTGCTTCTCGAACTCGGTTCCGTCATCCGGCCGGCCTACGAGATGCGAGTGGCGGAAAGGACGCTCACGCTTCTGCCGAGCGACCCCGCCGAGTTCGAGGCCGTCAGATCGGCCATGGCGCAACCCGGCGCGCTGCGGCGGCGCGGCCTCGCGGGCTTCGACACGATCATTGTCCTTGGTGAGGGCGTCGAAGCGGACGCCGAAAAGCTCGTCGGAGGGGCCGATCTCGTGCTGATCGCGGCTCCTGAAGTAACGTCCCCGGACGATCTGGCGGCGGCATCGCACCTGCTCAAGGCACGCGGCGACCGCCCTTGCGGCGCCATCCTGGTGCAGGCCGAGGAGGAAAGCCGGATCGAAACTCCCCGGCGCGCCGCAAGGCCGGCCGGCCCCTGGACCAATCCCGCGGCCTCCCGGAGCGGTCGCGATCCTGCACGACCCAGGGCTGATCGGGGCGGCTTCCGGCGGACCTTCGATCCGAGCCGAGACCGCATCAGAGCCTGAACGGTCCGGACCAGGGCACCATCTCACGGCCAGGACTTCCTACCGCTTCATCAGGTCATCGCGAGCGGAGCTCGGCGGGACCCAGCTTCGTCCTGGGTCCCAGGCTGGGGGTTTCGGCGCACTGCGCGTCGCAGTGACGACGGTCCGACACCCTCCGGGGGTTCGCCCGGAGCCTCATCGACGCCTCTGAGACGGTACGATCTCGGCTACCCTTGATCTTTGACAAGCTCGGAACAAGATTCCCAGGCTCGGCTTTTTCGACATCCGGATGGTGTGCCTTGATCGCGACGCGCAGAACGGGCAAACTTCCCGTCACCCCGGCACGGTAGATCCCTATGCAGGCGCGTGCTCTTCCGTGGCTCGACCGATCAGGGCGCCTCTCGGCGCTCAAGCTCGTCGTGTTCATAGCCCTGCTCCTGCCGGGCGCCTGGATCGCGCTTGAACTCTCGCTGGGATGGCTCGCGCCAAAGCCCGTCACGGAGGCTATCCACGGCACGGGCCTCTGGGCGGTCCGGATCCTGATGGTCTCGCTCGCCGTGTCGCCGCTGCGGCGCATCGCTCAGTGGAACAAGCTCATCGTGGTGCGACGCATGCTGGGGGTCGCGGCGCTGGCCTATGCGGCGGCGCATTTCACACTCTACATCGTCGACCAGAAATACGACCTCGTGCGCGTTGCAAGCGAGATCGTGCTCCGCTTCTACCTGACCATCGGCTTCGTGGCGCTCCTCGGCTTGGCGGCGCTCGGCGCCACATCGACCGATGCCATGATCAGGCGCCTCGGCGGCCAACCCTGGAACCGGCTGCATCGGCTCGTCTACGCGATCGGGATACTGGCGCTGCTGCACTTCATGATCCAATCGAAGCTCGACGTCAGCCAGCCCGTCCTGGTGTCGGGGCTGTTCGTCTTGCTGATGGGCCAGCGCCTGCTCGTCCGCCTCGGAGAGGGCGACGGCGTCGCGGGTCTCTTCGGGCTCGCCGTGGCGGCGTCGCTCCTCACGGCACTCTTCGAAGCGGTTTGGTACCACGTCCGCAACGGCATCGATCTCGGCGACGTGTTGAGCGCCAACATCGACTTCGACAGTCCGCTCCGGCCCGCCTGGTTCGTGCTCGTCGTGGGTCTCGCGGTCGTGGGGCTGCGTCTGCTGCGGGGATACTGGGCCAAGCGCCCCCAACCCAGACCACGCCTGCGGGCGGCCGAGTAGGAGGCCCACATGGCGACGCGGTTATCGCGAACGGCCCAACGTGCCGCACTTCTCGAACTCGGCGGGGTCGTGGCCGAGGAGTTGAAGAAGGGACTGACGGGCGACGGAACCCGTACGGTCGGCGATCTCCTGGCCGGAATGCCGCAGGCCGTGCTCGACGTGATGGGATTGATCGAGAAGGAGGCCCGGAAGAAGCGCCCCGACGATCATCTCGTCGCGGCGCTGGCCTTCATGGCCGGGCAGGCGCTCGAGCTTCTGCGCTACGGCGTCGAGCGGGCCGAACCCGCCGCGCTCGACATGCTGGCGACCGTGCGGGAACGTCTCGTAGCCCTGGCCCGCTCCGACAGGGCCGACCCGACCGTTCTCATGCTGCTGGCCAAGCAGTTCGCCGCCGCCAAGCTCGATATCGGCGAGGCTCTGCGCCAGGCGATGGGCGACGTGATCGCCGACGAGGCTGAGCTTTCGGGGGCGAGCCTGGGGTCCGATATGGACCGCGACCTTGCGGCGCTGGGGCAGGATCTCGGGGATGATGCTTTCTCGATCCACCTCGAACTCGCCGAAACGACGGCATCGTTGCCGATCGAGCACCGGCTGGCCCTGGCCAAAGCCGTTCTGGCCTCGGCGTCATCGGCCGTCTGCGACGCCGCACTGGGTTGGCTGCTCGATCCGCAACCCGAACTTCGGGTGGCGGTAGCCGAAGCGCTGAACGATGCCGCCAAAGCGGGGCGGTTGAGCTCCGCCTCGTTGCGGCGCCTCGTCGCGATGCGCAACTGGGTCCCTCCGACCGAACGCGGCCTGCTCGATTCCGCGATCGCTACCGCGCGCCGCCAAGGTGGAGAACCCAATGGGGCCGTTCCGATCAAAGTCGTCGAGCTCCTGGCCTCCGGCTTCGATGGTTCGGGTGCGGGCAGCGTCTTCGCTCTCGTCAGGACCGGGCGGCTCCATGCGGTGGCGTCGCTTTTGTTCAAGACCGGGATGGGCGTCAGGGACGCCTGGGTGCAGCGTGACCTGACAAAGGCGCAGGCCGGCGACCTCCTCGATGAACTCGCGAGCCAGATCGAACTCGTTTCCGTTTCGATAGACGTCCTGCGTCGTAGCCTTCCGCATTTCCTGAGCGTCAATGCGGCGACCGGATTGTTGCCGCCCTTCGGCACGCTCGACGTGATCGAGACGACGGGTCTCGGTATCGTCAATCCGCAGCAGACGACCGCTGAATCCATCGTCGAAGAACTGCTGCCCGACGAACCGGGGCCGGAACTCGTCGAAACGGCGTTGGCCGCCAGTGCCGCCTGGCTCGGGGCTTATGCGGTCATGGACAGCTGGTTCGAGGATGGCGCTCCGGTCGAGCAAGCGCTCAAGGGCAAGGGTTCGCTGTCGCGATCCCGCAAGGCCGCGTTGATCTTGGAGAAGGTGATCGGACCACAGCGGCGTCGCTGGGGTGAGGTCCTGGCCTGGACGGCGCTGATCGCCGTCGATGGCGCCGACAAGGACACGGTGACGAGCTTCGCCATCGTGGCGCGCGAAACGATGGGCGAGCGCCCGGTGGCCGAGATCCCCTTGCTGCTCGGCATTGCCGAAGCCACGGTCGAGGCTTGGCGGCAACGGCGCGCCTGATCCGGCCGGTACCCGGGCATCACGGCGGTCCCCGAAGACCGCTCCGCTCAGTCCAGCCCCAGCGCCACGTAGCGCACCTCGCCCTGGCCGTTGGAGACGAGCAGCAAGGCACTCTTCTTGCCGAGGTCCTTCACGGCCTTGATCTTCAGCGCGATGTCGGCCGGGTCGGTCACCGCCACCTGGTTGATCTCGACCACCACGTCGCCGGGCTTGATCTTGTCGACCGCGACCGAGCCGGGATCGACGGCCGTCACGGCGACGCCCTTCACCGTGTCCTTGATGCTGAACTTCTTGCGCAGATCGTCGGAAAGCTGGGAGAGGCTCATGCCGAGCGCCTGCTGGACCGCCGGGGCCGGCGTATCGACGCCGCCCTTGCCGGTCTCGGCAGAGGCGTTCTGAACGGCATCCTCGAGCCGCCCGAGTCGCACGGTCAGGTCCAGGGGCTTGCCGTCCCGGATCACCGCGACCGAGACGTCCTTGCCCACCGCCGTCGAGGCGACGATCTTCGGAAGGTCGCGGGATTCGTGCACGTCGTGGCCGTCGAAGGCCACGATGACGTCGCCCTTCTGCAGGCCCGCGGGTTTCGCCGGGCCATTGTCGTCGATCCCGGCCACGAGCGCGCCGCGTGGAGTCCCGAGGCCGAGCGCCTCGGCGATCTCGTCGCTCACCGGCTGAATGCGGACGCCGAGCCAACCGCGCCTCACCTCGTGGAACTGCCGCAGTTGATCGATGATGGGTATGACGCTGTCGGACGGCGTGGCGAAGCCGATGCCGATCGAGCCGCCCGAGGGCGACAGGATGGCGGTATTGATGCCGATCACTTCGCCGGCCATGTCGAAAAGGGGACCGCCGGAATTGCCCTTGTTGATGGACGCGTCCGTCTGGATGTAATTGTCGTAAGGGCCGCTATCGATATTGCGGTTGCGGGCCGACACGATGCCGGCCGTGACGGTTCCGCCAAGCCCGAAGGGATTGCCGACCGCCATCACGGGGTCGCCGACCCGCATCTTCTCGCTGTCGCCGAAGGGAACGCTCTTCAAGGGCTTGTCGGGTTTCACCTGAAGCACGGCGACGTCGATCTTGCTGTCCTTGCCGACCACCTGGGCCTTCAGCTTGGTCCCATCGGTCAGGATGACCGTGATGTCGTTCGCACCCTCGATGACGTGGTTGTTGGTGATGACGATCCCGGACGGATCGATGATGAAACCGGAGCCGAGCGAGTTGGAGCGACGGCTGTGGGGAGCATCGTCGTCGCCCTGGCCTTTACGCTGCAGCTGCCGTTTGAAGAACTCCTCGAAGAGTTCGTCGAACGGCGTCCCGGGAGGCAGCTTCGGCGCGGGGCCGGCCGACGACTTCTCTTCGGTGACCTGCGAGGCCGAGATGTTGACCACCGCGTCCGTCACGCTCGCCGCGAGGTCGGCCAGGCTGTCGAGGCCCTTGGCCGCGACGGCGGTCGGTTCGGTCAGGACCGTCGCGGCCGGCACGACGACCAGGGCGGCACAAACGGCGCCTGCCAGAAGACGACGCAGGTTGCGAGTGGGGCGAGCGACGATCATGGGTGGTGTCCGTGGATAAGGGCTGCCGGCCCGCCGGGGTCATCTCCCAGCCGCAAGCCCGCTATCATACATGACGCCCTAGCGCGGGCAATTCGGACCGACGAACTCGACGGGACGCCAGATGGCAAGCGCCGGGCTCACTCGCTCGCGCCGGCCCAGGCCAGGACGATGTGATGGGCGATGGCCATCGGGAACGGACACGAGATGCCCTCGGGGTGGCGCCCCGCCAGCATGGCCTTCACCTCGTCCCGCGTGAACCACCGCGCGTCTTCGAGCTCCTGTCGATCGATCGTGATCTCGGTCGAAGCCGCCTCGACGAGGCAGCCGATCATCAAAGAGGCCGGGAATGGCCAGGGCTGCGAACCGAGGTAGGTCACCGGACCGGTTGCGATGCCGGCCTCCTCCGCGATCTCGCGGCGGACCGCAGCCTCGATGGTTTCGCCCGGCTCGAGGAAACCTGCGAGGCAGGAGTACATGCCGGCCGGAAAGCGCGGCTGCCGACCGAGCAGGCAGCGCTCGCCGTCGGTCGCCAGCATGATGACGACAGGGTCGGTGCGGGGGAAGTGATGCGTGCCGCAGGCGGAACATTCGCGCCGCCAGCCGCTGGCCGAGGCCACGGTCGGCCTGCTGCAGTTCGCGCAAAATCGATGTTTGGCGTGCCAGAAGAGCAGCGCCTTCCCTTCCGCCATCGCCCCGAGATCCTCGGGAGACACGCTGCCGTCGACCGCCACCTGACGCAGGTTGAAAAGCGCCAGCTCGGTACGGTCCGCCAGGAGGGTCTCGGCCTCGGCTTCGATCAGCGTGGCGAAGACCGGCCCCCGCCTGTCCTCGCCGAGAAAGGCCCGTTCCCTCGCATGACCGAGGTGCCCTGCTTCTTCCAAGCCGAACCAGGGATCGAGGCCCTCGCCCGCGCCGGCGGTCCGCCTCAGCACCACCGCGTCGCCGATCACACCCAGCGTCCGAGCGGAAGGCAGCGAGGCCAGGTCGGCGAGATAGGCTTCGTCGTCGCGACGATTGGCCTGACGGTCGAGCCTGTTGTGAACGAAACCGAGGGAAGCGCTGGATGTCGAAAAGGCCGTCGGGGTCATGCCACTCTCAGGGCTCGAAGGCCGTTCGGGCCGCGACCGTCATAGCGCCTCCCTGGTCCGACATAAAGCCGAGCGAGACCGCAAGACGCGCCACGCGGGCGCTGCATTCGGCCGCGTCATAGCGAACCGGCGCGCCTCGTCCCCACACCGGAGCGGGCCATTCGGGGTCCGTGGCGAAGCGAGCCACCACATGGACGTGGAGTTGCGGCACGATATTGCCGATCGCCCCGACATTGAGCTTCTCGGCCCTATGGACCTCCCGCAGAACGCGCGACGCGATGGCGATCTCCTCCATGAGGACGGCGCGTTCGGTCGCCGGGAGGTCGACGATCTCACGGAGAGCCGGCCGGCGCGGCACGAGGACGAGCCAGGGATAGCGAGCGTCGTCCATCAGGAGGACGCTCGAGAGCGCGAGATCGCCCACGTGATGGGTATCGGCGGCGAGACGGGGGTCGAGCGAGAAGCCTGTCATGAGGTCGGAGGTTAGCCCGAACGGGCGGTCGTGACAGCATGCGCGATCGATTTGGCCCTGTGCGGGGCCGCCGCCTCAGTACGTCCGCTCCCGGTCGACGACGTGCTGGAGAGGCTCGCCACGACGGAGCGCCTGGATCTGCGCCGCGATCAGATCCGCGATGGTCGCCGGATCCGAAAGGGCGGCGCTGTGCGGCGTCACGGTCACGCAGGGGTGGCGCCATAAGGGCGACGAGCGATCGAGCGGCTCGCGCTCGAAGACGTCGAGGGCCGCGCCCGCCAGCGTTCCGTCGTCGAGGCAGCGCAGGATGTCGGCTTCGTTCTGCAAGCCGCCGCGACCCGCATTGATCAGGAACGGGGCACCGAGCCGGCCATCCCGCGCCAAGCGGCGGAACAATGCCGCATCGAGGAGACCGGCAGTCTCGGGCGTGAGGGGCAGCAGCACCACGAGGATGTCGGTCCGGCCCAGAAAACCATCGAGCCCGTCGGGTCCGGAGAAACAGGGTAAGTCCGGCAGGTGCTTGGGCGAGCGGCTCCATCCCGCGACGTCGAAGCCGACCGTCCGCAGCTTGGCGACCGCATCGAGCCCCAGCACCCCGAGACCCATGACGCCGACCCGCACGCTGCGCGCCGCGGGCTGGCTTTCATCGCTGTGCCACCGGCATTCCCGCTGCTGCCGGTCCGAGCGCCGCAGCTGCCGATGGTGGACCAGGACCTGCAGCAGCACCCACTCGCTCATGCGCGCCGTGAGGTCGGGGTCGACGACGCGAGCCACGGGGACGTCCGCCGGCACGAGGGGATCCGACAGGAGATGGTCGACGCCCGCACCGAGCGAGAAGATGGCGTCGAGCCGAGGCCAATGGGCCAGGTGTCCCGACGGGTGGTTCCACGCCGCGACGTAACGGACCGAGGCCGGATCGACCGCGTCGCCGAGCCCCACCACGCGCAATAGCGGGAGCCGAGCCGCGAAAGCCGCGATCCAGGGCTCCGCGGCTCGTCGCTCCTTGCCTTCGATGACCAGCAAAACGTCGTCGGGCATCATGCAATCCCTGTGGCCGCGATCCGCGCCAGGACCGGGTAGCGGGTTTCGGGCGGCACGTCCGCGATCGTGTAGGCCTGGCGCAAGAGTTCCGCAGCCGCCGCAGCCGCGTCCTCGCTGCGCGCCAGCACGGTACCCAGGGCTTGGGAGCTCGCTCCGCCGACCGGCGTGCCCAGCGCCGCGAGGCCCGTGAAGCCGACCGCAGCGTCGATGACGTCCCCGGGGCGCCTGCGGCCACCGCCGAGACCCAAGACCGCCAAGCCGATCGACCTGCCTCGCCCGCGCGACGCCGCGCTTCGAGATCGAAGGCCAGTTTCGCTGGGTCCACTACGGCAGCCGCAACGCGCTCGACATCTATTCGCAGGGGGGGGACCTGTACAAGCTCGCGGCGAGCGATCCGATCTCGG
>CAXUOD010000098.1:3379-10248 GCA_964252585.1 uncultured Lichenihabitans sp. | reverse complement strand
CCGCCAAGCCGATCGACCGCGCATCGATGCGGCCGACGAAGCCGTCCCGCCCGGCGAAGACGTCGCGCCGGACGGGCGTTTCGGGCAGATGGGCGCCGGGGCGTTCCAGCAGGTCCGCAGGGCCGCCGAGCGCCCGCACCATGCCGGCGAAACGCTCGGCCGCGTGCCCGCTTCGGATCGCAGCCTCGATCCGCCGCCTTCCCTCCTCTGCGTCGGCCACGAGGCCGCCGATCAGCAAGGCTTCGCCGCCGAGCGCCCCCACGACCGCTTGGACCCGTGGATCGAAACGCGCGCCGCTCAGCACGTCGAGGGCATGGCGCACCTCGACGGCATTGCCGGCCGCATCCGCAAGAGGCTGGTCCATGTCGGTCACGAGCGCGCTCGTGGGTAGCCCGGCACCGGTCGCGACATCGACGAGGCACTCGGCGAGGGTGCGCGCCTCATCCATGCTGGCCATGAAAGCACCGGAGCCGGTCTTGACGTCCATGACCAGCGCCTGGATCCCCGCGGCGCGCTTCTTCGACAGGATCGAGGCCGTGATCAAGGGAACCGACTCAACCGTCGCGGTGACGTCGCGGATCTCGTAGAGCCGGGCATCGGCCGGGGCGAGGTCGGCCGTGGCTCCCACGATGGCGCAGCCGACGTCGCGCACCACGCGTTGGAACTCGGGCCGCGCCACGCTGGTGCGGTACCCCGGAATGGCTTCGAGCTTGTCGAGCGTCCCTCCGGTATGACCGAGGCCACGTCCGGAGATCATCGGCACGAAAGCACCGCAGGCCGCGAGAGCGGGCGCCAGGACGAGACTGACGTTATCGCCGATGCCGCCGGTTGAATGCTTGTCGACCCGGGGCCCCGGCAAGGCGCTGCCGCGCCAATCCAGCGTGGAGCCCGAACGTGTCATGCTCTCGACGAGCGCCACGGTCTCGGCCCGGTTCATGCCCTTGAGGGTGACCGCCATGGCGAAGGCGGCGATCTGCTCGCCGCCGATGCTGCCTCGGGTCAGGCCCGAAACGAACCGCTCGATCTCGCCGGACGTCAGCGCGGCGCCGTCGCGCTTCCGGCGAATGATCTCCTGCGGCAGCACCGCAGCCCCGTCGACCGAAAGGTCGTCCGCTACAGGCACGTCCGCCCCGGGCGGACCTTCAGCCATCCTCTCGGCCTCGCAGATAGGCGCGCAGGAGGCGCTTCAAGCCGATCGAACCCGAAAGCGCGATGTTCTTGGTTTCCGCATGGGTCGGGTTGCCGCCGCTGATCCCGGTGGCGAAATTGGTGATGACCGAGATGGCTGCGACCCGCAATCCGAGACGCCTCGCCAGGATTACCTCCGGCACCGTGGACATGCCGACGAGGTCGGCCCCGAACAGCTTGGCGATCTTGATCTCGGCCACGGTCTCGAAGGACGGGCCTGGGAACCACATGTAGACGCCTTCGCGGAGGGCCGTGACACCGCCTTGCACGGCGGCGCGACGCAATCGCGTCCGCAAGTTTTTGTCGTAGGCATCGTTCAGAGCCACGAAGCGGTCGTCGCCGGTGCTGCCGATCAGCGGATTGAGCCCCGAAATGTTGATATGGTCGACGATCAGGGCCATGCTGCCCGGGTACCAATCGGGATGCATCGAGCCGGCCGAGTTGGTGAGGATCAAGGTCTGGACGCCCATCCGCGCCAGGGTTTGGAGCGGCGTCCTCATCGCCGCAGCATCGCCGTTCTCGTAATAATGCGAGCGGCCCTGCATGATGGCCACGCGGGCTCCCTCCCACGTGCCGATCACGAGCCGGCCGGCATGACCCGAGACTTCGCCGGCGGGAAACCCCGGAAGGTCGGCATAGGGGATCGCGATGGCGTTTTCGACCGCGTCGGCGATCGCGCCGAGTCCCGTGCCGAGCACGATGGCGATGTCGACCGGTCCGGTCACGCCGCGTTCCCTCAGAAGATCGGCGGCCTGCTCGCTCTCCGTCATGGCATCGACCCTGCCGCAACGAGGTGATCGGGCCCGAAACTCACGGGCAGCAGTTCATCGAGCGTGAAGCTGCGCCGCAGCCCCTCGGGACCGGCGATGTGGATCGGTGTTCCCGCAGCAGCGAATTCTCGGATGCGCTGCCGACACCCCCCACAGGGCGTCACCAGAGCATCGCCGTCGCCCACGACGAGGATCGCGGCAATGCGCGTCTCACCCGCCAGCACCATGGCCGAGACAGCACCGGCTTCGGCGCATGAGCCGACCGGATAGGCAGCGTTCTCGACATTGCAGCCCGTGAAGATCGAGCCGGACGCGCCCGCGATGGCAGCGCCGACCTTGAACTTGGAATAGGGAGCATAGGCGCGCGACTGAGCTGTCCGCGCCGCACCGAACAGGCTCTCGATCGCGACCATCACCTCTCCTTGACATAGGGGATCCCGCCGGCGCGCGGGGGGCTCGCGCGCCCGATGAAGCCCGCCAGAAGCACGACCGTCAATAGGTAAGGCAAGGCCTGGATGGCCTGGACGGGGACTTCCCCGATGCCGGGCAGCACCGTGCCCTGGAGGCGAATGGAAGCGGCGTCGAGGAAGCCGAACAGAAAGCAGGTCGCCAGAGCGGGCCAGGGCCGCCATTTGGCGAAGACCAGGGCGGCCAATGCGATGAAGCCCTTGCCGGCCGTCATCTGGGTGAGGAAACCGGCCGCCTGGCCGACAGACAGGTAAGTCCCGGCAAAGCCGCAGAGGACGCCGCAGATGACGACGCCGGCGTAGCGGATGCCCCGGACCGAGACTCCGGCCGTGTCGACCGCCGCAGGGTTCTCGCCCGTGGCACGGAGGCGGAGGCCGAAGCGGGTGCGATAAAGCGCGAAGCTCGTCAGCGGTACCGCCGCCAGCGCCGCATAGGTCAGCACCGTGTGCCCCGACACGAGGTCCCGGTAGAACGGTCCGAGGACCGGAACGGCGCCGACGGTTTCGGCGCCCGGCAGCGCGATGCCCTCGAAGCGCGAGGCCGGCGTCGTGAGCTGGGGCGTGCGGCCGCCTTGCGCATACCAGGCGTGGCCGACCGTCGCGGTCAACCCGGCCGCCAGCATGTTGATGGCAGCCCCTGAAACGATCTGGTTACCGCGCGCCTCGATCGACGCGAAGCCATGCGCGAGGCCGAACACCACCGACGCCACGATGCCGGCCGCGAGCCCGACCCAGGCGTTCCCCGTCTCGTAGGCCGCGACCGCCGCCGCGAAGGCCGCGACCAGCATCTTGCCTTCGAGGCCGATATCGAAGATGCCGGCCCGCTCGGACCAGAGCCCGGCCAGACAGGCGAAGATCAGCGGGACGGCCAGCCGAAGGCTCGAGGCCAGGATCAGCGCGAGGGTGGCTGCGGCGTCGTCCATCTAGGGGGACCTCCCGTCGGGCTCGGCCACGCGAGCCGGCAGGCTCGTCTCCCCGGTATCGCTCGGCCGCAACCGGACCGCGAAGGCCCGGGCAAGGCCGCGGCGGAACAGCCCCTCCAGCGCTCCCGCGAAGAAGACGACGAGGCCCTGGACCACCACGATCATGTCGCGGGTGATCTTCGGCTCGTCGAAGGCCAGTTCGGCGCCCCCCTGGTAGAGCATGCCGAACAACAGGCTCGCGAGCACCACGCCCACCGGATGGCCGCGCCCCATCAGGGCGACCGCGATGCCGACGAAACCGTAGCCCGAGGTGAAGTCCAGCAGCAGGCGGTTCTGCACCCCCATGATCTCGTTGACCGCGACGCCTCCCGCGAGCGCGCCCGACAAGGCCATGGCCAGCATGGTGATCCTTGCCGGCGAGATGCCGCCGTAGACGGCGGCCGTGGGGTTCGAGCCCACCGTGCGCATTTCGTAGCCGGTCCGGGTGCGCCAGACGAAGACCCAGACGGCGGCCGCGCAGGCGAGCGCCAGGACGAAGCTGAGGTTCAGCGGCGTCTCGGGCGCCGCGATGCCGATGAGGCGCAGCAGGGATTGGGCCGACGGCACGGTGGCGCTCGGTGGAAAGGCCGCCGTTTCGGCCTGCATGGAACCCGGCGCTCGCAGCACGTTCACCAGGAGGTAGGCCATCAGCGTCGAGGCCAGCCAATTGAACATGATGGTGGTGATGACGATGTGGCTGCCGCGCTTGGCCTGCAGCACGCCGGGCACGAAGGCCCAGAGCGCGCCGAACAGCGCCGCCGCCATGATCCCGAGCGGGATCAGGAGATAGGCCGGCAGGCCGCCGCCGTGAAGGCAGACGAGAGCGGCACCGAGCCCGCCGAGATAGGCCTGCCCTTCCGCCCCGATGTTGAACAGGCCGGCCTGGAACGCCAGCGCGACCGCAAGCCCCGTGAAGATGAAATCGGTGGCATAGTAGAGTGTGAAGCCGATCCCCTCGCCGCTGCCGAGGCTGCCGACCACGAGCGATTGGGTGGCCGACCACGGGTCGACGCCGATCGATGCCACGACGAGGCCGCCGACCAGGAACGCCGTCGCGACACTGAGGAGCGGCACAAGGGCGATATCGGCCCAACGGGGCAGAGGGCGGGCGACGCTCATGCGGGGAGCGTCAGGTTGCCGTGTTGGTCGAGCGGGAAGAACGGGTTATGGGCCACTTCCCAGACGTGGCCGTCCGGATCGGCGAAATAGCCCGAATAGCCGCCCCAGAAGACGGTCTCGGGGCGTTTCAGCGGCGTCGCGCCGGCCGCCAGGGCTTCGGTGAAAAGCTGGTCCACGGCTTCGGGACTTTGCAGGTTCTGGGCCAACGTGATGCCCGAAAAAGCGCCGAGGGCTCCCGCCAGGACGCCATCGGCTACGAAACCCATATCGGCGGCCAAAGCCGAGCGCCCATAAAGCGCCAGCGCCATGCCGTTCAACTGGAAAAAGGCGACGTCGTCACCCTGGCTCGCGCTCGACGCGGCCCAGCCGAGCGTCTCGTAGAACCGCCGTGCGGCCGGCACGGAGGCGACGCCGAGCGTCACGATGGAAAGCCGCCGGTCCATCACCGCACCTCGGGGGCGATGGCTTCGCGATTTGCAGTCGTGGGATCAGGCATGGCGATTTCCAATCGGCATCATGTCGCGGGACCGAGGGTTCCGTTCTCCATGCCGGCCATGAGAAGGCCGAGGTCCTGCACGAAGCCGAGGTCGTTGGCGGCGTCCGGCGGCGGGCGCCGGCTGCCGGTCAAGCGCCCCCCGCACATGACCAGGATGAGATCCGCCAGCGCCAGGATCTCGTCGAGTTCCACCGAGACCACCAGGATGGCCTTGCCTTCGTCGCGCAACGCCACGAGGCGCTTGTGAATGAACTCGATGGCGCCGATGTCGACGCCACGCGTCGGCTGGCCGGCCAGCACGATCTTGGGGTCGCGCTCCATCTCGCGAGCCAGAACGATCTTCTGCTGGTTTCCGCCCGAGAAGTTCGCGGTCTTGAGTCGGGGCGCGGCCGGACGCACGTCATAGGCGGCCATCTTGCGCGCCATGTCGCCCAGCACGACACGCCGGCTCAGGAACGGCCCCGGCCCGAAGCGTGGATCGCGTTGGATGCCGAGGAGGGCGCTCTCGCAGGCCTCGAAGGCCGTGACCAACCCCATGCGGTGCCGGTCCTCGGGGACATGAACGAGGCCCAGCGCCCCCATGCGGCGAGGATCGTGATCCTCGGGCCGGACCTCGCGGCCGTCGATCAGGATCGCCCCGCTCGCGATCGGCCGGATCCCGGCCAGAGCTTCGAGGAGTTCGGACTGGCCGTTGCCCGCCACTCCGGCGAGGCCGGCGATCTCGCCCGACCGCAGCGTGAACGAGACGTTGTCCACCACCGCGACGCCGTTCGGGTCGCGGGCCGAGAGGTTGCGCACCTCGAGCCGCGGCGGCCCCGGCTTGGCGGCGCCGCGGGTGACGGTGAGAGAGACGCGCCGTCCCACCATGGCGTCGGCGAGCGCGGCCGGCGATGTCGCCGCCGTGTCCACGGTCTCGACCACCGTGCCGCGGCGCATCACGGAGACGCGATCCGTCACGGCCATGATCTCGCGCAGTTTATGCGTGATCAGCACCACGGTCTTGCCCTCGCGCCTCAAGGTCCGGAGCATGTCGAAGAGGCCATCGGCTTCCGCGGGCGTCAGCACGGCCGTGGGTTCGTCGAGGATCAGGATATTGGCGCCGCGCAACAGCGCTTTCAGGATCTCGACCCGCTGCTGCATCCCGACCCCGAGGTCGCCCACGAGGGCGTCCGGGTCGACCGCGAGGCCGTAGTCGCGCGCGAGTTCCGCGAGGCGAGCCCGAATGCGGCCCGCGCCACGGCGCAGCAGTGCGCCGCCTTCGGCTCCGAGCATCACGTTGTCGAGGACGCTCAGCGTGGCGACGAGCATGAAATGCTGGTGCACCATGCCGATGCCGTGCGCGATGGAATCCTTGGACGAGGCGATGCGGACCTTCTGGCCGTTGACCCGGATCTCACCCGAATCCGCTTCATAGAAGCCGTAGACGATCGACATGAGGGTCGATTTGCCGGCGCCGTTCTCGCCCACGATCCCATGGATCGAAGCGGGCGCCACCGCCATCGCGATGTCGCGGTTGGCCTGCACGGGGCCGAAGCTCTTGTTGATGCCGATCAGGTCGAGGGCGGGGGCGATCAAGAGGCCGTTCTTCCGCTTTCGGCTCCTTCCCCCGGCCGGGGGGAAGGTGGCGCATGAGAGGGAAACGCGATCGATGCGGTCTCTCCGTCAACCGATCGAACGTCGTTGGGCTGCTGTGTCACTCCGTCCCGCGGGACAGAGATCGAGAGATCGTCCTGTCTAAGCCTTCGGTCGCCGGAGGAAAGCCACCGCTCGTCATCCGTGGGTTACCGGCGCACTACCAACGGCGAATCGAGCCCCCGGGCGGAGTCGAAGCACGCAGGCCGGCCGCGAGGGCTCCGGGGCGTCCCCT
>CAXUOD010000098.1:0-3279 GCA_964252585.1 uncultured Lichenihabitans sp. | reverse complement strand
CCCCGGGCGGAGTCGAAGCACGCAGGCCGGCCGCGAGGGCTCCGGGGCGTCCCCTCGACAAGCTCAGGACAGGCTCTTCGACACGACCGCGCTCCGTAGCCGCTCTCCGCCAGCATCTCCACTACGCTTTTCGTACCGGAGCCCCAAGCCGGCTGCGCTCGGGACGAGGCCGAAAAAGAGCGAATTCACCCCACCGCTGGTATTTCTGCCATCCGACGGCCGCAGGGGCCGAGCCGAACATCACGTTTCGGGACAGGTGGCCATCGCCACCCCACTCAGCCGGGGCACTGGTTGTCGGTCATGTAGTCGTGGACCGAGATCTTTCCCGATTCGATGTCGGCCGCCGCAGCATCCGCGGCCTTCTTCATGTCGGGCGTGATCAGGTCCTTGTTGAACTGGTCGAGCGCGAAGCCGACGCCATCGTCCTTGAGCCCGAGAACCTGGATACCGGGCTTCCAGGCGCCATCCCTGGCGCTCATGAAGCTCTTATAAACCGCCACGTCGACGTGCTTGAGCATGGAGGTCAAGACCTTGCCGGGAAATAGGCCGTTCTGATCGGAGTCGACCCCGATGCCGAGCTTGCCCGCATCCGCCGCGGCCCGCAGCACGCCGACGCCCGTGGCGCCGGCCGCGTGATAGACCACGTCGGCGCCGCGATCGATCTGTGATTTGGCGAGTTCGCCGCCCTTCACCGGATCGGTCCAGGCCGCGCCGGTGGTGCCGGTCATATTCTGCAACACCTCTGCCTTCGGGTCGGCGTATTTCACCCCCTGCACGTAGCCGCAGGAGAATTTGTGGATCAGCGGGATGTCCATACCACCGACGAAACCGACCTTGCCGGTCTTGGAGGCCTTGGCGGCCAGAAGCCCGACCAGGAACGAACCCTCCTGTTCCTTGAACACGACCGACTGCACGTTGGGTTTGTCCACCACCATGTCGACGATGACAAATTGGGTCTTGGGGAACTCCGCCGCGACCTTTTCCATGGCGCTCGCCTGGCTGAAGCCGATCGCGATGATGGGGCTGAGACCGTCGCGCGCGAACTTGCGCATTGCCTGCTCGCGCTGGGTATCGTTCTGGATCTCGAAATCGCGGAACGCGATCCCCGTGTCTTCCTTGAACTTCTCGGCGCCGTGGAACGCGCCTTCGTTGAAGCTCTTGTCGAATTTGCCGCCGATGTCATAGATCAGAGCCGGCTTGATGTCGGCGGCCCGCGCGGCCGCACCCATCGTGACGGCCAGGCCCGCGCCTGCCAGAAGCCCCGCTATCGTGCTCGCCCGCTTCGCCACCATGGTCCGTCTCCTTGCCGGGCCACCGGCCCGTTCTCGGGGGCAACATGGCACGGGTTGCAGCGGTCGCAAAGCCCGGCACTGCCGTACAACCCGGACATCTCTTTGTGCGGAGGTCAGGGCGAGGGGTCGACGATTCCGCGATAGCGGGCCAGCACGAAAACCCGCAAAGCGGAGGACAGGTTCGAAGGCCCGCGGGCTCGGTCGACCTCGGCCACCAAGGCAGCGACGGAGAGGCCGCGCTCCGCCGCGATGTCGCGCAACCCGGACCAGAACGCCTGCTCGAGCGATATGCTGGTGCGATGTCCCGCGACAGCCAACGAGCGCTTGGCGACGGCGCCATCCCGCCCTTCGGTCGCCCGTTGCGGTGCCTCACCCATCCGTCGGTTCGTCGTGGCCCGGCCGGAGATTTTCGAGCCTATGGCCGTCGAGCGCCGCCTTCCGGCGTGCCGCCTCGCCATCCTCGGCCCGGCGCTCGGCGGCGGTACGGCCGTGTCGGACGCGGTTCGCGTCGGCCACCGCGGAACCTTCGGATCGCGCCTTCGCCTTGCGGAAACGCCGGAGGTTGACGATCTCGGCCAAGCGGCGACCCCGGTCCCCTCAGGGCTTCTTGCGGAACGAGTCGATCGAGACGACTTTCGTACCGCTTGCAGCGGTGCCGCTGCCCGCGGTGCCGGCCTCGTCATCGCCCACCTTGGCCAGCACGGGCTTGGACTTGGGGGAGCCGTCAGCGGCCTTTTCGGCTTTCGGCTTGTCGTCCTGCTTCAAGCCGGGCTCGGAGGCCCCACGTCCCGCTCCATTCTGATCGACCGTCGCGAGAGCCCGCCGACCCGGAAGGCTTTTCGGCGCTTCGACAAGGCTCGGCTTGGCCGGTTGATCGGTCGCGGCTCCCGTGTCCTTGACATCGAACTTGAGACCGAAAGTGACCGAGGGATCCTGGAACATCGTGATGGCCGCATAGGGCACGAAGAGGCGCTCGGGCATGTTGTTGAACGACAGGCCGACCTCGAAGCCAGCCTCCGTGACCGCGAGCCCCCAGAACTGGTGTTGGAGGATGATGGTCATCTCGTCGGGATAGCGTTCCCGCATGCGGTTCGACAGGCGCAGCCCGGGGGTCGCGGTCTTGAAGGTGATGAAGAAGTGGTGTTCGCCCTGCAGCCCGTTACGAGCAACGTCGGACAGGACGTGTCGTACGACACCGCGCAACGCGTCCTGGACGAGAAGGTCGTAACGGATGAGGTCGGCCATCGTGTTCCACCGGCTGCCAAAGCGTTGAGGCGCCAGACCGTGCCACGGCGCTGACGGTTTGTTTCGAAACGCCGAACAGGGCACGGAAACGTCGAACCCATGCTGGTTCGTCGCGTCTACCGCCGCGGGACCTGTCCCGGCCGACCTCTCCTCACGCCCGGATACGATAATGGCCGGACCTGACGAAGTCCAGGGTTCGCCGAAGCGTCGTCACGACGCTGACGTCGGGTGGCACGCGCCCCCCTGGCCTAAACTGCCGGCACCCGACCGGGCAGGCCGATGTCGCAAGTGCTGACAGTGGATCAGGGCGAAGTCCACGAGGTCAGCGGAAGGCCGAACCCCGGGGAGATCGGGCAACGAGAGGACTCCGGCTCGATCCGGCCCCCGGAGTCATCGATGCCGGAGGTGGTGCCTGGAACGCCCTCACACTATAAGTGCTGCCCAATCCGGCCCCGATCTGTGCCGCGTAAAAAGTCTTGAGCGGCTATCCCCCAGCATGCGGCGAGATGGCCGCCGGCCGCGACGATGGCTGGCATGCATGCCGCCACGCTGTCAGCCCGTAGCTCAGCACATCCATGAGAAGCACATCGATGACCCCCTGAGCAGCAAGGTTGATGACGGCGGGCACGTCGGGTCGATACTGTCCGTCGCCAACGAGTGTCGACAGGGCGTGTTCGTTGATCAGCTCTGGCTTCACTACGCGGAGGGCTCGCTGATGCTGCAGCTTCTGCGCGAATGGTCG
>CAXUOD010000097.1:0-19509 GCA_964252585.1 uncultured Lichenihabitans sp. | reverse complement strand
GGGCCTCGGGGGAACGCGGCCAGCAAGGCCGCGATCTCGTCCGCCGCTGCGGCACGCAGGCTATGCGGCGCGATGCCGACGCGGCCGGCCGGCAGCGTCGAGACCGCATGCGCCGCGCCTTCGACCAGGCGGCCATAGAGATCGAGCGAGGAGACGAAGCGCCGCTGCCCCTCCGTCGGAGCCGCGCCGCCGAAGCCGCCATGCGCGTAGAAGACCGGCAGCAGCGTGAGGCCGATCCCGGTCGCCGCCGCGGCGGCCGCGATACGCCGCCCGAGTTCGGCCGGGTCGGCGTAGGGGCGTCCGTCGGGCGCGTGGTGGAGATAGTGGAATTCGGCGACCCCGGTGAACCCGCCCTCCAGCATCTCCGCGAAGGCCAGCCCCGCGATGGCCTCGACGTCGTCCGGGGCGAGGCGCCCGCTCAAGCGGTACATGGCCTCGCGCCAGGTCCAGAAATGGTCGTCGCCCGGTCCGCGCCGCTCGGTCAGCCCGGCGAAGCCGCGCTGGAACGTGTGGCTGTGGAGGTTGCCGAGGCCCGGCACCGCGATGCCGCCCCGCGCTTGCAGGGCGGGATCCCGCGGGTCGGCCCCGACCTCGACCGTGGCCACCCGTCCGTCCGCGATCCCCACCGTCACGGCGTCCTGCCAGCCGTCGGGAGTGAGGGCGGACTCGAAAAAAAGCTTGTGCATGGGGGCGGGTCCGACGGAGTCTGGCTTCATGGACGGCGGTTCGGCCGAACCATCGCGGAGCATGGCGTGACCGACAAGACCCGAATGGACCGATTGTGGCGGCACGCGCGGATCGCGACGCTGGATCCGGCGCGTTCCGGCCTCGGGATCATCGAGGATGGCGCCATTGCGGCCCGCGACGGCCGCATCGCCTTTTCGGGTCCCGATCGCGACCTTCCGGCCGGATGTCATGCCGATCTGGTGTTCGATTGCGGCGGCCGCCTCGTGACGCCCGGCCTCATCGATTGCCACACCCATCTCGTGTTCGGCGGCCACCGCGCCCACGAGTTCGAGATGCGGCTTCGGGGCGCCACCTACCAGGAGATCGCTCGGGCCGGCGGTGGCATCCTGTCGAGCGTCGAGGCCACGCGGGCCGCCAGCGTGGAACAGCTCGTGGCGGGCGCGCTGCCCCGCCTCGACGCATTGCTGGCCGAAGGCGTCACGGGCATCGAGATCAAGTCGGGCTATGGGCTCGACCTTGAGAGCGAGCGCAAGATGCTGGTCGCGGCCCGGCGCCTCGCCACGCTGCGGGACGTTGCGGTGCACACGAGCTTCCTCGGCGCCCACGCGCTTCCGCCCGAGGCCGAGGGTGACCGGGACCACTATATCGCGCTGGTCTGCGAGGAGATGCTGCCGGCCCTGGCGACCGAAGGGCTCGTCGACGCCGTCGACGGCTTTTGCGAGACGATCGCGTTCTCGCCGGCCCAATGCGCCCGCGTGTTCGACACCGCGACGAGGCTCGGCCTGCCCGTCAAGCTCCACGCCGACCAGTTGACCGACGGCGGCGGGGCCGCCTTGGCGGCCCGCTACCGCGCGCTCTCGGCCGACCACCTCGAATATACGGGGGACGCCGGGGCCGCCGCCATGGCGGCTGCGGGGTGCGTCGCGGTGGTGCTGCCCGGCGCCTACTACTTCCTTCGCGAACCCAAGGCGCCGCCGGTTGACCTGTTTCGGAAACATGGCGTCCGAATCGCGGTCGCGACCGATTGCAACCCCGGCACGTCGCCGCTGACGTCCTTGCTCCTGGCCGGCAACATGGCCGCGACGCTGTTCCGCCTCAGCGTCGACGAATGCCTGGCCGGTGTCACGCGGGAAGCCGCCCGGGCCCTCGACAGCCTCGCCGACACCGGCACGCTCGAAATCGGCAAGTCCTGTGACCTCGCGCTCTGGAACGTCGAACAGCCGGCCGAACTGTTCTACCGCATGGGCTTCAACCCGCTCCACACCCGCGTGCGGGCCGGCCGATGACGCGCGACCTGCCGTGGCTGACGGTGCGACGGGGGGAGGCGCCGCTCGTGGTCAGCCTCCCGCATACCGGGCTCGAGATCCCGACCGAGATCGAATCCCGCCTCGTCTCGCCCTGGCTGGCCCGCAAGGATGCCGACTGGTGGATCGAGCGGCTCTACGGCTTCGCGGCCGACCTCGGCGCCACGACCGTGCACACGGCCGTGTCCCGCACCGTGATCGACGTCAACCGCGACCCCTCCGGCGTCTCGCTCTACCCCGGCCAGGCCACGACCGAACTCTGTCCGTCGACGAGCTTCGACGGCGAGCCGCTCTACCGGGAGGGCGGCGCGCCCGGCGAGGACGAGATCGAACGGCGGCGCCACCTCTTCTTCGAACCCTACCACGCGGCCTTGGCCGGCGAGGTCGCGCGGCTCAGGGCCGAGCACGGCCGCGTCGTCCTTTACGACTGCCATTCGATCCGCTCGCGCGTGCCGCGCCTTTTCGAGGGCGACCTGCCGGTCTTCAACATCGGCACGAACAGCGGTGCCGCCTGCTCGCCGGTCCTGACGGCGGAGATCGAAGCCATCTGCGACGCGACCAGCCTGACCCGGATCACCGACGGACGCTTCAAGGGCGGCTTCATCACCCGCCGCTACGGCAATCCCGCGGCCGAAATCCATGCGGTCCAGATGGAACTCGCCTGTCGGGGCTACATGCGGGAGGAACCCGGGCCGGTCGACGCGACCTCCTGGCCCGCGCCCTACGACGAGGCCTATGCGGCGCCGCTCGGTGCGACGCTGCGCCGGGTGCTCGAAGCCGCGCTGGCCTTTGCCCGGCACGGCGCGGCCTCCGACCCGCGACCGGCCGGGCAGGGCGCTTGAAGGATCTCTCCAACCGCCTTATGGCGGCAGGGAGCCCGGTTGCGGCCACGGTCGGGAGCCACGCCATGCGCCGCCAGGACTAGATGAAGCTCGGCACCTTCGTCTACACCTTCGGCTATCACCCGGCGGGCTGGCTGCACCCCGGTAGCGACGTCGGGGGAGCGAACGACTTCCGGCATCTCCACAAGGTGGCGCAGATCTCCGAGGCCGCCAAGTTCGACTTCATGTTCATGGCGGACTCGCCGGCCGCAGCGGTAGGCGACCCCGAGGCGCTTGCGCGAATGCCGACCAAGATGAACCGCTTCGAGCCGCTTTCGCTGCTCTCGGCCCTGGCCGTGACGACCAGGAACCTGGGACTCGTGGGCACGGCTTCGACGAGCTATTACGAGCCGTTCAACCTGGCTCGGATCTTCGCCTCCATCGACCACCTGAGCGGGGGGCGGGCTTGCTGGAACGTCGTCACCTCGGACCACGACGAGACCGGCTACAATTTCAACCGCACCGGCCTCGACCCGCACGCCGACCGCTACGCGCGGGCCAAGGAGTTCGTCGACGTCGTGTTCGGCCTCTGGGACAGTTTCGAGGACGATGCTCTGCTGCTCGACCGCGAGCGCGGCCTCTACTACGATCCGTCGAAGCACCATGCGCTCGACCACGTCGGGCCGCATTTCCAGGTCCGGGGACCGTTGAACATCGCCCGCACGCCGCAGGGGCGGCCGGTCATCGCCCAGGCGGGCGGCTCGGACGCCGGCATCGAACTCGCGGCCGAGACGGCCGAACTGGTGTTCGGCCTGGCGTCGAACATCGACCGGAGCCGGTCCTTCTATGCGACCCTGAAGGCCCGGATGGCGAAGTTCGGCCGGGAGCCGGAATGCCTCAAGGTCATGCCGGGCTTCGTCGTCAACGTCGGGCGCACCGGGGCCGAGGCCCGGGCCAAGGTCGACTTCCTGCTCGACCGGCTTCATCCCGATGTCGGGCGGCTGATGCTGGCGGAGTTCCTGGAGGCCGACCTACGCGGGGTCCCGCTCGAAGAGCCCTTCCCGATGGAGCGCCTGCCCGCGGCGCCGAAGGGCTCGCGTGCCCTGTTCGAGGAGCTGGTGGCCTTCGTGAAGAAGGGGCATACGGTCGGCGAGCTCATTAGGCTCTATGCCGAGAAGCACACGGGCAACGGCATCACGGGCACGCCGGTCGAGATCGCCGACACGATGGAGGAATGGTTCGAGACGCGGGCCGCCGACGGTTTCATCCTGATGGTCCCGACCCTACCGTCCGCTCTCGAGGACTTCACGGCTCTCGTGGTGCCCGAGTTGCAAAGGCGCGGGCTCTTTCGCCTCGAGTACGAGGGCCCCACGCTTCGCCAGAACCTCGGCTTGGCGCGCCCGGTGCACCGCCGCAGCGGTTCGTAGCCAGCAGCCTTCCCCAAGTGGGAGTGGAAACTCCGCAGTGGACCATGGTAAAATCGCCAGGGGTGCGGCGTGAATGTCGCAGTGCCGCAACGTGACACTTCATTCACGCGTTGATATATCAAGTTGTGTCTGAACTTTCGGACTCGCGCGACCGGGTCTCTCGGTCCGAGCCTTTCAGGTCGCGTGGCGGCCGTACCCGCAGGTGCCGTCCGGCATGGCTGAGACCGAGATTGCGCGTCTTCGCCGCCGCCTCAGCGAGCTCAAAGCCGAAAACGCAAGTCTGAGGGTCGGGGCGGGCCTCTCGGCGAACGCTCGCGACGCGGCCCGCATCGTCGATGAGATCGCGGGGAGCGACGGCGGTACGGATCCGTTCGCCGCGGCCGTCCGGGCGACCCGCATGCCCATGGTGATCTCGAACCCGCGGCTTCCCGACAACCCGATCGTCTTCGTCAACGACGCCTTCTGCAGGCTGTGCAACTACTCCCGCGATGAGATCCTCGGGCGCAATTGCCGCTTCCTGCAGGGACCCGACACGGACCCCGCGACGGTGGCGAAGATCAGGGCCGCGATCGACGCTGCCGTGCCGGTGCGCACCGACATTCTCAATTACCGCAAGACTGGCGAGACGTTCTGGAACCGGCTTCTCATGGCGCCGGTCCGCGATGCGGAGGGCCGGCTGGCCTATTTCTTCGCGAGTCAGGTCGATGTCACGATCGAGCGCGAGCGGCTCGAAGGCCTCGAGACCCACAATGCCGCCCTGATGGCGGAGGTCGCCGACCGGCTCCGCACGCAGGAGGAGGCTTCCGCGCGGCTGCTGTTCGCGACCGAGGCTGGCCGGCTCGGCATCTGGGAACTCGACCTCGCGACCGATGACCTGTCGGCTTCGCCGGTCTGCAAGGACAATTTCGGGCGACCCCGCGACGAGCCCTTCACGTACCGCGATCTCGAAGCCGCGGTTCATCCGAAGGATCGAGACCGTTGGGCGGTCGCGGTCGCGACCAGCGTCGCGACGCGAGCCGATCTCGATGTCGAATATCGCGTCGTTGCGCCCGACGGCGCGATCCGCTGGGTGCAGGTCCGTGCCCAGGTGGCCCGCGCGTCCGACGGCCGGGCGCTGCGCATGGCCGGCATTTCGCTCGACGTCACGGCGCGCAAGATCGCGGAGACCCGGCGCGTCGCCATGGGGGAACTCAGCGACCGGATCCGCGACCTCGACGACCCCGCCGAACTCGCCGGCGCAGCGGCCGAGATCCTGGGCCGTACGCTGGGCGTGAGCCGGGCCGGTTACGGGACTGTCGATAGGTCGACCGAAACCCTGTCGATCGAGCGGGACTGGACCGTGCCGGGCTTAGCGCCGCTCGCCGGCGTTATCCGGTTTCGAGATTACGGCTCCTATATCGAAGACCTGAAGCGAGGCGAACTCGTCGCGATCGCCGACGCGAGGGCCGACCCGAGAACCGCCGCCAACGCTGCGGCCCTTGACGGCATCGCGTCCCGCGCCCTGCTGAACCTCCCGGTCACCGAAGTCACCGATGTCGCGTCGCTGCTCTACCTTACCGAGGCCGGGACGCGGGAATGGACTGCCGACGAGATCGCCTTCGTCCGCGACGTCGCCGATCGGACCCAGACCGCGGTGCAACGGCGTCGGGCCGAACAGGACCTGCGCCTCCTGGCGGGTTCGCTCGAACGGCAGGTCGTGGCCCGCACGGCGGACCGCAATCGGCTGTGGGAATTGTCAACCGACATCATGCTGGTGCTCCGTTTCGACGGGGTCATCGCGGCCGTGAACCCGGCCTGGACCGCCATGCTGCGCTGGACGCACGAGGAACTCGTCGGGCACAGCTATGTCGAACTCGTCCATCCCGACGACCTCGACAAGACCCTCGAAGGCGCAAAACAGCTCGCCGAAGGCCTGGCTCTCCTGCGCTTCGACAACCGATGCCGGCACAAGGACGGCAGCTATCGCTGGATAGCCTGGGCGGCCGTTCCGGGCGACGGATTCATCAATGCCGTGGGGCGCGACTTCACGGCCGAGAAGGAACAGGCCGAGGCGCTCCACCATGCCGAAGAGCGGCTGAGACAAAGCCAGAAGATGGAGGCTGTAGGCCAGCTGACCGGGGGCCTGGCCCATGATTTCAACAATCTCCTGACCGGCATCTCCGGAAGCCTCGAGCTGCTGCAGCGCCGGGTCGCCCAGGGCCGGTTCAACGAACTCGAGCGCTACGTCGTCGCCACGCAAGGCGCCGCGAAGCGGGCCGCGGCCCTCACCCACAGGCTGCTGGCCTTCTCGCGGCGCCAGACGCTCGACCCAAAACCCACCGACATCAACCGCTTGGCGCTCGACATGGTCGACATGGTGCGGCGGACCGTCGGGCCGGAGATCACGGTCGAGGTGGTCGGCATGGTCGGGCTTTGGACCGCCCTCGTCGACCCCAACCAGCTCGAGAACGCCCTCTTGAACCTCTGCATCAACGCGCGTGACGCGATGCCGGAAGGCGGCCTCCTGACCATCGAGACCGGCAACCGCTGGATGGACGACCGCGTGGCCCGCGACCGTGACCTGCCGTCCGGGCAGTATCTCTCGCTCTGCGTCAGCGACACCGGGACCGGCATGAGCCCCGCCGTGATGGCGCGGGCCTTTGACCCGTTCTTCACCACGAAGCCCCTCGGACAGGGCACCGGGCTCGGCCTCTCGATGATCTATGGGTTTGCGCGGCAATCGGGCGGACAGGTCCGCATTCATTCCAAGCTCGGCCAGGGGTCCACAGTCTGCATCTTCCTCCCGCGCCACTACGGCGATGCGGTCCAGGAGAACGAGCCGCAGCTCGAGGCGGGTGACCCGCCACGGGCCGAGCAGGGCGAGACGGTGCTCGTCGTCGACGACGAACCGACCGTCAGGATGCTCGTGGCCGACGTGCTCTCCGACCTCGGCTATACGGCGGTCGAAGCCGCCGACGGCGCGGCCGGGCTGAAAGTCCTGCGATCCGAGGCACGGATCGACCTCCTGATCACCGATGTCGGTCTGCCCGGCGGCATGAACGGCCGCCAGGTGGCGGACGCGGCGCGCGACCTTCGCCCGGGGCTCAAGGTCCTGTTCATCACCGGATACGCCGAAAACGCCGTTCTCGGGAGCGGCCACGTCGATCCCGGGATGCAGGTGCTGACGAAGCCCTTTGCCATGGACACGCTGGCCAACCGCATCCGGGAGCTGATCGGCGTGGCGTGAGCCTGACCTCCGCTCGGCCGCCCGGACAGGATCATTCGACGGCAGCGTGCTTTTCCGACGCCGCAGGTGCGGCGTTCGGCGCGCTCGCCATCAGGCTGTCGATCCGGTCGCGTTCGTGCTTGAAATCGGCCAGGGCCTTGCCGTCCATCTCGCGGGTGCGGGCCAGCTTCACCCGCATCGGGTCGACGAAATGGCCGTTGACGATCACCTCGTAGTGAAGATGCGGACCGGTCGCGAGGCCCGTCTGCCCGAGGTAGCCCACCACTTGTCCCTGCCGCACACGCACGCCGTCGGCGATCCCGCGGGCGAAGCCCGTCATATGGGAGTAGGTCGTGATGTAGCCGTTCGCGTGCTGGATCTCGACGTGGTTGCCGTAGCTCGACGACCGTTCCGCCTTGAGCACGGTGCCGGAGCCCGCCGCCAGGATCGGCGTACCGATCGGGGCCGCCCAGTCGACGCCCGTATGGGGACGGGAGTAGCCCAGGATGGGGTGGAACCGAAGCCCGAAGCCGGAGGTCATCTGGGCGTTCGGGACCGGGCTGCGCATCAGGAATTTGCGGACCGAGCGGCCGTTCTCGTCATAGAAGTCGACGGCATTGTCGTCGGTGGTGAGAAACCGGTAGTAGCGGAAGCTCTCGTTGCGGACCGTGATCGAGGCGAACAACAGGTCGGGGTGGCCGGCCTCGTCGTCGCCGTCGCTGTAGAAGGCGTCGAAACTGTCGCCGCCCGCCACCGAGCGCTGAAAATCGACATCGTTGCCGAATACGCGGACGAGCGTGTCGATGATGGGTTTCGGGATGTCCTGCTTGAGCGCCGTCTCGTAAAGGCTGTCGTAGAGCCGAAACCCGGCGTCGTCGGCTGCGGCCGCATTGGCTGGACGGGTCGGGGCCGCCGGCGCCGCATTGGCGACCTTAACGTAATCGCCGGTATCGGCCAGAGCGATCGTGGTCTCAAGGTTTTCATCCGCGTAGACCGAGATGCGGGCGATCTGGCGCGGGCGGCTGTCGTCGAGCCGCGAGAAGAACAGCCGGATGCGGCGCCCCTCGGCCACGGGCGGCTCGCCGTGTTTCGGCGCGAAGGCCGCGAGGATCGAGCGGATCTGGTTGTGGGTGGCGCCGTTGGCCTTCAGCACGTCGTCGATCACGTCGCCGTGCCGGAACACCACGAGCCGTTCCGCCGAATCCTTGTCGCGGCCGCCGTCCGATCGGGGCACGACCGTGACGTTCTCGGGCACCATCCGCACCTCGATCGAGGAGAACGGCGTCGCCTGGAACGCGGGATCCGCGAATCCGAGCCCCGCTGCGGGGAGGATCCCGGCGCGGCTCGTGCGCATCAGCAGCATCTGGGGCGGCATGGCGATCCGGTTGGCGTTGGCGAGGGTGCGGCTGTATTCGCCGACCTGCGCCTGGATCTCGTCGGTGGAGAGAAAGCCGCCGAACCGGGACGGGTCGACGGTGGAGAGATCGCGTGTCGTGAAGGAAACGTCCGAGTCTTCGAGCGCGGGGCCGGGATCGGGCGGCGGCGCCTCTGCCGGATTGACGTCCTGCGCCATCAGCTTCAACGGGTTGAACTCCGGCACCTCGTCTTCCTGACCGGTCGGCGCCAACGCCAGCGTGGTAGCCACGTGGGTGAAGTCGTGCGTGCGGATGATCTGCTTGTCGCCGACCTTGACGGTCGTGGGCGCCTTGAAGCTCTGCTTTTCGGCCACGATGTCGGCCGTCTTGATCAGCCGGTCGCCTTTCACGAGATCGGTCTCGCCGGCTTTGGCGCTCCGGGTCGGAGAGACGAGTTCGGGCGCCTGGGCGAGGTTCGACTGACCGTTCAGGGCCGCGTAGATCGTGGTGCCGATGAGGCCCGAGCCGGCCACGCCCGTGAGCACCACGGCCGACAGCCAGCGGAGCGAGACGGCGCGGCGGTCCTGGACGAGAGGACGGCGGCCGATGACGTCGATCGGGGGCTCGACGCCGACATCGATTGAGCCGAGCCCGGCATGTCGATGATCCGCATTGGCGATACCCCCCAAAAGCACCATCCTCCCTTGTCGACGGCTCCGCAGGTCCGGCCTGCACGGCCGACACAGCCTATCTTTCATGGCTCCAATGTGGCGTCTACCTCCCGCCGCGCGAACTCGCTCGCCGAACGGCGCAGCATCGGTATGGATTGCGGTGGAACTCGGACTTCCGGATTGCCTGAGCCGGTTTGTCGGACAGCGGATCCAACTGCTCCGCAACGCTCCCGATCGTTCGGCCCAAGCCGTCTCAAGTCTGCTGCTGTCGATCGTGGAGGCAGGGCGCTCAATCCGGCCAAGCGAGCAACGCATCGAGGTTTTGCGCTTTTCCCGTCTCGGCGAAGCGGGCGGCGTTGGAACCCCGGAGGGTCTCGACGAGACGGCCCGCCACGATCTCGGCTTCGCCAGGGTGCAGATTGCACGGATCGAGGTAGAAGTGGCCACGTGCCGTTTCATGGTCGCGGACCATGACGGGTGGATCGCCGCCTGCCAGTGCCGCCGCAAGGCTCGCGGCCGAGAAACCGCTGTCGGGGTGAACCGCTACTTCGAGCCTGTCGAGAGGGTTCTCGGTCGGATCAGGCACGATATGGGCCGCAATTCCGGGCAGCCCCAGCAAGGCGTGCCGCCAAAGGTGGAGCGCCGAGGCCTCGCGCTCTCGAATGCCAGCATGGTCGCGCGACTCCCACGCTTCGAGAGCCGCCATGACCCCGACGATGCTCTCCTTGCCGACTTTCATGCCGCGACCGATCCCGCGGTTCTGATGATAGGCGGCGCGCACCAGATCCTTGCGTCCGGCAACGATTCCGCTGGTCGGACCACCCAGGAACTTATGGCCTGAGTAGATCACGATGTCGGCACCCTGGGCCAGGAAGCCCCTGAGATCGTATTCCGAGGCTGCGTCGACGATGACGGGCACGTCTCTGGCCCGGCACATCGCGGCGAAGGCTCGCAGCGGGATCATGCCGTACTGCACCGTGTGATGCGAGATCACGTAGATGGCCGCGGCGGTCCGGTCCGTGATCGCGTTCTCGAGTTGGTAGCCGTAGCTGGAGCTGACGGTGCCGACCGGCACCACGGTTCCACCCGCGAGGCGGATCGATTGTTCGACCGCAGCGCCATAGCTGACCATGTGGCCCGTCTGGATCAACACCTCGCTCTTGAGGCCGCGCGTGTCGTCCGGCAGGCGCTCGACGGCGAGCAGGTTGTCGCGCGTCATTGCACCTGCGACCGCGAGTGCGATGCCGCTGGCGCAGGACGCGGTGACCAGCCCCGCTTCGCCGCCCGTCAGTCGGGCGATCACGACGCTCGCCTTGCGGAACAGCGCATCCATTTCCACGAATTGAGGCGCGATGGCCGTCATGGCCGCGATGGCTTCCGGTACCATGATGGAAGCCCCGAGCGACGTCATCGTGCCCGACACGTTGATGACGGGCCGCAGACCGAGCGCCTTGCGAATGTCCTCGGGTTTTTCCATCATGTCGTCGCTCCACCCACTTCGAAGATAGCTTCGATCTCGACCGAGATGTGACCCGGCAGCGACCCCATGCCGACAGCCGATCGTGCATGACGGCCGGCCTCGCCGAAAACGTCCACGAACAGGTCCGAGCAGCCGTCGATGACGGCCGGATGGTCAGCGAAGTCGGCCGCGGCATTGACCATGCCGAACAGCTTGACGACATGGACCACCCGACCAAGGTCGCCGAGAGCCTCATGGGCGACCGACAGCAGGTTGAGCCCGGTCAGTCGAGCATGTCCGTAGGCGTCCTCGGTGCTGAGATCGCGGCCCACCTTGCCGGTCAACAGGCGGCCGTCCGGTTGGCGCGGTCCTTGTCCGGACAGATAGAGCAGAGTGCCGCTGCGCTTGAACGGCACATAGTTGGCGATCGGTGCCGCTGCCGGCGTCAACGACAGTCCGAGCCGGTCGAGGCGATCGTAGGGCGTCATCACGATTGCGGGATCCCTGTTCAAAGTCGGTGCGCCGCGCTGAAGCGGCCGAGGAAGCCGCGCAGTCGCTCGTTGGGCTGGTCGGGCGAGAAGATCACATCGGGCGGTCCGATAGCCCCGATCCTTCCCTCGCTCATGAAGACGATCCGGCGAGAGGCATCGCGCGCGAAGCCGATCTCGTGCGTCACCACCAGCATGGTCATCCCCTCGCCTGCGAGCGCGAGGACAACCTCGAGCACCTCGCCGACGAGTTCGGGGTCGAGCGCCGAGGTGATCTCGTCGAGCAGCAGGATCTTGGGGTCCATCGCGACCGCACGCGCGATGCCGACCCGCTGCTGCTGTCCCCCCGAAAGCTCCGAAGGCAGCCGGTCCGCCTTGTCGGCCAGGCCGACCCGCCCGAGCCAGTGGAGCGCTTTCTCCCGCGCTGCGGCGCGGCCGAGTTTGCGGACTTTGGTCAGCCCGAGGGTGATGTTTTCGGCGGCCGTCAGATGAGGGAACAGGTTGAAGCTCTGGAACACCATGCCGGTCTCGGACCGCATGCGGGCGAGATCGCGCTCGGAGCGGCGTTCGCGGCTCGATGCGTCGCGATAGCCGACTTCCCGGCCATCGATGGCGATCGAGCCGTGATCGTAGCTCTCCAGGAAATTGACGCAGCGCAAGAGCGTGGTCTTCCCCCCGCCGGACGGGCCGATGATCGTCACCACCTCGCCTTTGGTCACGTCGAGATCGACGCCTCGCAGGACAGGCGTCGCGCCGTAGGATTTCTGGACGCCCTTCAGGCTCAGGAGCGGCTGGGTCGAAGCCATAAGGGCGCTCACTCGCGGATGTAGCTGAAGCGGCGTTCGAGCGAGCGGCTTCCCAAGGACAAGGCGTAGTTGATGATGAAATACAGAAAGGCACCGAAGCAATAGAGGACCAGGGGCTCATAGGTTCGACCGACCACCTTCTGGATCCCGAACATCAGATCTCCGACGCCGAGCAGCGAGACGAGGGCCGAGCCTTTCACGGCGTCGGTCACGCCGTTGAGCCAAGGAGGCAGGAAGCGACGAAGCGCCTGCGGGGCGATCACATAGGCGAACCGCTCCGGGAACGGCAGACCGACGGCCTTCGCGGCATCCATCTGGCCGCGCGGGATCGAGCCGATCGCCCCTCGGACGTTCTCGATGACCTGAGCGACCTTGAAGATGATCAGACCGAAAATGGCCGCCGCGAAGGGCTGGAGGTTCAACCCGGTGATCGGCAGCCCATAATAGACGAAGAACAGCAGCACCAGGATGGGAATGCCCCGTATGATGTCGCTGAAGCCGCGAACCCCCCAGCGGAGAGGCGCCGGGCCATAGACGAGGCCGACGCCGAGCAGAACACCGACGACGGTCGAGATCGCGACGGTGATGAGCGACACCTCGATCGTGATCCAAAGCCCCGGGAGCAGGAACGGCACCGCATAGGCGACCTGGCTCAGCATCTCAGCGAGCGATCGCGTAGCGGCGTTCCAGTAGCCGCAAGCCGACCAGGATGGTGTAGCCGGTCACGAGGTAGAGGCCGGTGACCACGAGATAGACCTCCATGATGCGGAACGTGTTGAAATTGATCCATTGGGCTCCGTACGTCAGTTCGGGGACGGCGATCACGGACGCGACCGACGTGTCCTTGAACAGCGATACGAAGGTGTTCGAAAGGGCGGGCAGAACGATGCGGAGCATCGTGGGCAGCCGGATCGACCCGAGCCGCTGGACCGGCGTGAGGCCGATCGACATTCCGGCATCCAGGAGCCCTCGCGGCACGGCGTCGAGCCCCGAGCGGAAGACCTCGACGAGGTAGGCGCCGGCATAGGCCGACAGTGTAACGACAAAGGAGGTCGTGTTGCCGTAGGCGATGTCGATCACGGTCGGCAGACCGTAGAAGACGAGGTAGACCAGGAGAAGAAGCGGGACGTTGCGGATCACCTCGACATAGGCCGCGATGAGCCCGCGGACCATACGGTTGCCGGACACATAGAGGACCGCCAGCGCGAGCCCGATCGCGCAGCCGATGGCGATCGACAGGATCGCCAGTTCGAGGCTGAGGATCAGGCCCGACCACAGCCGGTCGAAGTGCCGCCAGATCAGTGCGAAGTTGAGGTGATAGCCCACCGCGCCCGCCCCGCTTCGGCCGAAAGCTCAGATCGTCGGAAAACCCGTTGCGCGCGGCGGCAGAGTGACGCCGAAATATTCCTTGAAGGCGGCGTCGTAAACGTCCGAATTGTTGCCGAACATAGCGACGTTGAAGCAGGTGTCGACGAAAGTCAGCCAGTCGAGATCGCCCTGTCGGACCCCGGCACCGTAAAGCTGGTTCTGCCAGCTCTTGCCGGCATCGGCGTAGCGGCTCGGGTTCCTGGCGACCATCCAGCGAACGGTCGAGAGGTCGACCGCAGCCGCGTCGGCGCGTTTCGACTCGAGCGCCTGGACGACGTTGGCCTGGGTATCGACCTGCAGCACCTGCGCTTGCGGCAGCACCTGATGAACGCCGGCCTCGGCATCCACGTTCTGCAGGATGGCAACCTTGGTGTCGGGACCGCCCTTGAGCAGCGCATCGAAGCTCTTGTTGGGCGCATCGGGCCGCGTCAGCAGCGCCACGCCTTCCACGTAGTACGGACGCGAAAAGTTGATGAGCTGGGCACGAGCCGAAGAGATCGTCATGAACTGAATGACGATGTCCACCTTGCCGGTGGTCAGGTTGGGGATCCGCTGCGCCGGATCTTCCTGCACGAACTCCACCTTGCTGTCGTCGTCGAAAAGGCCCTTGGCCAGGATCTTGGCCATGGCGATATCCATGCCGACGAGATCGCCCTTGTCGTTCTCGAAATGCCACGGCGCATTGGTGGATCCCGTGCCGACGATCAGCTTGCCGCGATCGAGCACCCGACGCAGTACGCTGTCCGCAGCCGCTTGGGCGTAGGCCGTCTCGGTCGCAGCCGGCATGCTGGCTAGCGCCGCCACACCCGCCAGGGCCGCACCGGCCGAGCCGAGCTTGAGGAAGTGGCGGCGTGCATTGTCCTGGCTCATGGCTGATCCCTCGACACCGTCGAAATCTTCAACCGACCGGCAGTGTCGAACCGGGGAGGCCTCTGACTATTGTCCAGTATACTGGACAGCTATCTCATATCCTGTATGAGGGTAGCATGGGCGAACGAATGGACAAGAGGAACCTGCAAGCAGCGTTGCTGTCGGAAAAGGCAGTCGAGACCGCGGGCGATCCAGTGACGCCCGAGGCGGAGGTGCGGGGTGGCACACGAGAACGGAGCATCGACCGCCTCGTGGCCTTGCTGGCCCACTTGCATCGCGTCGGTCGTCCGGTCCGGGTCGGTGAACTCGCCCGGGCGCTTTCGGCGCCGCGATCGACCATCTACGCGCTCGCGAAGGTGCTGACGGAGGCCGGTCTGCTCGAAACCGCCGGTCCGAACGGAGAAGTGTTCTTCGGCAAGACCGCGTATTTCTACGGAATGGACTACTTGCGAGAGCACGATCTGTTCGCCCGCGCTCGCACCGAGGTGGACCGGCTGGCCCGCGCTACAGGAGAAACGACGCAGTTCTGCGTCATGCACGAGCGGCAATACACCGTGGCCTACATGAGCAGCGGCGCCCGACCGTTCCGCATCAGCTCCGAAATCGGCACGCGGATCCCGTTGCCCTGGACGGCATCGGGTCGCTTGCTTGTCGCCGACCTCCAGGACAGCGAGATTCGCGCGCTCGTGACGTCGGCGGATCTCCGGCCGCCGCGCAGCGCTCCCGTCACGCTCGACTCCTTCGTCGAGTCGGTCGACAAAGCCCGGCAGGATGGCTTCTGCGTGACGTCGGGCCTTGTCGACCCGTTTACCCATTGTATCGCTGCACCCGTCAGGGACCGGCTCGATCGGGTCGCGGCCACGCTCTGCTTCGTCGTCCTGGTCGATACCGCTCCCGAGCGCATCGACATGCTGCGCGACACGCTGATCGCGAGTGCGCAGGCCCTGTCGCTGACGGCCGCCGCACGGTAAGACAACCGTCCGCTGCCGGCATCCGTCGGGCCTATCGCCTCAGCCCTTCAACACCAAAGGCAGTCCGGCCGCGACCAGCAGGACCCGGTCGCAGGCCCGTGCCATGGCCTGGTTGAGGAGCCCCTGGGCATCCCGGAAGTCACGGCCGAGCTTGTGGTCCGGGACGATGCCCCAGCCGACTTCGTTCGAGACGAAGAAAGTCGGCGCAGCGAGATCCGGCAGGGCCGCCACGAGGGTCGAGGCTTCGCGCTCCGTGTCGTGCCCGCCCAGCATGACGTTGCTCAGCCACAGCGTCAGGCAGTCGACCAGAAGGACACGGCCCGGAACGGCTTCCCGGCGCAAGGCCTCGACGAGCGCGAGCGGCGCCTCGACCGTGTGCCAGCCCGCTCCGGCGCGCTCGGCGCGGTGCCGGGCGATGCGGGCCTCCATCTCGGCGTCCCAGGCGGTCGCGGTCGCGACATAGACCGGCTCGAGCCCGGTGCGGAGCGCCAGGGCCTCGGCGTTGCGGCTCTTGCCCGATCGCGCCCCGCCGATCACCAGCGTCCTTGTCGGCACCGCTCCGGTCTCGTCACCCGCCTTCATCGTGACCGGACCAATCCAGCGTGGTCCAGGGCCGCGACCGGAGGCGTCCCGCCGCCGCCTGGGCAGGCATGCCGTGGCGCGGCCTTTCGAGCCGCTCGATTTCTGCTAAGCCACATGCCGGTCCCCGTTCGAATGCCCAGCCCGATGTCCCAACGCTTCCTGTCCCGCGTCAAGATCGATCTCTACCTCGTGGCGCTGCTCGCGACGGTGCTGTTCGCGGCCCTGGTCCCGGCCCGGGGCGCCGCCGAACCCATCACGAAAAGCGCCGTGGTGGCGGCCGTGTTCCTGCTGTTCTTCCTCTACGGCGCCCGGCTCTCGACCCGCGCCGTCGTCGAGGGGATCGCGCATTGGCGGCTCCAATCCCTGGTGCTGGCCAGCACCTTCGTGCTCTTTCCCCTGATCGGTCTCGTGCTCACGGCGGTTCTCAAGCGTTGGCTGCCGACGGAGCTCGGCTTCGGTCTGATGTTCGTCTGCGTCCTGCCGTCCACGGTGCAGTCCTCCATCGCCTTCACCTCGATCGGGCGCGGCAACGTTCCGGCGGCCCTGTGCAGCGCTTCGGTATCGAACCTCGTCGGCATGGTGGTCACGCCGGTGCTCGTGGCCTTGCTGCTCTCGACGCATGGGGCCGGGTTCAGCCTGAAGGCGCTCGGCGACATCGCGCTCGAACTGCTGCTCCCCTTCGGGCTCGGGCAGGTGCTGCGGCCCTGGGTCGGCCCCTGGATCACGCGCCACAAGGGCGTCCTGTCCTATGTGGACCGGGGCTCGATCCTTATCGTCGTCTATTCGGCCTTCAGCGAGAGCGTCGTGGCGGGCGTCTGGTCCCACATGGCGGTCTCCAGCCTCGCTCTGATCCTGCTGCTCGATGCCGTGCTGCTCGGCCTCGTCCTCGTCTCGACGACGCTGATCAGCCGCTGGCTCGGCTTCAACAAGGAGGACGAGATCGCCATCGTGTTCTGCGGGTCGAAGAAAAGCATGGCGAGCGGGATCCCGATGGCCAATATCCTGTTCCCCGGCCAGGCGGTCGGCGCCATCGTCTTGCCCCTGATGCTGTTCCACCAGATCCAGCTCTTCGCCTGCGCCTGGCTGGCGCAGCGCTACGCCGCCCGCCCGGTCGAGGCCGCAGTGCTGCCGGTGGGCGAACCCGCCCGCGCCTGAGGCGAACCGCCGAGCGACATCCGAGGCCGACCCGATGCATCCCGTGTTCGCCGATCTCCCCACGACCGTCTTCGAGACCATGTCGCGCCTGGCGCGCCAGCACGGCGCCGTCAACCTCGGCCAGGGCTTTCCCGAAGAGGCGGGGCCGCTCGACGTTCGGCAGAAGGCCGCGGAAGCCGTGGTCGAGGGATCGAACCAGTACCCGCCCATGATGGGTCTGCCGGAGCTGCGCGAGGCCGTGGCTCGCCGCTATGCCCGCGTGCAGGGGCTCGCGGTGGCGGCCGAGGACGTCATGGTCACCTCGGGCGCCACCGAGGCCCTGGCCGGCGCACTTCTGGCCCTGATCGTGCCCGGCGACGAGGTCGTTCTGTTCCAGCCGCTCTACGATGCCTATCTGCCGCTCGTGCTGCGGGCTGGCGGGGTCCCGCGTTTCGTGACCCTGAAACCGCCCGCCTGGGACTTCAGCGAGGAGGATCTCGCCCGCGCCTTCTCGCCCCGCACCAGGGTCGTCCTCTTCAACAACCCGCTGAACCCTTCGGGCACGGTCTATGGGCCCGAGGCGCTGGCCCGGCTGGCGCGGTTCTGCATCGCCCATGATGCGGTAGCGCTGTGCGACGAAGTCTGGGACCACGTCGTATTCGACGGCCACGAGCATCGTCCCCTCATGGCGTCACCCGGCATGGCCGAGCGATCCGTTAAGATCGGCTCGGCCGGCAAGATCTTCGGCCTCACGGGATGGAAGGTCGGCTTCGTGATCGCCGCGCCGCCACTTTTGCGGGTGCTGTCGAAGGCTCACCAGTTCCTCACCTTCACCACGCCGCCGAACCTGCAGAGCGCGGTCGCCTTCGGTCTCGGCAAGCCCGACGAGGCCTTCACGGCCATGCGGGCAGGGCTCCAGCGCTCCCGAGATCTCCTGGCCTCGGGTCTCCTGGCCCGCGGCTTCCACGTCCTGCCGACGCAGGGAACCTACTTCCTCAACGTCGATCTCGCGCCGTTCGGCATGACGGACGACGTTGCCTTCTGCGAAAGGCTGGTGACGCGGCACGGCGTGGCGGCGGTCCCGGTTTCGGCCTTCTACGCCGAGAACGCCGTGCGGAGCGTCGTGCGGTTCTGCTTTTCCAAGACGGACGCGACGCTCGAAGCGGCGCTGGACCGGCTCGCGACGGTCACGCGGTGATGGGCCGGTCTCACGGTTAGCAAGCTCCCCCGGCCGTGATATGGCAGGTTTCATGAGACCCATGGAACCATACGGGAGGGGTGGACGGTCGTCACCGGCCAGGTTCGATGCTCTATCGCGCAGCGCCTTCATCGTGGGCCGGCTCGGAACGCGGCCCATCGTGCTGATCGGTATGATGGGGGCCGGCAAGACCGTCATCGGTCGCCGCCTGGCGCAGCACCTCAAGCTCGATTTCGTCGACAGCGACGTCGAGATCGAGACCGCGGCCGCCATGACGATCCCCGAGATCTTCGCCCGCCACGGCGAGCCTTATTTCCGCGACCGCGAGAACCGCGTGGTCGGCCGGCTGATCGGAGGCGGCCCGAGGGTGGTGGCGACGGGCGGCGGCGCTTTCATCCATCCCGCAACGCGCGACGTCATCAAGGCCGAGGCCCTGTCGGTTTGGATCAAGGCCGATTTCGACGTATTGATGCGCCGCGTCCGCAAGCGGACCAATCGGCCGCTCTTGCGAACGCCCGATCCAGAAGGAACATTGAAGCGCCTCATGGCCGAACGCTATCCCGTTTATGCCGAAGCCGACGTCACGGTCGCGTCCCGCGATTGCCCGCACGACGTGATGGTGGACGAGATGGCGACCGCGATCGCGGTCCATATGGCGGGCGCGGCGCCGTGACGACGAGCTTGGATCCCGCCGTTGAACGAATTCCCGTCTCGCTCGGCAGCCGCGCCTACGAGATCCTGATCGGACCGCGGTTGATCCCGGAGGCCGGGCGCCGCATCGCCGGGCTCGTGCCGGGCGCGGCCTGTGCGATCGTCACCGACACCACCGTGGCCCGTCACCATCTCCGAGCTCTGGAGGCCGGGCTCGACGCCGCCGGGCTGCGCCATGTGACCGTAGAGGTGCCGCCCGGCGAGGCCTCGAAGAGCTACGCCGGATACGAGGCTGTCTGCAACGCCGTGCTGCAGGCGAGACTCGAGCGCGGCGACGTCGTCGTGGCGCTCGGCGGCGGAGTCGTGGGCGACCTCGCGGGCTTCGCGGCCGCAACGCTGAAACGCGGCATGCGCTTCGTCCAGGTGCCGACGAGCCTCCTGGCACAGGTCGATTCCTCGGTGGGCGGCAAGACCGGCATCAACGCCCCCCAGGGCAAGAACCTCGTCGGCGC
>CAXUOD010000096.1:12929-19546 GCA_964252585.1 uncultured Lichenihabitans sp. | reverse complement strand
CGCCCTGCTCCACCGGCCTCGCCTGCGTGGCCCTCGCCCGCATCGAGCGGCTGCTCGCCACCGCGGACGGCATCGCGGCCCTCACGCTCGACGCGCTCGGCGCCGGGACCGCGGCCTTCGACGCGGAGGTGCTCGCCGTCCGGGTCTCGCCCGGCCTGCAAGTGTCGGGCGGGGCGCTGCGGACCTGGCTCGCCGGACGGTCGATCGAGGGCCGCAAGGCGCTCACCCAGGAGGCGCTGAGCCTGCGCGCCGTCCCGCACGTGCACGGTGCGGCGCGGGATGCCTGGGCGGCCGCCGCGCTCGTGGTCGACCGCGAGCTCGCCTCCGTGACCGACAACCCGATCGTGTCGGGAACGCCGGAGGCGCCGGTGGTGGCCTCCGAGGCCCACGCGGTCGCGGCCGCTCTCGCCATGGCACTCGATGGGCTGGCCGTGGCGGTGGCCCAGATCGCGGCCATGTCGGAACGACGGCTCGACCGCATGCTGAACCCCGCCTTCAGCGGACTGCCGGCTTTTCTCGCGGCCGAGCCCGGCGTCGGCTCAGGCTACATGATCGCGCAATATACGGCGGCGGCCCTCGTGGCCGAGAACCGCCGGCTTGCAGCGCCGGCGAGCCTCGACGGGGGCATCACCTCGGCCCTGCAGGAGGATTTCCTGGCCCACCCCACCTCCGCTGCCACCAAGCTCCTCGCCATCATCGACAATGCCGAGCGGGTGTTCGGCATCGAACTGCTGGCCGGCGCGGACGCGCACGACCTCGGGTGCGACCGCGATGCCGGGCCGACCGGCACGATGGCCATCCTGGCCTGGGTCCGGGGTTCGGCCGAGATATACCGCGACGACCGGCCGCTGGCCGATCATCTGAAGATCGGCCGGGACCTCGTGAGGGCCGGGCTACCGCCCCTGCCCCGGGGCCACTAGCGTCGGCATTCCTCTGAGTGGCCAACCCTGAAGAGGGCAGGTCGTTGCGAAACCCTACCCGGAGCGGGAGGGTGGCGGGAAGCGACGGTGAAGTCTTCCCGCCAAGCGTTCACCCCATGCGACCCGGCCTGCGGCCGAGCCACCTCTCCCGCTTCGGGGAAGGATCAACGCGTCATGTCTTGCGCGGCAAAGATGCGCGCCGACGCAAGGTAAAGGCGAAGGGTTGCCAAGCGTCAGAGCGCCGGCGGGAAGCGCGCATGCCAGTGACGCGCGATGGATTCGCGCGACGCGATCCAAACGCCCTCGTGTCCCTGAATATAGTCGATCAGGCGAGCAAGGGCGCCGAGCCGCCCCGGCCGCCCGACGATCCGCGCATGGAGGCCGATCGACATCATCCTGGCCCGCCCTTCCTGGCCCGATCGATACAGCCAGTCGAAGCTGTCGCGGCAATAGGTGAAGAACTGCTCGCCGGTCTCGAAGCCCTGGCTCCGGTTCATGCGGCTGTCGTTGTTGTCGAAACTATAGGGCAGGACGAGGTGCGGCCGACCCGAGACGCGCATCCAATACGGCAGGTCGTCGTTATAGGCGTCGCTGTCGTAGAGGAAGCCGCCGGCCTCGACCGCGAGCCTCCGCGTGGCGAGGCTCGGCCGGCCCGTATACCAGCCGACCGGGCGCCGGCCGACGAGCCGCGTGACCGTCTCGATACAGCGCCGCATGTCGGCCCGTTCGACGTCCTCCGGCACGAATTGGTAGTCGATCCAGCGTTGCCCATGGCACGCCACCTCGACGCCCCAGTCCTCGAGGGCCGCCGCGACCCCCGGGTTGCGCTCGAGCGCCATGCCGACCGCGTAGACGGTCGCCTCGACGCCGCGGCTCCGCAGCAGCCGCATCACCTCCCAGAACCCGACCCGGGCGCCGTATTCGAAGATCTGTTCCACCGCGATGTTGCGTTGGCCGACGAGTGCGGGCGGGCGATCCATGTCGGTCAGGGCGCTCTCGGACGCCGCATCGCCGTGCAGCACCGACATTTCCCCGCCCTCCTCGTAGTTGAGCACGAGGGAGACCGCGATCCGGGCGCCGCCCGGCCACGCCGGGTCGGGCGGATGTGCGCCGTAACCGACGAGGTCGCGCGGATAAGGGCTGGTCGGATCGAACATGGTGGCAGGGTTCCTGCATCCGGTGAGACGAGCTTGACCGCGCCGGCCGCCGAATGATCAAACTCCGATCATCGGAGCGTTCCATACAAAAGGTCTCTCGACGATGAAGCAGTTCAAGCGTCTCGACGCGATCCGTCGCGAGATCGGTCCCGTCGAGAACGACCTCGTCGACCATCTTCTGGCCGGCCGGCTCGATCGCCGCACCTTCATGCGCCACGGCAGCATGCTGGGCGTGTCGCTGACGACGCTCGGCGGCGTCGCCGGCCTGCTCGGCCTCGTGGCGCCCCGCCCGGCGCGGGCGCAGGGCAAGCCGGGCGGCACCATCCGGGTCGCTATCGCGACCCCGGCGGGCGCGGTCGACCCCGTGACGGTGGCCGACGACGGTGGCCTGACCATGCTCATCCAGGCTGGCGAATTCCTCTGCGTCACCCAGCCCGACCTCACGCTCAAGCCCGTGCTGGCCGAAAGCTGGACCCACAACGACGACAGTTCGGTGTGGACCTTCAAGCTCAGGCCCAACGTCGCGTTCATCAGCGGTGGCACGCTCAAAGCCGACGACGTCATCGCCACCGTGGACCGGCTCGCCGATCCCGGCAACGCCTCCAACGCCTTGTCGGCCTTCAAGGGGATCCTCAGCAAGGGGAACATCAAGAAGGTCGACGACCTCACGGTCGAGTTCCATCTCGATGCACCCTACGGATCGTTCCCCTACGTCGTGTCGTCGGACAACTACAATTGCATTATCCTGCCGGCGAGCTTCAAGGGCGAGTACGAGAAGAACTGGGACGGGACGGGTCCATTCAAGCTCGATAAGTTCACCCCCAAGGTCGGCGCCAGCTTCGTCCGCAACGACGCCTATTGGGGTGAGAAAGCCCTGCCCGACCGGACGGAATTCACGTTCTTCGACGCGCTGCAGCCCCGCATCCTGGCGCTGCAGGGCGGCCAGGTCGACCTCCTCGATCAGCTGCCGGTGATCGGCGGCCAGTCGCTGCTGAACGATCCCAACGTCACGATCATCCGCGAGAAGAGCACGGCGCACCAGCAGGTGCACATGCGATGCGACACGGGGGCCTTCGCGGACAAGCGGGTCCGCAAGGCCATGGCGCTCACGCTCGACCGCAGGAAGCTCGTGGCGGGACTGCTGCACGGCTACGGCGAACTCGGCAACGACAGCCCGTTCGCGACCGCCTACCCTTCCTCGGCACCCTCGATCCCGCAACGCCAGCAGGACGTGGCACAAGCCAAGCAACTCCTCGAAGCGGCGGGAGTCGGCCGGGGGTTCAAGGTCAAGCTCACCACCGAGACGTATCTCGAGATCCCGCAATATGCCGTGCTGCTGCAGAATTTCGCCCGCGAGGTCGGGATCTCGATCGAGCTCAAGATCGAATCGCAGGACGCCTATTACGGGAAGGCCACCTTCGGCCAATCGGACTGGCTCGACAGCGAGATGGGCATCACCGACTACGGCCATCGCGGTGTGCCCAACGTGTTCCTCCGGGCGCCGCTGCTGAGCGACGGACCTTGGAACTCCGCGCATTTCAAAAACAAGGACTACGACGCCCTCGTCGACACGTTCGGGCGCACCGCCGACGTCGGCGGCCAGCGCGACATCGCGGCCAAGATCGAGACGCTTCTGCTCGACGAGACGCCGATCATCTTCGGCTACTTCTTCGACTATCTGGTGCCGACCAGGAAGGGACTGACCGGAATCCCACCCATTCCCAACCGGCTGTTCCTGGACAAGGCGAGCATCGCCTGAACCCGGTACGAAAACCCCAAGCGCCTATCGGCGGAAGATAAGGAAGCCACGCCATGCTGCAGCTCCTGATCCGCCGCATCCCCTACGCGCTGGTGACGCTCTTCATTCTGAGCGTCCTCGTGTTCGCTGGGGGGCAATTGCTGCCCGGCGACGTCGGGCGGGCCGTCCTCGGCCCGCTGGCCGACCAGCGGGCCGTCGCGGTGCTGGATCACCAGCTCGGGGCCGACCGGCCGGCCCTGGTTCAGTATTGGGATTGGATCAGCCGCTTCGTCCGCGGCGACATGAGCCAGTCCTTCCTCTATCGATCGCCCGTGGCGCCCTTCGTGAGCGCGGCACTGGTCAACTCCCTGAAGCTCGGCGGCGTGGCCTTCGTGCTCGTCGTGCCGCTCGGGATTCTGGGTGGGATCGTGGCGGCGCTGAACCGCGGCCGGTTCCTCGACCGCGCCATCGTGCTCATGGGCCTGTCGGCCACCGTCGTGCCCGAGTTCGTGTCGGGGATCGTGCTGATCCTGGTGTTCGGCATCGGGCTCAGACTGTTCCCGATCTCGGCGACGCCGCCGCCCGGCTCGGGCCCCCTGACCCAGCTCTACTATCTCATCCTGCCTGCGATCCCGCTGGTCTTCGTCGTGTTCGGCTATATCGCGCGCATGGCGCGAGCCGGAATGGTCGCGGCCCTCGACAGCGACTATACGCGGACAGCCGTGCTCAAGGGCCTGCCCTGGCAGATAGTGATCTGGCGCCACGTGCTGCGCAACGCCCTGCTCCCGACCATCACGGTCGTAGCGTCCCAGACCGGCTACCTCGTGGGCGGGCTCGTGGTGATCGAGACATTGTTCCACTACCAAGGCATCGGGGGGCTCATCTATGCGGCGGCACGCGGACACGATTTTCCCATGCTCGAGGCCGGCATCATGACGGTGGGGGTGATCTACGTCGTGTCGACGCTCGCGGCCGACCTCGCCGGCGCGGCCCTGAACCCGCGGATCCGCACGGGAGCCGGCACATGACGGCCCTGGCGACGCCCGTGCCGGTGCTGGTGCGCAGCACCAAGCGGTTCGAGCGCTTCGGTCTGCTGCTCGGCTATCCGACCTTTATCATCGGAGTCGCGATCCTGCTGTTCTGGATCGGCTGCGCGATCTTCGGACGTTACTTGGTGGATCCGCTCGGCGACGATATCCTCAACTCGCTGGCCCCGCCTTCGGGCCAGCACTGGTTCGGCACCGACGAACTCGGACGCGACATGTTCGCCCGCGTGATCGCGGGAGCCCAGGACATCCTGGTCGTGGCCCCGCTCGCCACCCTGCTCGGGATCGGGCTCGGGACGGCGCTCGGCCTCGTGATGGGGTTCTTCCCCGGTCCGGTCGACGATGTGCTGAGCCGTATCGTCGAGGCCGTGCTGGCACTGCCGCTGCTGATCCTGGCCCTGCTGGCCCTCACGGCGCTCGGCGCCTCGAACGCAACGGTCGTCGTGGCGATCGGCCTCTCGTTCATGCCTATCGTGGCCCGCACGGTCCGGGCCGCGGTCATGACGGAGCGCAACCTCGATTATGTGGCGGCGGCGCGACTTCGCGGCGAGAACGCCATCTACCTCATGGGCGTCGAGATCCTGCCCAATATCCTGCCGCCGATCGTGGTCGAACTTACGGTGAGGCTCGGCTACGCCATCTTTACGGTCGCGACCCTGTCGTTCCTCGGCGTCGGGCTGCAGCCGCCCTCGTCCGATTGGGGCCTCGCGATCTCCGAGAACTACGCCCTGATCGGGGGCGGCTACTGGTGGACCGTGCTGTTCGATGCCCTTGCGATCGCGTCCCTGGTGATCGCCGTGAACCTCGTGGCCGACGCCCTGGCGGACATCGTCGAATGACGGCGGACGCCCTCGACCCGCCCGCCGCGGATGCGCTTCGCATCGAGGGCCTCGACGTGTCCTACCGGGTCCGGGGATGGGCGCGCCCCATCCTGCGGGGGCTCGACCTCGTCATTCCGCCGGGCGGCACCTACGGGCTCGTGGGCGAATCCGGCTGCGGCAAGTCGACGGCCGCGATGGCGGCGATGCGCTACCTGCCGCGCGCCGGCCGCATCGACGCCGGCCGCATCCTGATCGGCGGCGCCGACGTCAACCGCCTCTCGACCCAGGCGCTGCGCGATCTGCGGCGGCACGACGTTTCCATGGTCTACCAGGACCCCGGCCGGGCCCTCAACCCGTCGCTGCGGATCGGGCGCCAGGTGGCCGAGGTCTACGGGCTCGACGGCGCCTCCCCGGAACAGGCGCGGGAGCGCGCCGTCGCGATGCTGGGCCGGGTGCGGATCGCCGATCCCGACCGCGTGATGGAGCGCTACCCGCACCAGCTCTCGGGCGGCATGCAGCAGCGCGTCGTCATCGCCATGGCATTGGCGGTCAAGCGCGAACTCATCGTGCTCGACGAGCCGACGACGGGCCTCGACGCCACGGTGGAAGCCGAGGTGCTCGACCTCATCGAGACGCTCCGTCGCGAGAACGGCACGGCCGTGCTCTTCATCGGCCACAACCTCGACGTCATCGCCCGGATGTGCGAACGCGTCGGCGTTCTCTACGCCGGCAAGCTCGTCGAAGAGGGTCCCACCCGCGATCTCTTCGCCTCGCCCCGCCACCCCTACACGGTCGGCCTGTTGCGCTGCCTCCCGCGACGCGGGCTCGGGCGTCGGCAGGAGCGACTCGACACGATCCCGGGATTCCTGCCGACCGGGTCGACCACGACCGAGGCCTGCGTGTTCGCACCGCGCTGCGGCCTCGTCCAGGAGATC
>CAXUOD010000096.1:2547-12919 GCA_964252585.1 uncultured Lichenihabitans sp. | reverse complement strand
ACGCCCACCGCGCAAGCCGCTGTCATTTCCACGCGATCGCCCCGTCGCTCCCCCGCAACACGCGGGCGACTCCGCCACCGGCCAAGACCGGCATCCCGTCGGCTCCGACGCTGCTGCGCGTCGCCGATCTGAGCAAGACCTTCACTCAAGGCGGCCACGCCGTTCATGCGCTCCGCGATATCACGCTCGACCTCGCGCCGGGTGAAACGCTGGGGCTCGTCGGTGAATCGGGCAGCGGCAAGTCGACCCTGGCGCGGATCCTTCTCGGCCTCACGGTGCCGGATGCCGGGGCCGAGCTCTCGCTGCAAGGCGAGGCGCTCCCGCCGCTCGGCAAGCGACGCGATCTCGCCTCGATCCAGATGGTGTTCCAGAACCCGGATTCGGCGCTGAACCGCGCCCATACGATCGGCCGAATCATCGGCCGGGCACTGGGCAAATTGGCAGGGCTCAAGGGCGCGGCGCGGCGCGACCGGACGGTCGCCCTCACGCGCGGCGTCCAACTCGCCGACCATTACCTCGGCTCGAAGCCGCGGCAGCTCTCGGGCGGGCTGAAACAGCGCGTCGCGATCGCGCGCGCCTTTGCCGGAAAGCCGAAGCTCATCGTCTGCGACGAGCCCACCTCGGCTCTCGACGTGTCGGTCCAAGCCGCGATCCTCAATCTTCTGGCCGACCTCCAGGCCGAGGCGGACGTGAGCTATCTGTTCATCAGCCACGACCTCGCCGTCGTACGCTACGTGGCGGACCGGATTGCCGTTCTCTACCTCGGACGGCTGATGGAGGTGGGTCCGGCCGAGCGGGTGCTCGGCGGCCCGCATCACCCCTATACGGAGGTCCTGCTCTCCGCCATGCCGGGCCGCGACGGCGCCGTGCGTCGCGTGACCCTGAAGGGCGAGATCCCCAGTGCCGTCAATCCCCCGTCGGGTTGCGTCTTCCACACGCGCTGCCCGCGCTATATCGGCCCGATCTGCGACGAACGCGAGCCGGCCCTCGTGGAACGCGAATCCGGTCACGCCATCCGATGCCATCTGGCGCTCGCCGACATGGGCCGGGAACCCGCCGATCCTGCCCCTCAGGCGGTACCGGTCGAAGCCTAGCTTACGATCCCTTCAGCCTGCAGGGCGCTCGAAGCGTGAACGTATCGGGTTCTCCTTCGATGAGACGGCGCATCTGCCTCGCCACTGCGCGCTGCCCGAGGGGACGAAGTGTGAAGCTTGAGCTTCGGGTCGATGTGCCACGAGTGGTTCTCCAGGCAGCACAGCCCCGTGCAACTCTCATGCGACACTGTCGCGACGAATTCGGGGTGACCGGACTAGGCACCAAGATTGCATTGCCTCGCCAGACATTTGGACGTCAGGAGCCTGCCATGAGCACTGTGGTCTATCGCGAAGGATTGTTGGCCGCCGACACTCTGATGACCCAGGGTTCGATCAAGTGTCCGGAGAGCATGAACAAGCTCGCGATGGGCAAGACCCACCCCGTCATCTATGCCATGGCGGGCAAGACCGCCGCGCTGGCCTCGACGATGCGCATGATCGAGGCCATGCCGACCGCGCCTTGGGACGGGGGCGAGTTTCCGTCACGGCCGCCGCTCGATCAGAGCTGCGAACTGGTGGTGTTTCACCGCGACGGTCGGGTTTTCTCGTTCGAGACGGACGGCTTATGGTTCGAGCCCGCCGAGGTCCCGTTCATGGCTCTGGGCTCCGGTTCCAAGGCGGCATTGGGCGCCCTCCACATGGGGGCCGACGCCGTGCGAGCCGTCGAAGTGGCGTCGCTGGCCGACGCCTATACGGGAGGTCCCATCATCACCCTGCGGGTTGCCGACATCTGGGCCGATCGTCACGAGGCCGGGAGCTACGACGCCCATGCCCGGCTCGAGGCCTTGCGCTTGAACGTCGTGGCCATCGGATCCCGGCACGACGCCCACACGGCGTAACGGCACCGCACGTCACGGGAAGGTCAGGAGTGAGCCCGGCAACACCGGAGCGCTGCCGGTGATCTGAACGTTCCAGAGACTCTGGCCAGGGATGAACGCCGGGCGTTCTGGCGGGAGCAGCATGGGGGCCGGAGCCCGTCCGGGACTGCGGATCCGGCCCGTCCTGTCCTCCGACGCCAGGCTTTTCATCACGGATGCGTTCGACGCCGGAGTTCCCGCTGCGGCAAGGGTGGCGTCGGGAACGATGGCCTTGGCCGAGAGGGCCGGGCTCGGCCCGGAAGGTGGCGGTGGCTTGATGTCGGCGGCCGGCTTGCCACCCAGGTTCATCCACCACCGACACGCATCGTTGCAACCGACCGAGTCCCAGGGAGCCGAACGCTGTTCGGCTTTCACCTGCGCATTCAGCACTAAAGCGAAGAGCATGTAAGATGCGAAGCAGCCGATCGCCATCGAAGTGAGATCACGCATTGAAGACTCCGCTTCAATCGCTGCGACAGTTGCGTGATGCGTGCATCGGCACCGCCAGTATGAATAGCGGTTCAGGCTTTAAAAGTTCCCGCTGCGATGCCCATTCGTCGATGTCGCAACGCTGGTTGCAAACTCGTTGCACAGCGCTTCGTCCGAATGGCTCTCCTGATGCGCGGAAAGGAGAGTGCCACAATCGAGAATGGTTGCTCGGAATTGATCGGCGGCGAGGCTGTTGCTGAAAACACGAACTCGTGGAGAGATCATCGACGCCTCCCCCCTACGGAGACAGGCCGCGGCATGGCGTATGCTCCGGAAAGCGTCGGCTGCGCTATTGTCCCGGTCCTAAACCGGGTAAGAGGATGGCTCGCCTTCGAGTGCTGCGAGGATCTCCGTCATGGGGTGGCTACGTTGAAGAAAATTCCGCGCGGCGTAGGGCCCGGCTACCCTCAAGTCGTCGTGCTCGTCGGTGCGACGGGCGACCTGTCTCGCAGAAAGCTCCTGCCCGGCCTCTTCCATCTTTCGAATGCCGGCTTCATCCCAGGCTGCCGCATCATCGGCGTTTCGCTCGACGACCTCGATGCCGACGGGTTCCGCAAGGTCGCACGGGGCGCGCTCGATCAGTTCTCCAGCCGAAAGGTCAAGGAGGAGGATTGGGTCAGGTTCGCCGACACGCTCGATTACGTGCCGATGTCGGCAGGCCCTGAAGTGCTGAAGGCGGCAGTCGAACGGGCGGAAGCGACATTCGTCGGCGAGAGTCGCCTCGTGCACTACTTGAGCGTTCCACCGGGTGCGGCCCTGTCGGCGGTCCGTCTCTTGGCGGAAGCGGGACTGGTCGACCGCTCGCGGATCATCATGGAGAAGCCGTTCGGCACCGATCTGGCGACTGCCGTGTCGCTGAACCAGAAGCTCCACGAGGTCTTCGCCGAGGACCGGATCTTCCGCATCGATCATTTCCTGGGCAAGGAGCCGGCCCAGAACATTCTGGCGTTCCGGTTCGCCAACGGACTGTTCGAGCCGATCTGGAACCGGAACTTCATCGACCACGTGCAGATCGACGTCCCGGAGACCCTAGGGCTCAATCAGCGCTCACGCTTCTACGAAGCCACGGGCGCGTATCGCGACATGGTCGTGACCCACCTGTTCCAGATCCTTGGCTTCATGGCCATGGAACCGCCGACGTCGCTCGAACCGGCGCCGATCAGCGAGGAGAAGAACAAGGTCTTCCGCAGCATGCTGCCGATCGACCCGAAGGATGTCGTTCGCGGGCAATATGTCGGGTACCGCTCCGAGGACGGCGTCGACCCCGAATCCGAGACCGAGACCTTCATCGCGCTCAAATGCATGATCGACAACTGGCGCTGGGCCGGCGTGCCGTTCTTCCTGCGGACGGGCAAGCGGCTGGCCGAGGGCCAGCGCATCATCTCGATCGCCTTCCGCGAGCCCCCAAAAAGCATGTTCCCGGCGGGCTCCGGCGTCGGAGCGCAAGGCCCCGACCACCTGACGTTCGATCTCGCGGACGCCTCGAAGATGTCCCTCTCCTTCTACGGCAAACGCCCAGGGCCCGGCATGCGGCTCGATAAGCTGAGCTTGCAGTTCGCCATGCGCGACACGGGGCTCGCCGGGGAGGTGCTCGAAGCCTACGAGCGCCTGATTCTCGACGCCATGCGCGGCGACCACACGCTCTTCACCACCGCCGAGGGCATCGAGCGCCTGTGGGAGGTTTCGGTCCCCTTGATGGATTCACCCCCGCCGGTCCGCCTCTATCAACCCGGCTCATGGGGCCCGAAATCGATTCACCAACTCGTGGCCCCCCACGCCTGGCGTCTGCCGTTCGAGCGGGCCTGGCGCGGCGAGCCGACGGCGGAAGCCTGAAGGGCGGCAGCGCAGGACGTCGGACATTTCGAGGATCCGGCCCCTCCGGTTCGACGTTGCCGACCCGAGATCGGACGGCCGGTCAGCGGGTCAGATCGGCGCAACAGGAGCTACCATCATGGAATATCGGCGTTTGGGAGCATCGGGCTTTACCGTGCCTGCCTTGAGCTTCGGCACGGGGACGTTTGGCGGTCGCGGCGAGTTCTTTCAGGCCTGGGGGTCCACGGACGTGGCGGAAGCGCGCCGCCTGGTCGACATCTGCCTCGACGCAGGCCTGAACATGTTCGACAGCGCCGACATCTACTCGGCCGGCGCGGCCGAAGAGGTTCTGGGTCAAGCCTTGAAAGACAGGCCGCGGGATTCGCTGATCATCTCGAGCAAGGCGACGTTTCGCTTCGGCGAAGCGGCGAACCAGGTCGGCTCGTCCCGCTATCACCTGGTCGACAGCGTGCATCGCCAGTTGAAACGGCTCGGAACGGACTATATCGACCTGTTCCAATTGCATGGCTTCGATGCCATGACTCCCGTCGACGAGGTCTTGTCGACGCTCGACCAGCTCGTGCGGGAAGGCAAGATCCGCTACATCGGAGTCTCGAACTTCTCCGGCTGGCACGTCATGAAGTCGCTCGCTGCTGCGGACCGCTACGGCTATCCGCGATACGTCGCCAACCAGACCTACTACTCGCTCATCGGACGCGATTACGAGTGGGAGTTGATGCCTCTGGGCCTCGACCAAGGTCTCGGTGCCGTGGTTTGGAGCCCGCTCGGCTGGGGACGGCTCACGGGAAAGATACGGCGTGGACAGCCCTTGCCCGAAACGAGCCGCCTGCACAAGACGGCCGGTATGGGGCCGCCGCTCGAGGACGAGTATGTCTACCGGGTCGTCGACGCGCTCGACGCGGTCGCAGAGGAGACCGGCAAGACCGTGGCGCAGATCGCGCTGAACTGGGTCCTGCAGCGGCCAACGGTGTCGACCGTGATCGTGGGTGCGCGCAACGAGGAACAGCTGAAGCAGAACCTCGGAGCCGTCGGCTGGACCTTGACGCCCGAGCAGATCAGGCGGCTCGATGCCGCAAGTGCGAAGCCTGCAGCCTACCCCTATTGGCATCAGGCCGGCTTTGCCGAGCGTAACCCGGCTCCCGTCTGATCGTTCGATCGACTGACGCGAGCGGACGGCGGCCTCGGTGATCGACCAATGATCCTGCGCCGCTGCCCCGCGAGAGCTCGATCATGTCCAAGCCTCGTGTCCTGTTCGAGCTCAACATCCTATTCTGAAAGCTTTCCTCACGCATGTCGGACAGTCGATCGCTCTCGATGGTTGCGCCGCGTGAGGTAAAGGCAAGCCCGCTGGTCGTGGCGGCGATGTCCCGGCCGGCACGAGCCATCCTGGCGATGACGGCCCTGTCCCTGTTCCTACCTCTGCTCGCGATGGGTCTCCAGGATCGGGAGGCGCTCGAACAGTTCCACAATCGCACGCTTGCGAGCTGGCCGAGCGGCAAGCTCCTCAGAACCGATCCCGCCCGTTACTTCTCGCACGCCAATGCCTGGCTCGCTGACCGGGCTTTCCCGGTCATCGCCGCGACCCGCTTCAGCAGGGCCGCGCTCTACGAAACGCTCGGGGTGTCGCCCCAGCCCAACGTCTCGATCTCGCGGAACGGCTTCATCTTCCTCGCGGGCGGCGACGCCGCTCACCCGTACTCTTTCCTGGCGAACACCTGCACGAGCGATGCGGACGCCGGGACCAAGCTGCAGGCCGCCATCGAGGATATCGGACGCTTCGCCCGGACGGAGCACACTCCGATCGACGTCGTCCTCGTTCCGACGATCCCGACCCTGTATGGGGACAGGTTGCCGCGCTCGATCCCGGCCACCTATCGAGCCGCCTGCGCGGAGCGCGCCGCAGGGATCTCTCCACTGGCCGACATCAAATCTGTCGAGGGCACGCGCTTCCTCTATCCTCGCGAGGAAATGCGGGTTCTCAGAGATGATCCTGCCTTCTTCCCGATCGGCGGCTATCACCCGACGGGGCTGAGCGTCGGGATCGTTCGGGGCGCCTACCTCCATGCCCTCGGGATCGACGCCGAAGTCGCCGAGAATGCCGAATTGACGCGTGGACCGTCGGAGGTCATGCAATATTCCGGGATCACGGTCGACATCCCTTACTACCGGATGTGGAATGAGGATGTGCAGGTCGACGAGGACGCCAGCGATCATCTTCGCTCTGCCCTGGCCCCTTTCTACTCACAGCCGCGGTCCCCTTGGGTGTACGGCAATGCCGCTGCCGTCGACCCGCAAAGCGTGCTCATGATCTCGGACTCGTTCGGCAACAACGAGGGCATCAGCTTCGCGTCCGCGTTCCGCAGGGTCACGCAGGTCTGGGTTCCCGAGCGGGATCCCGCCCACGTCCTGCATGTGGTGGCGGGGCTCGTCCCCTTCGATCGTGTCGTTCTCCTCTTCAACGAAGGTAACGCGTTCCGGGTATTGGAGATCGCACACGCCCTCAAGGCCGCGATGCTGGCGCCTGTCGTCCACTGAGTCCGTTAGATGCCGTTTTCCAATGTCGACTTCCTGTTTCTGTTTCTCCCGGTCTTTCTCCTTTGCTACGTGGCGTTCCCGTTTCGAAACGTCACCTATCTGGTGTTCAGCCTCCTCTTCTATTTTGTGGGGGAAGGCTGGTATTCCGCCATCGTGCTGGTGTCGATGGTGGTGAACTACGGGTTCGGTCTTTGGATCGACCGCGCCTCGGGAGGACGAAGAACCCTTGCCATAACGGTCGGCGTGGCGGCCAACCTCGTCTGCCTGTTCGTCTTCAAATATCTCGGCTTCGTCAGCGTCTCCATCCTGGGCTTGGCAGCCGATAGCCGGTGGGCCTCCATCCACCTGCCGCTCGGCATCTCGTTCTTCACCTTCCACGCCATCTCCTATCTCGTCGACGTGCATCGCCGGGACGCACGGGCAGACCGATCGCTCGTCGACCTGTCGGTCTACATGCTGATGTTTCCCCAGCTGATTTCCGGACCGATCCTGCGCTATCACCTGATCGCGCCGCAGTTGCGGGAACGCATCGTCAGGATCGACAAGGTCTATTTCGGCCTGACCCTCTTCTGCGTCGGCTTGGCCCAGAAGGTGCTGCTGGCCGATACCCTGGCGAGTATCTGCGATCCGCTCTTCGACGGATGGCGGACGCTGAGTTCGGCGACGGCTTGGCTGGCCTCGATCTGCTATACGCTACAGATCTATTTCGACTTCGGCGGGTACTCCAACATGGCGATCGGCCTTGGATGGATCACCGGCTTTTATTTTCCCCGCAACTTCGACACGCCGTATGTGTCGGCATCGATCACCGAGTTCTGGCGGCGATGGCACATGAGCCTGTCGCGGTGGTTCCGCGACTATCTCTACGTTCCGCTCGGCGGGAACCGGCACGGTCCCCTGGCCACCTACCGCAACCTGGTCGTCGTCTTCCTGCTCTGTGGGTTCTGGCACGGGGCGTCGTGGACCTTCGTGCTCTGGGGCGGCTATCACGGCCTGCTGCTGGTGGTCGAGCGCCTCGGATTCGGCCGGTGGCTGGAAGGAACACCGGCGTTCGTCCGGCACGTCTATGCCTTGTTGGCCATCGTCGTCGGATGGGTGCTGTTCCGGTCCGAGCACCTGGACCAGATCGGGCACATGTTGTGGCTCATGGCCGTGCCGCAGCCCGCGCACGATGTCGACGTCCTCTATCGGCTGAGCAACGTGGATCTCCTGGTGTTGGCGGCCGCGATCATCGGATCGACGCCTGCTGCAACAGCCCTGCTCGGCAGGGTCGCCGCGATGCCCATCATGCCGCCGTGGCCCAGCGACACGCCGCTCTGGCGCTACGGGGTTGGCGGCGGCCTCTCGCTGCTGATCTTCCTGGCCTCGGCCATCAAGATCATGGGTGGCTCTTACAGCCCGTTCATCTATTTTCGGTTTTGACGGGGCCAGCCCGCCGAAATCGCCTCGGCGTATCGCGACGCGGCGCCGACCCTGTCGGCCCACCCCCTGGCACGCTCCAGCCTTTTTGCCGATAGCGAGGCCCGCCTCCCCGCTTCAAGGCCTCCGTGGATTAACCATGGATGGTTTTTGTCAGTCGAAAGGATCAATTCGACAGTCATTGGTAACCATTGCCGAGCAGCCTTTTGCTGTTTCGCCCTCTCGATAGACTTGTGGGCAACAACCTTTGCATGAGGACATAACGATGCGTGTTGCTGGCACTTTGAGCGTCGTGGTGACGCTCGCGCTGTCGTCCGCTTGTCTCGCAGGATCGCAGAACATCAGCGCTCAGCTTCGCGATCAGGCCGTTCAGAACTGCACTGGCGATGCGATGCGTCTCTGCCTCGCCTCGATCCTCGATGAAGAGCAGACCACGCAATGCATGGAAACGAACCGGTCGCAACTGAGCCCGCAATGCAGGGCCACCATGGATCGCGGTTCCCATACGACGAAGCGCCGCTCGCCGGGCTAGGGCTCACGGGAAGACGCCGAACAGGCGGCGACGCGCACAAGAGTTAAACCTCCAAAGGCGAAGACGCCTAGACCTGCCGCCGTCGTTTACGGAAACATCATCGTCGTCGGGCCGCCGGTGCCCGCACATCTGGGCGGTCCCATCGTGACGTCCCCGGTGCTGAATGCGATCGAAACCCTCTTTCGGGACGGTTGCATCCGGAGCGCGTGGATGCGGATTATTCGCTTTACGCGAGGGAAAACGTTGCAGGTTTGCATCTCCAGGCTCGTATCGTTATTATCCATTGCGTTAAATGAGACACTGCATACAGCAGAAGCTTTATGGAACATTAATTACGCCGACGAATGATTCGGAACAATCATGACGTATCCAGCGCGATCTGCGGAACGGTTCAACAGCCACGAGGACGTCGGACGCGACCTTATCGTCCGACGAACCCGCGCCGCCATGCGAGATCGCAAGGGGGCGGACCTTTCCCGTGAAGACATTGCGAGATATGCAGGCGTGACGCCGGCACTGATCAGTTACTATTTTCCTGATCGATCGAGTTTGTTCGAAGCGATTGCCGGGCCCATCATCGGGAGGTACGGTGACGATGTGCGACAGGCGATCGATGCCGATCAGGCGCTGAACGAAAGACTCAAGGGTCTCATACGGGTCTATCTCGCGGTGCATTACCGCGAACGCCATCTCCTGGACTTCTACATCGGATCTGCAAGGAAGGGCGGGAAGGACTTCAATCTGGCGCTGCTGACTCAAATACAAGCAGCGGCGGTGGCCTTCGTGGGCGAGTTGCTCGACGGGAACTGCCTTCTCGGTGAATGCCCTCACGCGGTCCAATCCACCCTATGGGGTATGTGCAAGCAGATTGCGCTTAGATCCGAAGACGAAAGGCCAGCCGGTCCATCCGTTGATGATCGGATAGCGTCTGAGACGGAGCTGCTCTACGATTTCTTCATGAACGGCGTTGCCATCGTGCTTCCCACCGGCCCGATGCTACAGGTCGCAGGTCTAGACGGTGCCATAGCGGCCGCTTCGACTAGGTCCGGATCTTGGAAATAGAGCCGGATCGAACCTGTCCCTTGTCGTTTCCTGCCCAGCTCCCTTTGTAGCCGAGAGACACGCTGTAAACCTCGGCACCTCTGCTGTCGCGCACCCGGCACTCGACCACGCGCCGGTCGTCGACCGATGCCTCGAGCTGCATGACCTGAGAAACCGCGACCATGGCTTCCTGTTTGGCACGCTCCGCGTCGACCAACTCCAGGCCCTCGCTATCGCAGCCACGCTCACGTCCCCCATCACGAAAATCGAAAAAGTATCTTGGCAATCGCGCACCTCTGGTCTTCGTGGTTGGACGGCAGCATTTCGTCGGAACGACGTTCCCCGTGCCGTTTGATCACAACCTTCAACCGCTTGGCAACGGTGTACACGGCAGGTTCAGCTCAGGACTTTCCTGCATGACTTGCAAGCGCTATTGTCGACAAGAGACGGGATTGTTCTTCAAAAACTGTTTATCCTATGAAGGTTGCGAATTGGTCTTGCGGATCGGCGGTATGACAGGTGCGCCGCTGATGAAAAATGGTGGTGCACTTCGGGCTCAGCGACGCCGAAAC
>CAXUOD010000096.1:0-2447 GCA_964252585.1 uncultured Lichenihabitans sp. | reverse complement strand
TCGCACGGCGACGCGTGGGGCAGGAGACCGGTACATCCCCCTCATCCAAGGTGGATGGTGCCCCTGGCCGGAATCGAACCAGCATTCCTTGCGGAACTCGATTTTGAGTCGAGCGCGTCTACCAATTCCGCCACAGGGGCCCTCGCACGATCCTCGTCTCGTTAAGGACTCGCCCGAAAGTCGGCGCACTATAACGAAGGCCATTGACGGGTCAATCGGTCGTCCGGCGCCGACGCACCGCCGTGTCGCCCGAGAATGGCCGCGCGCCGGAGAACGAGGGACGAAATGCGGGACGACAGATTTTGCGTTGCCGCGCTTGATCGAAGGCGCCAGTCGGCCTATGTTAGATGTATCGATATTTAGGCCGGACTAATTGGCCCCGTGCGATGCCCTGGGCACTGCGCAAGCTGACGAACTTCTCTCCTCGAATCGACACAGCCAGCCCTGTCCCGGCTCAGTCAGGATAGCGGCAAACCACGACCTATAGGACAGGATTTCGTCATGACCACCGGTACCGTCAAATGGTTCAACGCCCAGAAGGGCTTCGGTTTCATTCAGCCGGAAGACGGCAGCAAGGATGTCTTTGTGCATATCTCGGCCGTCGAGCGCGCCGGAATGCAGAACCTCAACGAAGGCCAGAAGATCAAGTATGAACTGGTCGCCGATCGTCGCTCCGGCAAGATGTCGGCCGACAACCTGCAGGCCGGCTGATTGAACGTATTCGCCTAACCGTTGTTGCAGCGATGGTCGAGTTCGGTACTGAGGCAACGGTCGGGCTCGTCCCGACCTTTGCCGTTTTCGGATCACTCCTACAAGGATGAGAAATGCAAGTTCTGGTGCGCGATAATAATGTCGATCAGGCCTTGAAGGTCCTGAAGAAGAAGCTGCAGCGCGAAGGCGTTTTCCGCGAGATGAAGCGGCGGTCAGCCTATGAGAAGCCGTCCGAGCGCCGCGCCCGCGAAGCTTCCGAAGCCATTCGTCGCCGCCGCAAGCTCGCACGCAAGCAGATGCAGCGGGAAGGTTTGCTTCCCCCGCCCAAGCCGCGTGACGATAAGTTCAAGAAACGCCCGGGTGCGCCTATGCCGGCGGCAGCGTCCGGTACCGGGATCTAAGGTGATGAACGGACCGGATCAGTCGGTCCGTCGCCGTGACGATGAGGAGCGGCGTCGAAGGGCGCCCTTCCTTCCCGCCCCAGAATGGGCTTAAACATTCTGCTTCTGTTCCGCTTTGGTCGGAAACGAATCGGCCGCGATGCCGGATCCCAGGAGCACAGCATTGGCCGAATCCGCTTCTCTCGCGCCGCCCAGCCCTCGTCAGGGCGGCATCGCGGATCGTGCCCGGGCGCCATTGGTCGTCCCCTATCTTGCCGGCCTGAACCCTGAGCAGCGTCGCGCCGTAGAAACCCTCGATGGGCCCGTTCTGGTCCTGGCCGGTGCCGGAACCGGCAAGACGCGGGTGTTGACGACCCGGATCGCCCATATGGTCGCGACCAATCGGGCTCGCCCCCACGAGATCCTCGCGGTCACCTTCACCAACAAGGCTGCACGTGAAATGAAGGAGCGCGTCGGGGCGCTCATCGGGCCGGCCGGCGAGGGAATGCCATGGCTCGGTACCTTTCACGCCATCTCGACCAAGATTCTGCGCCGGCATGCCGAGCTCGTCGGTCTGAAATCCGGTTTCACGATCCTCGACACCGATGACCAGATCCGGCTTCTGAAGCAGGTCCTGCAAGCCGAGAACGTCGACGACAAGCGTTGGCCCGCGCGCGGGCTGAGCCATCTCATCGACAGCTGGAAGAACCGGGGGCTCGACCCCGCCCGCGTTCCGGCCGGCGAGGCCGGCGCGTTCGCCAGCGGCAAGGGGCAGATCCTCTATGCGGCCTATCAGGCGCGGTTGAAGACCCTCAACGCCACGGACTTCGGCGACCTCCTGCTCGAGTGCTTGCGGCTTTTTCGCGAGAACCCGGATGTGTTGGAGCAATACCAGGGTCGGTTCAAGTACATGCTGGTCGACGAGTACCAGGACACCAACGTGGTCCAGTATCTTTGGCTGCGTCTTCTGGCCCAAGGCCGCCATAACCTGTGCTGCGTCGGCGATGACGACCAGTCGATCTATGGATGGCGCGGCGCCGAGGTCGACAATATCCTCCGGTTCGAACATGATTTTCCCGGTGCGGCGGTCGTGCGGCTCGAGAACAACTATCGCTCGACAGGGCATATCCTGGGGGCCGCTTCCGGGCTCATCGCGCATAACGAGGACCGGCTCGGCAAGACCTTGTTCACGGAAGACGAGCTCGGCGAAAAACCTCTCGTGTCCGGTGTGTGGGACAGCGAGGAGGAGGCGCGTTCGATCGGCGAGGAGATCGAGCAGCTGCAGCGGCAGCACCACTCGCTCGACGAGATCGCCATCCTGGTGCGCGCCTCGTTCCAGATGCGCGAGTTCGAGGA
>CAXUOD010000095.1:18006-19558 GCA_964252585.1 uncultured Lichenihabitans sp. | reverse complement strand
AGGCTGCCGGCATAGGGTGCCGCGGCATCGAGGATCAGGACCATCGTCCCCGGGCTTAGCCTCGCTGCCAGCTCCGACGTGACACGGCCTATGACGTTGTCGGGAAGCGCCAAGATGACCACCTTGGCGCCGCTCAAGCCGTCGAAGAGCTCGCGAACCGGAATGCTCGCCGCCGCGAGCCTTGCCCGGCCGGCGTCGCCGATTTCGATGGCCCTCACGTCGTAACCGGCATCGACGAGCTTCCTGGTGATCCGAAACCCCATCTTGCCGCCCGATCCCAGGATCGCGATCGCTGTCTGCACCGTTTTCTCCCGCTTTGGGCGATCCGCTCACGCGGACGCTATCCCACCTCGAAAGACATAAAGGGCAAAAGAAAGTATGTCATCATATAAGTTAGGGAGCTTCGAATTCCTCCGTACGCGACGTCAGTCGGGCATACATGCTGTTGGCGCGTTCCAGATGGTCAGCCATAGCGAGCGCGGCCTTGTCGGCGTCGCCTGAAACAACGGCTTGCAGAATTCGGTCGTGCTCGTCGATCGTCAACTTTTCTGCTCCACGAACGGAGACGAGCTCTCGACGAAAGCGCGAAAGCCAGTCCAACACGCCGCGCATCAGCGCAGCGACGAGTTGGTTGCCACTGACGTCGGCGATCAAGCCGTGGAAGGCCATATCGGCCATGACGAACCTGGACCGGTCTCCGCGCTCATCCTGCAGCGTACGGTGTGCCGCGACGAGCCGATCGAGGTCGCCTCTCGACGCGTTCCGCGTGGCGCGTCGTACGAGGCCGATCTCCAGTCCGACCCGTGCTTCTTTCAGTTCATCGAGCCCGCGCGGATTGGTGGCCAGCATGGTGACCATTGCGCCGGAGATCTGATCCATGATGAGGTCGGGCGTCGGGTTCATAACCCGGGCGCGCTCGCCATGGGAGATGCGGATCAATCCCATCTGCTGCAGGGCCAGCATCGCTTCGCGGATCGCCGGGCGTCCGACGGCGAGTTGGAGCATGAGCTCCTTCTCCGAAGGAAGCTTAGAGCCGGGAGGGAACTCGGCGTTCAGGATCGCGGACGTCATCCGGTCGAGGACGTCCTGGTAGAGCTTGCGTTTCCGAATGGGCTCCATTGCTCTCGCCGCTGCTAGCAGCCGCGAGGCGCGGTCCGCATCCTACCAACCTAACCGCGGTCTCGCGACCTTGGAAGATGAGCAACACGACAAGTCGATGCGACTCATATGATGAGCTGATGATGACACGAACGGATTTGGTCCGTCGTGCCGGTAGCGGCTCATTTTGGGGAAAGCCATGATGATCAGTCGACGTGACGTGACGATCGGATCGCTCGCGGCGATCGTAACGGCGGCGGGGGGCAGGATGGCGGTGGCCACCGAAGGCTCCAAGACCGTCGCCGTGCTGTTCGACGGCCTTTATTCCGAGTTCTGGGTGCCGGGATCCAGATCATTCGCGACGACTTGAAGGCGCGGGGTTTTGGGATCCAGGAAGCAATCTCGGACAAGGACGACAGTAAGCAGTTCGAGCAGGTTCGCGCCGCCATCGCCA
>CAXUOD010000095.1:13155-17906 GCA_964252585.1 uncultured Lichenihabitans sp. | reverse complement strand
TGGTGGCGAAGCCCGGGTCGAGCAAGATGCGGTCGACCGTCTTACCGGCTTGCTAAGCTTCCATGTACTTCGTCCGGCTCAGCGAAGTGAGCTTGGAGACCCGCATGTCCCGGGCGGGACCCGTGCCGACGACAGCGCCATCTCGTAGCACGGTGACGGCCGTTGATGGCCTTCGCACTCGGTTCATCGAAGTTTCGGGCAAACGTCTGGTTAGGCCTATGGATTTGGTCGAGCCGCCACGTTGACGACAGCGGACCGGTCGTCCGACGCAACAACGCCTCCTCCGGAACTGTCGTCTCGCGAAGGTTTGAGCCAGGCTGGTCGGTGCTGGCATTTTGATAAGCAATCGAAAAACTGTTGGTTCTACGAAAGACATCGGGTGACCGGAACGATTACGGACAAGCTCTCATCCTAATCGACCACCAGGTCGGCACGATGCAGTTGATCAAGACTCTCGACCCGACCGTCGTCCAAACCATGACGCTGACGCTGGCGAAGGCCGCTCGCATTCTCGACCTGCCGGTGGTGCTGACCTCCAGCCAGGAGGACCGCATCCAGCAGCCGCTCATGCCGGAACTGGCCGAGCTTCTGCCGGAAGCCTACGCGACGCGGGTCAAGCGTGCCGGGATCGTCAACGCCTGGGACGACCCTGCTTTCCGAGAAGCGGTCGAGGGGACGGGGCGAAAACAACTCATCATGGGTGGTGTGACGACAGATGTCTGCCTCATCTACCCCACGATCTCCGCCGTCGAGGCCGGGCATGAGGTCCAGGCCGTACTCGACGTTTCCGGATCGCCCTTCGCCCTCTCGGAGGGGACGGCTCGGAAACGGATGGAGCTCGCCGGGGTCAGCTTCACCGCCACCAACACCATCATCGCCGAACTGGCGCAAGACTGGTCGACACCACGCGGAGCGCAGCTGATCCAACTTTTGTTCACGGATGTCCTGCCGTCCGTCCGGCCCATCGGCGTAGGGCAGCCGCACAACAGTTGAGGTCATCGGTGACAGAGCCAGCGCCAGCGCCCGTCGGCCCCTATGTGCTTCCGCCCCTCCGCTTCGCCATCGAGTCTTTCGAACCGGTCCTCGACGCGGAGACCATGCGGATCCACCACGACCGCCATCATCAAGGCTACGTCGACACCTTGAACGCCGCTCTCTCACGGTATCCGGAATGGCTCGGACACACGATCGAGGACGTCCTGCGCCGCCTGCACGATCTCCCGAACGAGATCCGGCAGACCGTTCGGGACAACGGCGGCGGACACGCCAACCATCAGTTCTTCTGGAAGATCCTTACACCACAGGCACCCGCGGGCCCTTCCGGCGAGCTCAAGACCGCCATCGAAGCGCAATGGGGTAGCGTGGAGGCGTTCAAAGATGCCTTCGAGGCGGCGGGAAACGCACATTTCGGCGCCGGGTGGGTCTTCCTGGTCGCCCGTCCTCAACGCGACCTTCGGCTCGAGATCATCACGCTCCCCAACCAGGACAGCGTCCTGCTGGAGGACGAACCAGCGCCCGGGCTCCTCGCCTGCGACCTCTGGGAACATGCCTATTATCTCAAGCACCGCAACGACAAGGCGGCCTGGCTGCGGTCTTGGTGGGCGGTGGTGCACTGGGACTATGTCGGCGAACGATTGGCCGGGATCCGGGCTGGGAGGAAGCAGCTTTGACGGTTCCCGCGCCGGTCCTCCTTACGACGACGGTCGTGGCGAACGGTGTATCCTGCATGCTGTCGCACGATCCCCGCGTCACGCTGCTCGACCTGCTGCGGGATCATCTGCACCTGCACGGTACGAAAAAGGGCTGCGACCATGGCCTATGCGGCGCCTGCACGGTCCTGGTCGATGGCGAACGCCGGGTCTCCTGCCTGATGCTGGCCGCCACGGTGGACGGCCGCACGGTGACCACCATCGAAGGTATCGCCAAGCCCGATGGAACCCTGCACCCGCTACAGCAGGCCTTCATCGACCACGACGCCTTTCAATGCGGCTATTGCACGCCGGGGCAGATCATGTCGGCGCTCGGCGCCATTGCGTCCGGCGAGATCCTGACCGCAGCCGACATCCCGGTGGCGATCGACAATATCTGCCGCTGCGGCGCCTACGACAATATCAAGGCCGCGATCGCGAGCGTGATCGACGATCCCCCGAGATCGGCACGGGTGGCGGCGTGACGCCCTTCGAGTATCGCCGACCGCGCTCGCTGTCCGACGCCATAACGGCGCTGCAGGCCGATCCTGCCGCCGGACTCCTCGCAGGCGGCACCTGCATCATTGACCTCATGAAGCAGGGCGTCCTCAGGCCGACGACCGTGATCGACCTCAATTTCGCGCCAGATCTCAAAGGTGTCGCGGTTCTCGGATCGGGGTCGCTTCGGATCGGCGGGGCGACGACGCTTGGGTTCATCGCCCGGCAACGGTTCGTCGAGGAGAACTGGCCCCTTCTGCATGAGACGATCGTCGACGGTCTCACGCCTCAGCTGCGAAACGCCGCCTCCATCGGTGGCAACATCATGCAGCGACCCCGGTGCATCTACTTCCGCGAGCCCGACTTCGCCTGCAACAAGAAGCGGCCCGGATCGGGCTGTGCCGCCCAAGCGGGCGTCCACTATGGTCACGCCATCTTCGGTGACGCCGACCCCAGCTGCATCGCCGTCCACCCTTCGGACCTTTGCGTCGCGCTGACGGCCCTCGACGCCTCTGTACATCTCGTGGGGCCCGGCTCCGAGCGTCGGGTGCTGGCCATCGACGAGCTGCATCGGCTGCCCGGCGCCGATCCGACAGCCGAGACGACGTTGCGGACCGGCGAAATCATCGAAGCCGTCACGATCGCTCCTCAGGGGTGCCGGGGCGGCTCATACGTCAAGGGGACGGAAGGGTTCACGCTGGCGTCATGCGCGGCTTTGCTCGAGATCGCGGACGGGAGGGTGGCGTCCGCGCGATTGGTGTTCGGGGGCGTCGCGCCTAAGCCCTGGAGCTCCCCGGCGGCCGAGGCCGCGCTCGTCGGCAGGAGACCGAGCCAAGCGACCTTCGAGGCGGCCGGCGATGCAGCATTGGCCGAAGCGAAGACGGACGCACAGACGGCATTCAGGTCGGTCCTTCTCAGAGGCGTGATCGCCGAGGCGCTCGGCCGGGCGGCGCAGCGGACGTCCGCCCCGTGAGCGACCCGGGCATCGCGGTGGTCACCGGCCTTGTCGGAACCAGCGTGCCCCGCGTCGAGGGCCCGCTGAAGGTCACCGGCCGTGCACGCTACGTCGCCGAACACGGTGCCGACCTCTACCCCGACCTCATCCACGCCGTCGTGGTCGGCGCCACGATCGCGGCAGGCCGCGTGATTGCGGTCGACACGTCGGCTGCCGAAGCCGCCCCTGGCGTGTTCAGGGTGATCACCCACCGGAATGCTCCGAAGCTCATGCCCGTCCCGATCTTTCCGCAGGGGCCGGCCGGGGAAGGACGACCGCCGCTGCAGGACGACGTCGTCGCTTATGCCGGGCAAGCCGTGGCGGTCGTTGTCGCACGGAGCACCGAAGAAGCGCAGCACGCGGCGGACCTCGTCGCGGTGACCTACGAGGCGAGACCAGCGCTCACCACCTTGTCGCTAGGGTCCGGCGACATGCAGCCGGTACCGCTGCCCGCGCCGCTCGCCCGGCGCTTCGATCTCGATCGCGGGGATGCGGAGGCCGCTTTGGCGACCGCGGCGTTCTCGGTCGAGACCACGGCGGACACGCCGGCGCATAGCCAAAGCGCCATGGAACTCGCCGCCACGGTGGCGGTGCCCGATGGCCAGGGTGGTTTGATCGTGCATGACTCGACCCAATGGGTGCTCGGCTGCCGCAACATGCTGTCCCGGCAGCTCGGCCTGCCGCTCGATCGGGTTCGCGTGGTCGCCCCATTCGTGGGCGGCGGCTTCGGATCGAAATGTTTCACCTGGCCCCACGCGGTCCTGGCCTGCGTCGCGGCGCTGGCGATCGGGCGGCCCGTGCGACTCGTCCTCTCTCGCGCGCAGATGCACCTGATGACCGGCTGCAGGCCCGCCGCGCACCAGCGGATCATACTCGGCGCGGACCGTGACGGACGGCTCGTCGCGCTGCGGCAGCACGCCACCAGCCAGACCTCGATCGGCGACCTCTTCGTCCGCGCGGTCGGCGAGGTGAGCGAGGTGCTCTATGATTGCCCGAACCTCGAAACGCGCAACACCGTGCTGCGCGTCAACTCGACGACGCCGACCAACATGCGCGCGCCCGGCGAGAGCTACGGATCGTTCGCGCTGGAGACCGCCATGGATCGCCTGGCCGAGACGGCCGGGCTCGACCCCGTCGAACTTCGCCTGCGCAATCTTCCCCCTGCCCACCCCGAGGACGGAACGCCGTTCTCGACGAACGCGCTGCGCGAGTGCCTCGTGGAGGGCGCCGGAGCTTTCGGCTGGGCCGGTCGGCCGCCTTCGCCGGGCCAGTTGCGCGAGGGGCGCGAGCTCATCGGTTGGGGCATGGCGGCAGCCTGCTACGGGGCCTATCGCAGCCAGGCCGAGGTCAGAGCGACGGCCTTCCAGGACGGCACGGTCGAGCTCGCCTCCGCCACACACGAGATCGGCTCCGGCACCACGACCCTGATGGCGCAGATCGCCGCGGACGTCCTCAGGGTTCCGATCGCACGGGTCCGCGTGGCGCTCGGCGATACGGCTCTTCCGCCGGCCCCCGTTCATGGCGCATCCCGCAACGCGGGAACGATCGGACCGGCCGTACAGGCCGCGACC
>CAXUOD010000095.1:4823-13145 GCA_964252585.1 uncultured Lichenihabitans sp. | reverse complement strand
CCGCGGCCCCCCGTCCCGGCCGCCCCCCCCACCGGGGTAACTCGCGCCCGGCCCGTCCCGCCCGCGACCGCGGCGCTTCGCGCCACGCTCGACGACCTCCGGAAAGCCGGCGAGGACTGGCCGGCGGCCCTGCTGCGAAGCGGCCGGACCGCGGTCGCGGTCACGCGGCGAGCCGGGCCGCCCGAACTGGGTGACGCCGCGTTCGAGACCCTGGCGTCGGGCCTCAACACCATCCGCATGCCGACCACCAAACGAGCTGCAATGTACGCCTTCGCGGCGCATTTCGTCGAGGTGCGGGTGCGCCCCGACCTCGGCCAGGTCCGAGTCACGCGGATGACGTCGCGGGTCGACATCGGCCGCGTGCTCAATCCCATGCAGGCCCGCAGTCAGGTGCTGGGCGGCCTCGTCTTCGGCATCGGCATGGCGTTGAGCGAGCAGATCATCCCGGACTTCGCCACCGGCCGCATCATTTCGGCCGGCATCACGGAATACTGGCTGCCCGGCATGGGCATGATGCCGGCCTTCGACATCGGCTTCGTCGGGCCGCCGGATTACGCCTCGAACGAAATCGGCGCCAAGGGCGCCGGCGAGATCGGCACGGTCGGCTCGGCGGCCGCCATCGCCAACGCGGTCTGGCACGCGACCGGCCGGCGCTTCCAGCAGTTGCCGATCACCGTCGACAAGCTGTTGACCACGTCAGATCGCGCCGCACGTCCGTGAGCCGACACCCATCGTATCAGCGAGGCCAACATGGTTCGATCAGCACCCCTTCCCGCTTTCGTCGGATCGTGGGAGACGTCCCCGGCCTACTGGATGTACGACATCGTCTGGGTCGTGCTCGCCGATGGTGACCAGACCGGAGGCGCCTTTTCGGTCATCGAGCAACGCATGCGGGGCGGCTCCGGGGCGCTGGTCCCCCACGTGCACAATTACAATGACGAGTGGTTCCACGTGCTCGGCGGCACCATGGACATGACGGTCGGCGGCAAGGCGATCGCGGCGAAGCCTGGTGACAGCCTGTGGGTCCCGCGCGGCACCGTCCATTCCTTCAAGGTCACCAGCGACGAGTGCCACGTCATGAACGGCTACACGCCGGCCGGCTTCGAACAGATCATCAAGAGCCTCGCGCAACCGGCACTGCGCCGCGAGCTTCCACCCGCCGATCTCCCCATGCCCGACGAGCGCACGCTGCGGCTGATCTTCAACAATTACTGGACCTGCGAAGCCGGGGCCGGCTGGGAGCAGACGTCGGCGGATCCGCGCTGACGCAGCGTGACGATCATCGTCAGCAGAACACAGGAGCCATGATGCCCGAGACCGAACGCTTTCTCGAGCCGCTGACCGCCGATAACGCCGCGATGCTGCTCATCGACCACCAGACCGGGACGATGCTCGGTGTTCAGGACATCAAGTTGTCCGACTTCCGCTCGAACGTCCTCGGCCTCGCCAAGATCGCGAAGGTGCACAACCTGCCGACCGTGATCACCGCGAGCTATGCGGAAGGCCCCAACGGCCCGCTGATGCCGGAACTGCTCGCGATGTTCCCGCATGTCGAGCCGGTCTATCGGCCAGGACCGATCAACGCGTGGGACGATCCCAATTTCGTCCATGCCGTCGAGGCGACGGGCCGCAAGAAGCTGATCATGGCGGGGGTGACGACCGATGTCTGCCTGATCTTCCCGGTGCTGTCGGCCCTCGCGGCCGGCTACGACGTCTTCGCGGTCTACGATGCCTCCGGTTGCTGGGACCAGATGAGCGAGCTCGCCTCCATCATGCGGCTGGTGCAGGCCGGCGCCGTCTGCGTCAATTGGGCGGTGATCGCGGCGGGGCTGCAAGCCGATTGGCGGCGGCCGACCGCCGAGGGGACATTGGCCGTCATGCACGAGCATCTGCCGTTCTACGGGATGCTGGCCAACAACAAGGTCGGGGTGCCGAAGGCCTGATCGACCCGGCTGCCGCCGTGACACCGTCCGCAGCGCCGCCGCCGATCCCGTCCAACGTCGCGTGGCGGGGCCTCGCGGCGACCGGGCTCGCGGCCCTGTTGGCGGGCCTTTCGGCACAGGCTCACGGATTGGCGCAAGCCGACCTCGGCGGCTCCATGGGCGTTTCGGCCGACGACGCATCGTGGGTTGTCAGCGCCGGCACCATGGCCGAGGGTGCAGCCGTGCTCATCGCCTCTCCGCTGGTGGCCGCGGCGGGCATCCGCACCGTGGTGGCTTGGGCGTGCATCGTCGCCGGTCTGCTGGCGGTCGCGATCGGCGCAGCTCCTGACCTGACCACGGCCGTCCCGCTTCGCTTCGTCCAGAGCTTTGCGGCGGGTCTCCTGCCGGTCGCCATGATGGGCTGGGCGTTGCGCGCGTTTTCCGCACCGCATCGAGGCTTGCCGCTCATGCTGTTCGCCTTCGTGTCGTCGGCACCGAGCGCTTTAGCCGCGCTTCTCGCCGGTGCCATGACGAGCCATTGGGGCGGTCGGGGCGACCAGGTGTTCGATATCCTGTGGACGCCCGTGGCCCTCGCCACGGCTCTCGTGCTGCTGCCTCGCGAAGCACGTCGGCTCGATCGCTTTCGCGACGTCGATTGGGTCGGCTATGCGCTTTTGTCCTCGGGCGTCATGCTGGCCCTGCTCGTTCTCACGCAGGGCGAGCGACGTTTCTGGCTCGAGACGTCGTGGATGGCTCCGCTGATCGCGGCAGCGGGGGCTTTTTCCGCCCTCGGGCTTGCCTGGCTCGTGATCGCACCCAAGCCGTTGCTCGACCTGCGTCTGCTCGGTTCGTCGAGCTTCGGTCTCGGGCTTGCGGAAGCCCTCTCGCTTCGCTTCGGCCTCCTTCTGGCGAGCTTCGCGGTCCCGCAAGCCCTGGCGAGGCTGGATGGGTTTCGCCTCGAATACGCCGGGCAGGCCACACTCTGGCTGTTGGCGGGCCAGGTCGTGGGCTTTCCTGCCGCCTATCTCTGGAACCGGCGGCTCGACCCGCGTTGGGCGCTGGGAGCCGGGATGGCGGCCTTCGCGGCCGGGTCTCTCCTGGCCGCGCAGGTCGATCCGACCTGGCAGGGAGAACAGTTCGTTCCGGCACTGATCGTCGCCGGGCTTGGGCAAGGGCTGTACCTGACCAGCGTGATGAGCTTCGCGACGACGGGCGTGCCGCCCGCCGCTGGAGCTACGGCCGCGGGACTCTTCAACCTGACCCGGGTCCTCGGGACGGCAGGGTCGACGACCGGCGTAGCCTTCATGCTTCGGGTCCGGGAGAACTTCCATTCGGCTCGGCTCGTCGATGGGGTGTCCAGCGCCAATGCCGCGGGGGCTGCGAGGCTCGCCGGACTCATCCAGGGCTATGCGGCCATCACTTCGGACACCGCCGCGGCCAGCCGTGCCGCAGAGACCAGCTTGGCCACAACCCTGAGCACGCAGGCCTATGGGCTAGCCTTTTCCGACGTTTTCATCGGCATCGCGGCAACGCTGGCGATCTTTGCCTTGCTGGTTCCCTTGCTGCCGCGCTTGCCCTCCTTCCGAGAGGGAGCGAGGCCTTGAGCGCGGTACGAAGACTGATCGCAACGGTGCTCGTGCTGGCCGCCATCGCGGCTGCTGCCTGGTATGGCTGGCGCAGCTACGACGAGCACGCAACGGTGCAATCCACGAACGACGCCTATGTGCGGGCCGAGATCACGGTGCTCTCGCCGCGCGTTGCCGGCTACGCGGTCGCGATCGAGGCCGACGACGACGATGTCGTGAAGGCCAAACAGGTCCTCGTCCGCATCGATCCGCGCGACTATCGGGCCGCGGTCGTTCGCGCAGAGGCCGCGTTGGATCAGGCCGTCGCCGGGCTTTCCCAATCCAAAGCCAAGCTGCAATTGCAGGCGTCTCAAGTCGCCGTCGCCCAGGCTGCATTGGATGCCGCGAAGGCCCAGGATGCCAACACCACCGTATCGCTGAGCCGAGCGAGGGAGCTGCTGAGCAAGGGCGCGGGAACGCAGGCGACGTTCGACACGGCGACAGCGACGGACGTCAGCGCCCGCTCTGCGGTCTCTTCGGCGGCGGCTCAGCTCGACTACCAGAGGCAAGAGATCGGAGTATTGCAGGCGGGCGTCACCGTGGCCGGGGCGGAAGTCGAAGCGGCAAATGCCGCGCTGGAGACATCGCGAACGGCCCTGGAGGACACGGCGGTCTGGTCTCCGGTCGACGGGACCGTGGCCGACCGACTGACCCGGGTGGGCGAGTACGTGTCCGTCGGCACCCGGATGCTCTCGATCGTGCCCAAGGATGGCCTCTGGATCGAGGCGCAGTTCCGCGAGACACAGCTCGCGCAAATGAAGGCCGGGCAGAGCGCCGCCATTGCGCTCGACACCTTCGGTGGTCGTATCGTCTGCGGTTACGTCGAAGCCGTAGGGCCGGCTGCCGGGTCCGAGTTCGCCCTCGTGGCGCCCGATAACGCGACCGGCAACTTCACCAAGATCGTACGCCGTTTCCCGGTGCGCCTCCGAGCCAATCGGACGGACGCCGGGGCAGGTCTTCTGAAGCCCGGCATGTCGACCACCGTCCAGGTGTCGCTGGACGACAAGCCCGTAGCCGGTTGTCACTCCGATCCGGACCGCGACCGGCAACCCCCCAGCCTGCGCCGGCTGCCGGCTCACCCGGGATTGTCGGAGAGCGACGATCCGCCACCGACCATGCCTGCCGAGGTCCGTCCATGACACGCGTTGCCGATCGCCACGACCAAATGTTCCCAACCCTCTCGGAAGCCGATCGGGAGAGGGCACGACGCTTTGCGAGCGGCGAAGTCCGTCGGTTCGCGCCTGGCGAGCTCCTCTTCGCACTCGGTGCCAAAGACGCGCCCGCTTATCTCGTGATGTCCGGCTCCGTTGCTGTGACCCGCCGCGACGGTCTCGGTCACGAGAGCGCCATCGTGCGCCATGGGGCGGGCCAGATGACCGGTGAAATGAGTCAGCTGGCCGGTCGGCCCGCCATCGCCGAGGGTCGAGCGGGTCCGCAGGGTTGTGAGGCGGTCCCCTTCGATGCCGTACATCTGCGGGCCTTGATGATCGGGTCGGCCGAGATCGGTGAGACCGTCATGCGCTCCTTCATCCTGCGCCGGATGGCGCTGATCGCGGGTGACAGCGCCGGTCTGATCCTCGTCGGCCCACGCGACGCCGCCAGACTCGTGCACTTGCAGACGTTCCTCGGCCGGAACGGCTACCCGCATGTCGTTCTCGATACCGCCGCCGATGAAGGCGCGGCCGCGATCGTTGCCCGGTTCGCGGCCGGACCGGAGGACCTTCCTGTCGTGATCTGCCCCGACGGCACCGTGCTGTACCACCCGACCGAGGTCGAACTTGCCGCCCGCCTCGGCATGACGGCGTCGATCGACCCGGATCGGCTCTACGATGTTGCGGTCGTCGGTGCAGGGCCGGCGGGCCTCGCCACCGCGGTCTATGCCGCGTCCGAAGGTCTCTCCGTCATCGTTCTCGACGAACGTGCGCCGGGCGGCCAGGCCGGAGCGTCGGCCCGTATCGAAAACTATCTCGGCTTCCCCACCGGCATCACGGGCCAGGCGCTTGCGGGCCGAGCCTTTACCCAGGCAACGAAGTTCGGTGCCGAGATCGGCATTCCGCTCAAGGCTGCCCGCCTCGACTGCGGCGGTTCAGGGCGCCGCCCCGGCGGGGCGTTGCGTATCGCATCGGAGGACGGTCGGATCGTGCAGGCAAGAGCGGTCGTGATCGCGTCGGGCGCCCGCTACCGCAAGCCCCCCATCGACGGGCTCGACGCGTTCGACGGGGCGGGCGTGTCCTACTGGGCGTCGGCCGTCGAGGCGCGGCTCTGCGCCGGCGAGGAGGTGGCGCTCGTCGGAGGCGGCAATTCGGCCGGACAAGCGGTCGCTTTCCTGGCTCCGAAGGTCAGGCGCCTCCACCTCGTCGTGCGCGGAGCGGGCCTCGAAGCCAGCATGTCGCGCTACCTGATCGAGCGGATCGAGGCCCTGCCCAACGTGACGTTGCATCGACACTGCGAGATCGTTGCCGTGGCGGGCGACGCTGACGGCCATCTCGCCCAAGCGACGTTCCGGGAAGCGGGAACTTCGCAAACCTACCCGCTCCGCCACCTGTTTCTCTTCATCGGGGCTGATCCGAATACGGCCTGGCTGGACGCGTGCGGCGTAGAGGTCGACGCCAAGGGTTTCGTGCGGACGGGCGATCCGGACGGCGGCCCCCAATGGGTTGCCTTCGGGCGGACCGCCCTGCCGCTGGAGACGACCGTGCCGGGCGTCTTCGCGGTCGGCGACGTTCGCTCGGGCTCGACAAAACGTGTGGCTGCGGGCGTCGGTGAAGGCGCGGCAGCCGTCGCGCAACTCCACGAGGCACTTAAGGGGTCGGCGTGACGGGCGACAAAGACTGGGGAACAGGTCAGCGTTGCCACGGGCGCAATCGAGCCCCCTCGGCCACATCCGTCCAACACGTTTTTCGTTTCGGGAACGTCCGACGCAACGTTTGTTTGCATCGACGTCCAATTTGGGTGGTGGCGACGGTCCGCTTTCGTTCGCGTTCTCGGCTAAGCAGACTTTGCGTGCCGGACTCGAGGTCGTGATCCTACGGGGTTCCGACCGAGATGCGGCCGAACAGCGGGTTCAAGCCTTCTGCCATTGTCGGGTGCGCCAGGATGGCGTCGCGCAGCCCCGTGTAGGACATGCCGGCCAGCATGGCGGTCTGCACCGTCGCGACAACCTCGCCGGCATCGGACCCAAACATGGTGAAGCCGAGGATCCGATCGCTCGCACCGTCGACTACCGCCTGCATGAAGCCACGCGTCTCCGATGTCGTCTGAGCGCGCAGCACGTTGGCGACCGGCAGCGTGGCAACCCGCACTGCCTTGCCCTGCCTCGCAGCCTCGTCCGGGCTCAGGCCGACGCGGGCGAGCGGCGGGTCGGTGTACATGCAGTAGGGGATCAGCCGATTGCGCGTGCTGCGGGCCTGGCCGGCCCAGGTGTCGCGGATCACCCGGAAGTCGTCGAAGGCCGCGTGAGTGAATTGGGGGCTTCCTGCGCAATCGCCCACCGCCCAGGTGTCGGGCGCGCTCGTCTCCAGCCGGTCGTTGACTTCAATGAAGCCGCGGCTGTCGACGGTGATACCGGCGGCCTCCAAGCCGACGCCGGCTGTGTTGGGCTTCCGGCCCGTCGCGACCAGGAGATGACTGCCCGTGATCGTCCGATCGCCGTCCGGCGTGCTCAGGTGGACATCGACGGTTTGGCCCGAGCGTCCGTCGACCTTGATCACTTTGGAATCACACGTGACTGCGACACCCTCGTCGACCATCAGGTCGCGCAACGCGTCGCTCACCTCCGGGTCCTCGCGGCCGGCGAGCCGCGGACCCGGCTCGATCAAAGTGACGACGCTGCCGAAACGGCGAAAAGCCTGCGCGAACTCCAGCCCCACATAGCCGCCTCCGAGCACGATAAGGTGCGGCGGCAGCGTGTCGAGTTCGAGGAGCTCGATGTTGGTCAGCGGCGCTGCATCCGCGAGACCAGGTACCGCGGGAAAGGCGGCACGGCTGCCGAGGCAGAGCACAAGCCGCGCTGCCGTGAGCACGCGCGTACCCCCTTCATTCAGGGTGACTTCGACAGTCTTCGGCGCAGTCAGCTGCGCCCGACCCATGATCAGCTCCGCGCCGCTCGACTTGAAGAGCGCGAGGTGCAGGGCCACGAGGCCGTCCACCATGGCGCGCTTGCGGCCTAGGACCTGGCGCATGTCGGCCGGCACCACACTCGGGGCGGAGCCATACCGGTCGGCATGGTGGACGAGGTCGGCTACCTTTGCGCTCCAGATCTCGTTCTTGCTGGGCAGGCAATTGGTATTGGGACACGAGCCGCCAATGAGCTTGCGCTCGACGACTGCCGTTCGCTGCCCTTCGCGTGCCGTATGCCAGGCGAGGTACTTGCCCGCCTCGCCGCTGCCGATGACGAGAACATCGTAATGGTTCGACACAGACATGCGTGGCTCCCCTCTGTGATAACAAGGCACGGCAACCCGTCAGTTCAGTTTGTCGAGGAAGCTCCTGATCATCGCAGCCATGACGTCGAGCTGGTCTCCGAGCGCAAAGTGGCCGGTGTCGAGCAGGTGCATTTCAGCGTCGGGCAGGTCCCGTAGGTAGGGGGCTGCCCCATCAGCCGGGAAGATTTGTCGGATTGGGGGTAGAGCGGAACGTTGCTGCCGTAATCGTGAAACAAGTCTAACTGGATCCCACTGGGGCGCCGTAGTCCGTGACATATATGCCGTAGCGTCGCGCACCGACCTGCCCCAACAACCCGTCGACCAGGTCGGCATAGTGCCCGAACGTATAAG
>CAXUOD010000095.1:0-4723 GCA_964252585.1 uncultured Lichenihabitans sp. | reverse complement strand
TCCGGCGCGATCAAATGATAGCGGTCGGCAAGCAACGGGACCAAATTGCGGAACATGTGCGAGGATGTTGGAAATCCGTGCAGCAGCAGCACGATGGATGCGCCCTCAGGACCTGCGTCGCGGTACAATACCGTGACGCCGTCGACCTTCGCGGTCCGGTAGTGCGTGACTGCAATTTTCGCAGCCGGGCTGGTCTCAGCCGCGAGAGCGCTCGCGAGGTGAACGGCAGGAAAGGTAGTCGATGCGAGGAGTGCTGCGGATGCAGCGGCTGCAAAGATGCGGGTAGAGAAGCTAACCATGCCCGTTCCCTTTCAAGTTTGTTGAACAACGACGTTCGAGTTGTCGGAAAACCGGAACTCCTCGTTGCTCGGGCAGAACCGCTGCGATGATTCGTGCCGGCTGTTCAGATCTGGACGTGCCCGCCATCGACGAAGAGTTCGACGCCGTTGATGAAGCTCGCTTCGTCAGACGCGAGAAACAGCACCGCTTCGGCGACCTCCTCAGGCCTGCCGACGCGGCCGGCCGGAATCTGGCGACTGAGGACCTCCTTCATTTCCTCGGCTTGCTCACGGCCGCCGAACAGCTCGTCCCAACCGGCGGTGTCGGTGGGACCGGGGCTGACGGCGTTGACCCGAATGCGACGGTCTTTAAGGTCGAGGATCCAATTGCGCGCGAAGCTGCGCACCGCGGCCTTCGAAGCCGAATAGACGCTGAACGCCGGCGTGCCAGAGATGCTCGTGGTGGAGGCGTTGAGCACGACCGCACCGCCGTCCTTGAGCAGCGGCAGCGCTCTCTGCACGGTGAACAGGACACCCTTCACGTTGGTGTCGAACGTTCGGTCGAAGTGTTCCTCCGTGATCGCGCCGAGCGGCGCGAACTCGCCACCCCCGGCATTGGCGAAGAGGGCGTCGATCTGGGCATGCTCCTGCCGGATCGCGTCATAGAATCGGTCGATGTCCGCGAGACTTGCCATGTCGGCGCGGACGGCGGTCAGCCGATCACCGATCGCCCGCACGGCGGCATCGAGCGCCTCCTGCCTCCGGCCGGTGATGATGACGGAAGCGCCTTCCCTGGCAAAGGCCGTCGCAGTGGCGAGGCCGATGCCGCTCGTCCCGCCGGTCACCACAACGACTTTGTTTTCGAACCTGCCTGGCATGGTCGTTCTCCCGTTTTGGATCAGCCTCCTGTCTGGCGCTGGTCACGTCCCTTCGAAAACAAGCTTGGTGAACAGCGCCGGGCTGATGACGGAATTGCCCCATTTGGCGTCATAGGCCGCAGTCGGCTTGGCCGAGACGATGGCCTCGAGCGAGTGTCCGTTCTCCTTCAGCGCAGCGACGTTCGACCGAACACCGACCAGCATGTCGCGAAAGTCGCGCAACTCCGATCGATTGCTGACGGGCTGCCCGTGACCAGGAATGATGATGGTCTGGCCGGTCGCGAGTTCCAGGTTCGCGTCGGCTGCGCGGATTGATCCATCGATACTCCCGCCGGTCGAGTAATCGATGAAAGGGTAGATGCCATTCCAGAAAGTGTCGCCGGTGTGCAGGACATCGGGTTCCTTGAAGTGGACCGAGATGTCGCTATCAGTGTGCGCCGGGCCATAATACTTCAGCGCCAGACTGGTCTTATTGAGCGTCAGGTTCCGCTCATCGGTCATCAGATCGGTCGGCAGCGCAGCGGCTGAAAGCGGAAGGAAGTCGTAGCTCCAGTCCTCGACGCGCTGTGTCGTCAGAAGGTGCTTGCGCGTGTTCTCATGCGCCAGGATGCTGGGGCTGGACTCATGCAGCCACTCATTGCCGTTGGTATGGTCGAAGTGCCAATGCGTGTTGATCAGGTGGGTGACCGGTTCCGGGCCTAGCGTTGCCAAGGCAGTTGCGACTTGGGGCTGGGAGACCGCAATACCGGCATCGATCAGGACCTTTCCATCGGGGCCGGACAGAACCGCGACATTACCGCCTGAGCCCTCCAGCACGGCGAGTCCGCCACGCAATGTGTGGATGGCGATCGGTGTGGTGGCGGCCGCGGCCTGGATGCGCTGAACGATGCCGAGCGCTTCGGCGAAGGCTTGACGGGGTGTGAGCCATGCCCCGGCAGCGACGGCTGGAGACGACAGGCAGCACAGGCAGAAGCCGCGCCGGGAGATCCCCGAATACGAGTTGGCCATGATGGTGATCCCTGTCAGGCGCAGGAGAGAGCCTGCAACGGGCCAGTCCTAACGTCGTCTCTCGGGTCGGCATGAGCGACCCGCGAGGCGGTGTGGCTTAGTGACGGTGTCAGCGCGGCATGGCGCTCAACCTCGAATGAACGCCAGAAGGTCTGTGTTAATCCGGTCCGCGTGCGTGGTCGGCATGCCGTGGGGGAGGCCCGGGTAGAATTTGGTCGTGGCGTTCTTGAGCAGCTTGGCGGAAAGCGGCCCGGCGTCGGCGAATGGCACGATCTGATCGTCCTCGCCGTGCAGCACCAGGGTCGGGACTTCGATCGCCTTCAGATCGTCTGTGAAGTCGGTCTCGGAAAAGGCCTGGACACAGTCGTAATGGGCCTTGATCCCGCCCATCATCGCTTGGCGCCACCAATTGCGGCGAATGCCTTCCACCGGCGTCACGCCCATACGGTTGTACCCGTAGAACGGCAGGGTAATATCGATGTAGAACTGCGCCCGGTTGAAGCCTGTGCCCTTCCGGATCTCGTCGAAAACCTCGATGGGCGTGCCGCCAGGGTTCTTATCGCTTTTGACCATGATCGGCGGCACCGCGCTGATCAGCACCGCTTTGGATACGCGACCTTTTCCGTGCTGGGCGACGTAGCGCGCCACCTCGCCGCCCCCAGTTGAATGGCCGACGTGGATGGCGTCCCGGAGATCGAGGGTCGCGGTCAACTCGGCGACGTCGGCCGCGTAGGTATCCATATCGTTGCCGGTGTCGGTCTGGGTCGAGCGGCCATGGCCGCGGCGGTCATGAGCGATGACCCGGTAGCCGTGCTCGAGAAAGAACATCATCTGCCCGTCCCAGTCGTCCGCGCTCAAAGGCCAGCCGTGGTGAAACACGATCGGTTTCGCGTCCCGAGGACCCCAGTCCTTGTAGAAAATGACGATCCCGTCCTTGGTAGTAATCGTCTCCACGATGCGCCTCCCTGGTCTTGGCAGCACGTTTGCACGTTCTTTAATCTATGATTTGTTGAGGGGTCAGCGAAGGCCTGCACGGCTCAGCTTCATGACCCAGCGGATCAATTGGATGGGCGGGATGGGATCGTTCATGAGCGCTTCGCCGGACGCGCTGAGCAGCTTGGCGGCCCTGCTCAGAGTGCGTCCGGAGCTTCAGGATCTTTGCCGGTTCGGCGATCAGTGGGCGTCTCCCCACCCGCCCGAAACTGATGCGTGGGCGCCGTTCCACGTCGTCACGGATGGTGCGTGCGTGCTCCACATCTCGGGGCTGGGACAATCGATCCCACTCAGGGCGGGCGATGTGGCGATGCTGCCGCGCGGAAGCGCGCACGTTATGCATGGGGTCAACACGCTGCCAACCGCCACGGGCCCTTTCGGCATTCGGGGGCGTTCGAATGGTGCGATCCTGGTCAAGTCCAACACCGACGACGAGCCGGATGCGCAACTCCTCTGCGGGCGGCTGAAATTCGACCTTGCCGGTCACAACCTCGTGCTGTCCGCCTTGCCGGAGGTGATCGTGGTGGCGGCGGCTGACCGTGCGGATGCGCTGCACCTGCGGCGGCTCATCACGCTGGTGAGGGAGGAGCTTGATGCGGCGCGTCCCGGAGCGGCCGCGATCGCGCATGATCTCGCCAGTGCGCTCCTCGTTATGGTCGTCCGAACCCACATCGAAACCGAACAGGCCTCTGATAGCGTGCTCGCCCTTCTTGGACATCCCCAGGCCGGTCGCGCCGTGGTGGCCATGCTGAACGAGCCCAGCCGGGCTTGGACGCTTGACGAACTAGCCGATCTTGCGAACGCCTCGCGCGCCAGCCTCGTTCGGATTTTCCGAAAAACCGCTCGCATCGCGCCGCTCGCATTTCTTTCCGAGCTCCGGCTCGAACTCGCCCGACGCAAGCTGGCAAGTTCAGCCTGCTCGCTGGCAGAGATCGCGGCTGAGGTTGGGTATCGGTCCGAAAGCGCCTTCAGCCGGGCGTTTAAAGAACGCTACGGCACACGTCCCGGTAGGACGCGTGTCGCGCACTGATCCAAGCGTATGCGCGAACCTTGCCACGATCCGCATCCCACGCCCGGAACGACCGCTCTCAGGTCGACGTGGATCACAGCGCAATGTCCTGGATGGGTCTACTCCAGACGGCTCAGCATCGGCCCGCTGAATGTCCGCAAGGTGGCGACCCGCCAACGGAAGCTTCTGGCGCTCGCCAGCCCTCTCGCACAAGCTGACTCGTGTTACAGTTGCATTTGAAGATGTTGAGAGTAGCGGTATTGCATGGCTTGCGCACCTCCGCCGGCCGCGTGGGTCGCCCAGGCTCCGGGCGCGAGATCGTCAGCGATCGTGAAGGGATCGGTCTCGACCAGCGTCCAGTTCTCCAGAAAGCGGAGATTGTGGTTGGAGCGCACGGCGAGCATGTAAGGCTGCCTACGCGCCTCGAGCATGTGCCTCAGCTGCGAGTCCGAGCGGTAAAGCGCGTCGGCCAGGACGAAGGCGCACGGCGCCCCGGCGTCGCGCGCCGCGGCGACGAGGTCGCGCGCGATGGCGGGCTTGGTCGCGAAGGCGATCTC
>CAXUOD010000094.1:0-19681 GCA_964252585.1 uncultured Lichenihabitans sp. | reverse complement strand
CAGGCCGCCGCCCGGGTCGCCTGGGCCAGGCGGGGGCCCGTGCGCCGCCTTTCCGCGCTCCATCTCGAATGCATCGTCGAACAAGTCCCCCGCGCGGACAGTCGATTGACGCTCGCGAGCCGAGTCGACGCGCACGGCGTCCCCTTGGCTCGGATCGATTGGAAGGTCGGCGAGGCGGAGGCGAGAACCGTCCGCGCCATGGTGGCGCTGTTCAGATCCGAGGCGAAGCGGCTCGGCCTTCCGATCCCGGCACCGATCGCCGGGGTGGCCGACGATGGCGGCCCGTTGAACCTGTATGACGTCGCGCATCCCATCGGGGCGACGCGGATGTCGGTCGACCCGTCGATGGGGGTGGTCGATCCGGCCTGCAGGGTCCACGGCGTCCACGGCCTTTACATCGCGGGCAGTTCCGTTTTTCCGACCTCGGGTCACGCCAACCCGACGCAGACCGCTCTCGCCCTCACGATCCGGCTCGCCGATTCGCTGATCGAGGATTTCAAGGGCGGCATCGGTCGGGTGGCCGACACGGCCGGTCGCGGACCCTGCTTCAGGACGACACCAGCGGATACCCTCCTTCGTCGTGCTCTCCGAGCGCCCTGTTCCGAGCGTCTTCCCGTGCCGCGTCACGACCAGTCCGCGTGAGAACGGCCTCTCCGATCACGGCGGCTCCGGCAAGGGGCAAGATCTCGGCCTTGGGCCAAATGCGGGTCAGAAGACGTCGCAACCCCGGCTCCAGCCAAGCCGTCACGATCGTCGCTGCCCCGACCGATCCGGCCACGGCGACCACGACGGCCGCGGACCCGATCTCGGGCGCGAGGCCGATGACGATCGCCGTCCCTATCGCATCGTGCAAGAGATAGAGCGGATAGGTCATGAGGCCCCCGAAACGGAACATCGCCGCCGCCCCGCCCGCCCAAGCTATCAACCGTTGGTTCCAGCGCAGCGATGCCGCGAACACCACGACGACTCCGATCCAGACCGCGAGAGCGGGCAGAGGCGACAGGTCCAGCCTGGCCGCCCGCTGGATGATGCCGTTCTGGCCCACGATCTCGAGCGCGCATGCGGCCCCGAGGACGACCAGGGTCATCAGGCGACCTCTCGTCGCCCCGGCCGTCCAAGTCGTCCACATGACCGCACCGAATGCGAACAGGCAGCCGTGTTGCACGAGCAGCAACTGCAGCTCGCGATTGCCCTGTGCTTTGAGCACGAGGGTGTGGAGGGTGCCGCCGAGCCCCGTCGACCCTTCGAGACCGTGGCCGAGCGTCAGTGCGACGATCCAGAAGGCCCCGCTTCCCAGACCGATCCATGTCATGACGCGATCGATGGAACCGGCGCGCCTCGACCGGATCATGGCATAGGCGAGCAGATAGAAGTCGATCTCGATGCCGAGCGTCCACCACACGGGATCGATCGCGTCGAGCGGCCAAAACACCAGCGTCTCGACATAGTGAAGGCCCAGATGCCCGTCCGGAGCGGCGCCCAGCCACACTTTGACCAGGATCGTCGATGTCGCGGCGATCCAACTGGCCGGGGCGAGCCGCAGAAACCGGCTCCTGATGAAGGACGCCGATGTCGCCTCCGACGCCGTCCAGGCGATCACGAAGCCGGAGATCACGAAGAAGATCTCGACCCCGATCCATCCGAAATTGAGGCGCGCGGCCCACCCAGGGTGCGCCGACAGAAAGGCAGCGGCTTCCTCCGGGATCGCCGACGCGAACGGCATGCCTCGCGTCCAGTGCCAGAAGCCGAAATGGTACAGGACGACCATCAGGGCCGCACCCAACCTGATCACGTCGAGGCCGATGACGTGCTTGAGACCTGAATGAGACATCGTCGATCTCTATCGTGACTTATCGAGGGTCATAGCCAGGGCCGCGTGCAGCGCCGATCGGGTCGGCCTCGGCGAAGGGTCGGAGGATCGCCAAAGCTTCGGCGATCTGTGGGACGCCGCTTCGATGCGGCACCCTGCCGCGCGACGTGCCGATCGCTGTCGCAGAAGGACGGGTTTCGGAACGGTACGAGGCACGCTTCCCTTCTCTGCGGTGGGCCGGTTCGAGCGGACCTTCGCTTGTGGACTCACGACTTCACACCGGCCGATGGCAGGTTCCGAGTTCCAACGACATTTTGACGGCTGAGCTCGACTGTCTCAGCATCAAGGGCCGGTCCGTCCGCCCCGCGTTCAAAACGACGCTTCAAGCGCAAGAACGGTCTCTCGAGCAGATAGTAGGAAGCGAAGGCGATAGGAATGCTGGCCAGGATGGCCATGACGGCGGCGCTTTTGCTGTCTGGCCAGAAAAACCTCGCTTCCAGCAATAATGGCCAGTGCCAGAGATAGATTCCGTATGACACCCGTCCCAGGGCAATCAGTGGGGCGGCGGAGAACGCCCTGGACAGGACGGAGGTTGGACTTGCGATCAATCCGAGGATGAGGCTCGACGACGCGACCGATATGACGAGAGGAACGAAGGCGCGAAAAACCCAACCTGTCCCCGTTCCCGCAACGGTCGTTCCGAGAAGAATCACAAGGGCGAGTTCGGGTAGGTATCGAGGTACTTTGATCGGATGACGGGCAGATCTTTCGGCCAACCAAGCCGCGAGAGCGCAACCGACGAGCAACTGGTCTGCTCGCATGTCAAAAGCATAGTAGATCCTATCATGGCTAAAGCCGTGCCTGACTCCCCAAGTGCGCCAACACACTAACAGGCTCACTCCTGCAATGCAGGCCGGAGCGCGCAGCTTCGTTGGCAGGGAGCATAAAGGCCCGATGAGCAATGGCCATATCAGGTAGAAGTGCTCTTCGACTGCCAGTGACCAAGTGTGTCCGAGGGCGCTCGATTCCGAATAGCCGCTGTAAGCTCGCACGAAATCCATGACGTACAAGCAGGACGCCAGAGCGCTCCCGACCTTGTTCGGGCCCGGCTCTCCGATAGAGAGACCAAGACACAGAGTGACCACAACCACGAGCACCAGAGCCGGCATGAGCCGCAATATGCGCCTCATGTAGAAAGCACCGAGGAACGTGGCTGCCGTGATGTCGCGCTCACGAAGCAAGATCCCTGTTATGATAAATCCGATCAATTATAAGAAGACGTCGACCCCGATATCTCCGCCTGGGAAGCGCGAGTGGCTCAGATGAGTCAGGACAACTAACGTCAATGCAAGGGTCCTGACCCCATCAAGAGACGGTATATGATGTTTTTCCTTCATAGAATTAAATCCGAGATATATCGATCGCAACATGTCAGATCATTATGCTAAAAATGCCATATTGTATTACTTTTCGAAACTAAATACTAGTAATCGAATGTTCTGACCGCTGGCAAGCGTGAATGAGCGCCGCCGCCCATGCGGCGTGACCCGTCGAAGATGTGTCAGCACTTTCGACGGCCGGTATGAGGTGCCGATCCCCAAACTTGGTTCCGAAGTGCGAAAGCTGGAAGGAAAGCATCAGCGGCATCCGGTCTCGACAGTTGGAAACTGTGCATCGTCGGTCCTGATCCACCGGAACGGCAGATCATAACGCCATCGCGCCCTCGACCGACGGCTCGTCAATCTTCGGATGCGGCACCCTCACCAGGCCCTTGCCGAAGGTGATCTCTCGGCGTAGCCCCATCTCGGCGATGAACCGCTCGTAGCCAAGGCGGGCTTTATAGTCCGTGCGGTCGTCGCAATCGTCGACCATGATGATGCCTCCAGCGGCCATCCTGGGATAGATCCGGTGGAGCGCGAGGTGGACCGGCTCGGCCAAGCCGACGTCGAGCAGGCAGGCCGCAACGCGCCCGGGGATTTCCCCCTCGGGGATGCTGGTGATGTCGCCCACGATCATCGTCACGGAACCGCCCCCATGGCGGTCCATCACCCGCCGCGCCAGTCCCGGCGTGTTACCGGAGAAGTCGTGCCGATGCCTGTCGGTGCCGCCCAACCTCACTTCGGCGGAGACGTGCTCGTCGATGGGACCGGAGAAGGTGTCCAGCACGAAGTAGGGGCGGTCGCTGCCGATCTCCGCGAGATACCGGGCGCCCAGCGCAGCCGTGGCGCCCAGGTAACAGCCGACCTCGAGGGCGACGCCGTCCAGGTTCCTCGTCGCATACAGGCAGTCGAACCAGAGATACAGGCCGGCCGGACCGAGATACGACGGCGGGAAGCGATAGATCAAGGGCTCGATGGCGCGCTTCAGAACTCGCTTGAGCGGCATCAGCATGTCGACTGCGCCTCGATCGAGGGCCGCGATGGATGCCGGACCCGGATCGACACGGAAGCGGCACCGTCCGCAGGCGCCGGCGGGCACGAGCCGGAGATGGACACCCGCAAAGCCGGTCGCCATCGCGGAGACGGCCGAGCGGGTCGTGCGGGTGTGCGCGAACGCAGCTCCCGCCTTCGGTCGGCCGGCCGGCTGCGATCGGGACCCGGGGTGGGGCTGTCTGTCATCTCGGCCTCGCGTCGACCACGGTCCGTCCCATCCTCGCCACCATCCGGTCCCGCAGCGCGGTCAGCAGGCCGGCGGCCACCGCCTCGACGCCGTCGGGCCGTCCGTTCAGGTGCCAGAGCCCGGCGATGACCCCGAAATAGACCGCAGCCCCCCCGGCCACGCTCATGCCGAGGTCGGCGACCGGGACTCGCCCCGGCGCGGCCGAGGCCCGCAACCACAGGACAGCGAGCGCCATCACCGCCGTCGCCACGAAGCAGGGCCACGCGTCCGACAGCTGCCGCCGCATCGACAGGCCGACCATCCGCCGGACCACCCGCATGCAGAAGTAAGCAGCGACGGCTTCGGAGCACAGGCGCGACAGCGCGACGCCGCCGAGGCCGAACACGCTGTAAGCCAGCCATAACATCGGCAGCTTGGCCGCGATCTCGATCGCGTTGCGGACTGCGAGGTCGCGCGTCTCGCCGAAGGCCGTGACGAGCGAGACGGCCGGCAGCACGAAGAGCCCCGGGATCAAGCTCGGCGCCAGCCAGCGCAGCAGCGGCACGATGCCGAGCCATCGCTCGCCCAGGATGACGCGCACGATCGGCTCCGCCAGGAGGCTCTCGCCGACCAGGATCGGCATGCCGAGGGTCATGACGGCCCGCGTCGCCATCCGGTAGCTCCGTGCGAGCCGGGCCTCGTCGTGCCTGACGGCGTGGAAGGCCGCCAGGAGCGGTCTCAACAGAGGCCCGAAGACGGCCTGAAACGGGATCATCGACAGGTCGCTGGCGGTGGTGAAGAGGCCCAGGCGGGCGACGGGGATGAATCGCCCGAGCAGGAGGCGTTCGGATTGCCAAGTCGAGGTGCTGATGATCTGGGCAAGGCTGAGCCAGCCGAGCGAAGCGGAGAACAGGTGCAGCGAGGCGAGGCTGCAACGCGGCCGATACGGGGCGACGGCGTATGACACGATCAGCGTCGCCGTGGGAGCCGCGATGGACGCCACGGCGACCGACCAATAGCTGTGGGTGAGGGCCGCGGCGGATATTCCGATCCCCGCCCCGACCACCTTGCCCGTGACCTCCATCGATACGTCGCGCCAGAAGCTCAACGCCTTCTGGAACTCGGCGAGCCGCGGGTTCACCATGCCCCGCGAGAGGGCGCCGAAGCCCAGGACGAGCACCAGCGGCAACAGCCGCGCATCGTTGAACCAGATCTCGAGGGGCCACATGGCCAGCAGGAGCAAGCCGTAAAGGGTGGCGCAACGCAGGGCGCCCAGGGTGAAAGCCGTGTCGTGATGGTGCGGTTCGATCCGATCCAGGCGGAGCAGGGCCTGGTTCAAGGGGAGTTCCAGCGCGGCCTCCGCCACCGTCACAATGCCGCCAGCGATCGCCACGAGGCCGAAATCCGCCGGGCTCAACAGCCGCGCGAGGACGAGGAGACTGGCGAGGTCGAGCAGGCGCGTGCCGAGGCGCGTCGCCACCATCAGACCACCGGCGAAAGCGGTCCTACGGGCCGTCATGCGGCGGGCGGCGGATTGGAGATGGACATCCTGATCGTCACTCCGACTTCGCCCCTCGATCGCCAGGAGGCTGGTCCGCGTCGCGCCGGACGGGTCGGCCGACCGCGAAGTCGACGCGGGTCATGCCAACCCGCATCGCAGTACACCCATAGATCGACGCTACGGGGATCGGGATACTTTCCGAAATTAAAACTGGAAATGATGGTTCTCGCCCTCGCCGCTGCCCTCGTCAGGAGCGGGATGTCCTGTTGAGGATCACCCCCACGACGTCGATCTTCGCGGCCCTCAGGGTGGCGATACAGTCGTGAGCCTCGTCGATGGTCGTCCGTGCCGCTTCTACGACCAGCACGACGCCGTCGAGCATCTGCCCGATCATCTGCGCGTCGGACGACAGGCTGACGGCGGGAAGGTCCACGACGACGCTGGCCTGTTCCTGCAGTGAGTCGACGTAGCACCGCATCTCGGGCAGACCCACGAAGGCATCGGGATCGCTGCCGGCCTCGTCCCCCACCGCGGGCACGAAGGTGAGGTGATCGGAGATCCAGACCCTGGACAGCGCGGAGGGCGGATCCCGCGCCAGCAGGCTGTCGGTCAGGCCGCGCCGCTCGCGGGGCGCCATGGTGCGCGTGAGAGAGGGGTCGTGGAGGTTGGCGTCGACCAGCACGACGCGTTCCGAGGCGGCCGAGGCCGCGTGGGCCAGGCAAGCCGCGACCGTCGATGTCCCTTCCCGCCGGCGCCATGACACGAGGCCGATGGAGCGATGGCGGGCATCGAGGTTCATCGAGATCAGCACCGCGCGGGCGTCGCGGATCGCCCGGCGGAAAGCATCGTCGCTCGACGCCCATCTGCCGCCATGGGGCGGCAGATGGCGCCGTTGCCGGGTCGACAGCGGCGGCAGTTCGGCCAGGCACTCGAGCCCGAGATGCCGCCCGATCTGGCGGCGCGTCCTGATGCGGCGATCGAAAGCGTGGGTCATCACGATCGCGCCGAGCCCCGTCGCCAGAGCGAATGTCACCGCCAGGGCGACCACCACCCGCGATTGCGGGAAGGATTTGGCCGTCGGCTTGATGGCCGCGCTGATCACCCTGGCGTCGCTGTCGGGAAACCGGAGGTCCGGGATCTGACCCCGGCGGACACCGTCGAGGGCCGCATCCGCTTCCGCCTTGATGTCGGCGATCCGCGTTTGAAGGAACTCGCTCCCGCGTCCCAGCGCGGCGATCTGGTCCCACAGGTAGGCCGAGGTGATGGAGTTCACCGTCCGCGTCGCCGTGCGCGGATCGAGGGCGGTGTAGGAGATCTCGAGGACGTAGGATTGCCCGATGCGGCGGGCTCCGACGCGACCCATGAAATTGAGGAAGGCCGCCTCGTGCGTTTCTTCAGCGGTGCGAGGAGGCCTCGGGAAGTACCGGCTCATCAACTGGGCGCGCCAACTCGGCGGGGCTCCGGCGAACTCCGCCGTGTTTCCGAGGTCGAGCGTGTCGAACACGAAGCGCAGGATGCGCTCCGATTTCACGACCTGGATATGGCTCTCGGCCTGCGCCGCATCGAGGTTCACGACCAGTTTGCCGACATCGGGTGACGGCGCCGAGCCGCTTTGGCGGACGGGTTCGAGCAGGATCAGCGTCGAAGCGGCGTATTGGGACGGCGTCTGGGTGAGGTAGGCGACGGCGAGCCCGACGCAGATACAGCACCAGAGCGCGAGCTTGCCGACGTGACGGCGGCCGGTCGCCAGGAGATCGCCCAGGTCCAGGGCGTCGTTTCCCTGAACAGGAAGGCGGTCCGGATTGTCGAGGCCGCGCGAAAGGGAGGGCATGCTGGGATTGAAGTTCATCACGGTGCTTCTCGGCTCGACGTCGGGCGGTCGGACGGGTGGATGTCGCCGGAAGAGCCCGTCATAGCCGTTCCGCCCGCTCGGGCTGGGCACCCTTCAGCAGAAGATCCCTGAAGCCGAGAACATTGCCGAGAAGCCGGCCGCGACGATCGACGTAAGGCTCGGGCCTGAGCGACAGGACGACGTTGCTGACGACGTTCTTGAACCAGTGCTGCAGCAGGCTCGCCCGCGTGATGGTCCCCTTGGTGCGCAGGTACATCGGGTTGACGATCTGCGAATACCCGAGCCGACGCCCCGGGAGGCGTCCGGCCTTGGCTCCCATATGGACGCCCACCGCGGCCCCCAGCTTGACGAGCCTGACGCCGCGCTTGGCCAGGGCGCCTCCGTAGTCGCGATCCTCAAGCCAACCGTACAGGACGAGGCGCTCGTCGAACGACAATCCGAGGATGGCGGAGCGTCGGAACGCCATGTTGCAGCCATACGGACTGTAGTTCTCGCGGGTCCCGCGACCGCGCCGGAGGTCCGGGACAGCCAGGAGGGCGGTGGCTTCGGCGAAGGCGATCCCGGGGCCCTTGATGCCGTCGGCGACCACGTGCCCGGTGACGGCGGCGATGTCGGGATTGTGCCTGAAGCACCGCTCGACCTCCTCGAGCCAAGTCGGGTGCGCCACGAAGTCGTCGTCGAAAAAGACCACGATATCGGTATCGGGCGCGAGATTGCGCAGCGCGAGGTTACGCTGACGCGCCAACCCCGCCGGGCCGAGAAGCAGCTTCACGCCGCCGTGTCGGGACACATCCCCGGCATCGGCGGGCGAGGCGCAGGAGACCGTGACGGCGTTGGGAGGCAGGGTCTGGCCTGCCAGAGCCTTCACGACTTCCGACAGGATCGATGCCCGTCCGCGCGTCGCGAAGACGACCTCGATCCGCAAGGGCCGGGAGGTCGGCTCCGCCGCGCGGCCCCGCGTCCCGCTCGGAGGCGAAACGCCCGCGCCCTCGGCATTGTCGTTCAAGGCGAACAGCGTGGTTGGGCTGGCGTTCAGCAAGGGTATTCCTCTCCTGAGCAGGTTACGGGACGTCGCTCTGCGCCGTTCCGCGTGGAAATCTGCATCGACACGAGAAGCTGAGCTGGTGAAGCGTCGGTCCACCGATGCAAGCGGCTTGGGCTTGGACGCCGTCGGCCGACGGTCCGGTGGTCGTCCCCTCATCTCTCCGCCGCCTTTGGCTGACGCGCGTCTCGGAAGACGAGGATGTCGGCGATGTCCATGACGGCGGGGGATTTCAGTCGGTCGACGGGCCAGCCGCCGCCGAGCGCCAGATCGGCCAGCACATAAAAGGGCTGGTGGTACTCCGGTGGAGTGGGCATGCTCCAAACCTCCTCCCGATCGAAGAAGAACCGCGTCCGGTCCGGATCGATCAGTACGCCGTAGTCGTTGAAACCGGAGGTCATCTGCCCGGGCGGGACGCGGTTCAGGTGATCTTTGAGAAGCCTGTCCTGGCCATTCTCGAACAGGTGCATCCAGTTATGATAATAGCCCGGAAAGGCCCCGAAATACTCGACGACATCGATCTCCGAGGCGACTCTCGTTTTGTCGACGCCGATGAGCCAGAACGCGGGCCAAACGCCCGGTCCATCGGGCAGCTTGGCCCGCATCTCGAAGTAGCCGTACTGCTGCGCAAAGCCTTTCTGCCCTGCGCCATCCCGATCCATGGAGCAGATCAGCCCTGAATGCCATCGCCCCGCCCCGTCCTGCCGGGCCGTGATGCGGAGGCCTTCCGGTGTCAGGGAGAAAGGGCCGTCGGGGCCGGGATCGTCGAAGGAAGCATCGCCGAAGTCTCCGTGCCATGGCGTGTGCGCGATCCAACGCGTCCCGGGGCCGCCGGCCGAGACGTCGAGGCTCTTGAACCTTTCCTCGAAGGTCAGGACGTAGTGGCCGAGGTCCAGCGGTTCGGCCTCGGCCGCCCCGCACGACAGGCCGAGCGTCATGGCGATCACAGCCATCGCGGCCCGCCGCTGGCGATACGCGCCGGCCGTGGTCGTCGGGGACCTAGATTCCATGTCGTTCTGCCCTTCAATGGCCGAAGAGGCCGAGGTAGCCGCGCGCCGAGGCCGTCCACGAGAAACGCTTGACCTGCTCCCGTCCGCGGCCGCGCAATTCGGCGCCGAGTTGGCGCGACTCGGCCAGAGACCGGAAATGGCGGAGCCAGGGCCGGTCATCCGTCGGATCGGCCAAGAGGGCGGCGGAGCCGCAGACCTCGGGGAGGCTCGCCCGGTCGCTCGACACGACCGGGCAACCCAGGGCCATCGCCTCGACGACGGGCAGGCCGAATCCCTCGGTCAGCGACGGGAAGGCCAGGCAGAGCGCCTCGGAGAACAGGCGGGCGAGATCGTCGTCCGAAACCTTGCCGAGCCAGACGAGGTTCGGCGCCGACCGCGCGGGCAGGTCGGCGAAGATTGCGGACTGGCCGCCTGCGATCAGCAGGTCGAGGCCGAGCGCATCCAGTTCCCCGGCGAGGCCGATGATCCGTTCGACGTTCTTGTGCCGCGCCCGGCTGGCGAGCAGCAGGATGAAGTCTCGGCGGGGTTCCCGCCCGGCGAAGACGGCCGAGCGCGAAGCGTCCCAGGCGAGGGCGTGTTCATGTCCGTTCGGCAGGACGCTGATCCGATGCGCCGCGATCCCCAGATGCTCGGCGAGTTGCGCAGCCGCGCTGTGCGACACCGTGGTGACCTGGAGCGCGCGTCGCGCCGCCAGCGGCTGGAGGAACTTGTAAAAGGTTCGGAAGCTTCGGCTGTAGCTGTCCGGACGGATGAAGACGTTCGCGTCGTGGATGCAGACGACGTGGCCGCGCCCGAAAGCCGGTGCCGTGTTGCACAGGTTCAACAGCGGTGCGCAGGTCAGGAACGGCAGGATCGCCTGCTCCCACATCTGTCCGCCCGCGGGGCCCGCCCGCTTCACCGTGATCGCCTTGAGCTCGACCGGCTCATCGAGCGCCGCCGGTGCGATCAGCGTCGCATGACCCGCCCTGTCCGACAGGATGCGATCCATCGCGCCGACGATCTCCCGCCCGTATCGCTGCACGCCCGTGACGGACTGCGTCATGAACCGCCCGTTGATGGCGAATGAGCAACGCCAGGCAGCCTGGGGCCGAGAGCCTATGCCTCCGGCCGCGGTGAGGGGCTTGGCGCTTCGTCCGCGGTTGGCGTCGTGCATTTGGAGCGTCACGACGGCCAGCCGCCGTGCTGACCCGGGTTCGACGACGGAACCGAACCCGGTGGAGCGGCCCAGGGCACGACCCCGGGCCATGCGGCGACGGCCGAGGTGCCGTCCCGCCGAGTCAGGGCGGCGCGCCGGATCTCCGAGACGATCTCCGTGCCGGGCAGGAAGCGTGCGAGGAGCCGATCTCGGACCACTGGCGTGCCATCCGGCGCGAGGCCGATGACGTCCTCGAAATATTCGGCGAGATCTCCCGGCATGCGGGCCTCACGCCCGCGCCAAAGGTGTCCCAGCCATCCCACGGCCGTATAGAGTTCATGGGACAGGAGAGCCTCGGGCCAAAGGTAGGCGGCGTGGATCCCAACAATGAACGAGTAGATCGCGGCCGACCCGCAGTCGAAGACCCGCAAGGCGCCGGCATCGATCTCGCAGCTCAACGCATTGACGAGCGCGAAAGCCTCGAGGTCGTCGACAACACCGTCGGCCGGCCGTCGGTGTGCCGCAAGGGCCTCGGACCGGACGGTCGAGTGGGAGGGGAACCAGCAGTCGTTTTCCTTCGCTCCAAGCTCCGCGATTTCGGCCGCTGTGAGGCCGGAGGTCGCGGCCAAGATGGTCATCGGTGCGCCATCGCCGTTGGCCCGACACCTCCAGGCCAGAACGGCCAAGCAGCGCGTCATGTGTCCCCTCAGGGCGACCGGGACAGCTCCGCCTCTGGGGAGGAGGCGGGGGAAGACGCGGATGTACTCGGCCGATCGGCACGAGGAAAAATCATCCATCGAAACGATGTAATCCCAGCGTTCCATAGCGTCGGTCGACGTCCACGCATGGAACCTCGCCGTACGGTCGAAGTGGTTCATGGCAGGATCTCGCAATGTCACGGGCTAACCCGGCCCGGCGACGCGGAGTGATCCGCTCGCGCAGGCCCACATGGATCAGGTCGGGGACGATCAGTAAGAACCCCTGGACGCCAGCACGGCCGGAAGCGTCCTGATCAGGATGGACACGTCCTGCTTCAGGCTTCTGTTCTGGACGTAATCGACGTCCAGTTCGACGCGCTGGTTATAGGAGGTATCGCTGCGCCCACTGATCTGCCATCGTCCGGTGAGCCCCGGTCTCACGCGATAGTAGTGATGGATGTGGTGACCGTAGTGGACGACTTCGGCGTCGACGATCGGCCTCGGGCCGACGAGGCTCATCTCGCCCCGCAGGACGTTGAGGAGTTGCGGCAATTCGTCGACGCTCGACTTTCGAAGGACGCGGCCCAGCGGCGTGACGCGCGGGTCGGTCCTGAGCTTGCGGGTCGCCGTCCATTCGGCCTGGGCGTCGGCATTCTGAGCGAGGTGCCGGTTCAGGACCGTGTCCGCATCCGTGACCATGCTTCGGAACTTCAGGCATCGAAAGCGCCGTCCATTGCGGCCGACCCTGTGATGACCGATAAGGATGGGCCGTCCTTGCATGATCTGGAGCATGAGGATCATCAGAATCAAAAAAGGCAGGGACGTGAGCAGCAACAGCGCCGCGCCCGTGATGTCTATGATTCTCTTGGTGCCGTCATAGTGGGATCGATCGTTCGTCGACGCGAGCCCGTCGGCCTGGCCGAAGGGGGACGTCACCGCCAGGGACGCCGCGGGCCGAGAGGGTGTGTGGGGCACGATCGACCTCTTAAGTTATCAGCAATAGTTAAGATATCGTTGATGACTCTCGATGACTCAAATTAATTCAAGCGCCAAATTATTAATCGGCAAAGTAATAATGCAAACCATCAACAATCGTGTCAGATGATCAGATAGTAGCTCCAGATCACTCCCTGTATTTATCTTTGCTGATCGGGTCCGCCGGGGTGGAGCATATCTACTTTCTCATCGCGAGTACAGAAATGCGAGTAGCAATAATACACTATTGGCTTGTGGGCATGAGAGGTGGCGAAAAAGTCATCGAAGCGCTGTGTCGCATGTATCCACAGGCCGATATCTTCACGCACGCGTATGATCCGACAGCGGTGTCTTCGACAATTTCTGCTCACCGCGTTCAGACCTCGTTCATATCAAGGCTGCCCCGCGCAACGCGGGCCTACAAGCGCTACCTTCCTTTGATGCCCATGGCGCTCGAGCAGTTCGATCTCAGAGGCTATGATCTCATCCTCAGCAGCGAATCGGGCCCGAGCAAAGGTATCATCCCTCCGGCTGGCGCCTTACACATCTGCTATTGCCATTCGCCGATGCGCTACATCTGGAACATGTTCCACGATTATCGCGAGCGAAGCGGTTCCGTCACGCGCCTGCTGATGCCGCCGATCGCGCATTACCTCAGGACATGGGACGCGATCTCGGCCACGCGCGTGCACGATTTCGTCGCCAACTCTTGGACCGTCGCACATCGTCTGCAGACCTATTACCGGCGCGATGCGACCGTCATTCATCCGCCAGTCGACGTCGACAGCTTTGCTCCCGTGCCTCGATCGGATCTGGACGACTATTACCTGATGGCGGGGGAGCTCGTGCCATACAAGCGGCCCGACTTGGCCGTGGAGGCCTTCAACCGTACGGGGCGCAAGCTGGTGGTGATCGGCGGGGGCGAAGGGCTCGCGGCTCTGCGTGCCCTGGCCGGCCCGACCGTGAGCGTATTGGGTCCGCAACCATTCGACCGGCTTCGGCACCATTATGCGCGCTGTCGCGCGCTGATCTTCCCCGGCGAGGAAGACTTCGGCATCGTCCCGGTGGAGGCCATGGCGAGTGGCCGGCCGGTGATCGCCTTCAACAGAGGAGGGGCTACCGAGACGGTGATCGAAGGATCGACCGGGACCTTCTTCGACGAGCAATGCCACGACAGCCTCGTCGCCGCGCTCGACCGCTTCGAGCACATGAGTCTCAATCCCGCCGACGCAGTGGCACGGGCACGGGAGTTCCGGGTCGAACTGTTCCAATCCAGGATGGGAGCCTTGATCGCTGATCGACTTCATCGACGCGAGCAGGCTGTTCGCGGCCCCATGGACTTCATACCGTCGCTACCGCGACCCCGGCTCAGTGCATGACCAAAAACCGACCCGCCAAGGGCCGGCAACGGACGCGGGTAGGTCTTCACATTCTGGAGGGGAGAGCATTTCCGACGGCTCGATCTGATCGGAAGGCCTCAAGGGACGGGTCGTCCGAGAACACCGACCTCGAATTTACGGTGCGGGTTGCACCGCATCCGTCAGGTGATCTCTCTTCGCTCGGCCAACGCCGCTAGGCCGTCACTCTGTCCTGTCGTATTAGAGCAGATAGTTCCGACTAAAGCAGATCGCGATCAGGTGGAGTCACCTGATCGCGTGAAGATGCTCGCAAAACCAGAGGCTTGAGCTGAAGGGGCGAGTCAACGCGAGTGACAACAGTTCTAGCATGCGTCTACGACCGCAGTTCTTGGGAGAGCGGCGATGATGACATCATAGATCATCTCCGCGTGAGACTTGATCAATTTTGCCTTTTCATCCTGAGAGGACGACAAACAATATCTGGAAAGTTGATTATAAGCAACAGATCTGCAGATGCCGAGGAGCGCGTTTGTCATGAACGCTCCGTCATGCCCGTGCTGCGTACAGGACGAAAACCTGCTGGACGAAAACCATCTGTCGAAGAACACCGTGATCAACGAGGAAATTTGCTCCAGCCCGTCGTTAGAACGTTGCTGGTCGATTGACCGACGATGGCTCACATAAAGTTCAAGAATGGCGATGTCTTTCGAGTAGCATGAGAGCACCTCGATGATGACATTCATCAGAATACCATCCATTTCAATATCTTCGGATATCCATTTCTGAATCGAAGTAGCAAGTTTTTCGACAATCGGCGCCGTTGCCGCTTCGACGAGCGTGTTGCGTTCTGGAAAATAATAGGTCACCAGAGCAGGTGTCACGCCAGCGAAGCGTGCGATATCCTTGCGCGTTATGATATTGCTCTGAAGAGCGCGCAGGGCATCCTGCATCCCCTCGACAATCTTGTGAGGCCCTACGGTGGCTATGCCACGAGCGGGTCTTCCTTGAGCACGTTTTTCAAGCATCGCATGAAGCCGTCCCTGAAAGAGCTGATTCCAAGTTCCTCCCCGGCGATGCGCCTCTCCCCAAACTCGCCGCACCGCTCCTCTCCGGACCTACTCTGTAATCGTCAGTCGAGCGAGGCCGGTGACCAGCCGTGCGAGATATTGCGGAGCTTGCCACATCCCCCCTATTCAGGGCTTTTTTGAGGCCCTTCATTCGACAGTTGTAACCAATGGTTCTCGTCGAGTCTATACCCATTGGGAAAAAAAGAATCTATTTAGAGATTAATTAACAACTGATTGTGTCTATGAGATGCACGGAGGATCAAAAAACGAATGGATTCAACAATATGCATCTTGTTCGGACCAGACACATCGAGTCCTCCCGGCAGACAATTCGATCATATGCTAAAGGGGGAACGGCTGAGTCGATTATGGAAGATCCATTCTGGACCTTTTCACGAAAAACCTGCGCCGACACCGAGGAGCAGACGGGTCAGATATCATTTCACCCATGCCAACCTCGTCAGGCGAGCATACGTGACGAAGCACCCCATCACGACGACCAAGATGTTGCTTGCTTTATGTCACAATTCTAAGGCCAATAAGCGGTGAAAAGCGAGCGGTTCATGCCGGCATGCAGCGCACCCTGTCTAATGAATCTTCTCGTCGCTCAACGATAAGGTGCTATGCAGATCTTACATTTAAAGCGGTTTTATAAAGTAATGATATCCTTATAAAAATTAAATTGATCTATCATTTGTTTTGTATTATCTTATCATGATCTCTTAGGACAAAAAATCTTAATTACTTTATTGGTAATTCGCATATTCCGATAGATTTTTGGCATAATATTGCAATCATAGCACAAATTTACTATATAATAATGAAAGAAGCTTGAGTGAGGAAATATCTATATATAAGCAGACTCCTCATTGTGAGTCAGTATTTGTATACCGTTATCACTATCCTATCGCGCTGCAGCGCCGAGGGCGACGAACTCTTCATGGTGAAGCCTTCCAGCCTCACCCAATGGTCTGGTACAGACCTGAGCATCGAGGCAAAAGCCTGGATCGCGGAGCGGACCGTCCGACGCCTGCTGATCGCCGAGTTTCCGTGAGACCGCGGAGTGGGAGATCAAGATATAGCCCGGCGAGCCTGTCTGTTCTGGAGCCTTGTGGCCCCTTGCCGCTTGTGGGGCCGGCATCGGTGGGATGCTCCGGTCGAACGCCCTTCCGCGAGAGCGCTCGTCTTGGCCTATCGTCGGTCGCTCACGACCTGCGGCTCGCCGTGAGGCTCGACCGAGATCGTGTCCCCGGGCTGAACGTCGTCGTCTTCCGCGACCTCGTGAGTGCTCGTCGTTCCGTCCGTGGTTCGGGTAATCCGGTAGACGAACGACAGGCGCCCTGTCGCTCTCTCCGCCGCTACGGCCTGGGGAGCCCGCACTTCGGATTGATAGATCAGGGACTGCGCCGTCTCGATCTGCGACGTCGTGGTGGCGAGCTTGGACATGATCTCACGCGACTCCGTCAGAGCGGCCGCACGACGCGTCTGTCTCAGTTCCACCAGATCGCGATCCACCTTCGCCATATCCTGCTTGGCGCGCAGCGTGGCCAATTGAATGTCGAGCCGGCTGCTCTCGTATTGCGACACGTTCTGCTCGATCGCCAATTGCCTGGGCACGATCGTGAGGCCTTTCGTGACGAGAGCCGCGACCGTGTCCAGTTCCTTCCTGGCCAAGTCGATCTGGTGCCCGAGGGACACGTCCTTCGCCGCCAACGCCACGATTTCGTGCTGGAGCAGGTCAAGCGTCCGGTTGAAGGAGTCCGTCTGCTTCGAAAGGCTGTCGCGCGCATTCGCGAACAGCAGATCCTCTTCATGCATCGCGCGGACAACGTCGGGGTTCGACCTTGCAGCCAGCAACTCGCTCGGGAACGAGATCGCATCCGCTCCCTGGATCTCCGCGTCGAATCGAGCTTGACGGGCGAGCAGGGTCAGGCGCTGCGCCGATAGCACGTGAAGCTCCCCGCGGCTCGACAGGGCATCTCTCTCATAACCGAGAAGGCTGGTCTCCCGCAGGCGGGACACCCCGCCGGCCACGCCGACAGCCTGCAACACCGTCAGCCCGGGCCGATAAGCGTAGGTGCCCGCCTTGTCGACGATGCCGATGATGTAGAACGGCCGGTATTCTGCGATCTCGACGGAGGCGTCCGGCTGCTCGGCCAGTCCGAAGCGTTTTTGGAGCTGCGAGGATATGTCGTGGGCGACGTCCGACGGCGTCCGGTGGATCGCCATGATCTCTCCGACGAGCGGGAGGAAGACGGTCCCCGCCGCGCCGACCGTGAAGTCGCCCGTGAGCGCGGTCCACTCATGGGCGTCCCCGACGTCCTTCCGCCAGTCGTAGACCTTGATCCTCAGCTTGTCTTCGGCACCCAACCGATAAGGGCTCTCCTGGACGTCAGCGGCCGATACGGTGGAGGTCAGCATGATGAGCGATATCAGGACCGCGGCCACCATCGCACCACCCGCTCTTCCTGGTGTCTGGACCATGGTCGACATCTTCCTTCACTGCTTCACCGATGACTACTAGAGAGTTCCTGACATACCTCTGCGTGAGTCACGATTTAAAACTAGATATAATAGATATTTTCGTATTGATCGATGGAATAATTATTACAAATGTGGACTTCGAATTTTCATCATGCCATGCTTCATTGTGCCGCACATATTTTATAGTAAATTCATCGAGTTCGGTATCGCGGATTATCTGAGGCCGACATCACGGCGGTCTGGTCGATCGTACCACATTGTCGATGAGCCGGCATGTCAAAGCGAGGTCACCATGACGCACAACATAGATCTGCCGCCCTCCATCGAGCTTTCTCTGATTGGGGAGGACGCCGTGAAGAGCCTTGTCCGGGACATCGACGCCCGAGGCTACGGTTGCCTGCCTGACTATGTCTCACCGGATCATCTGGCGGCCATGCGGGCCTTTGTTGCGGAAGCCGTCGTGAAGTCTCAAGGCGAGTACGTCGGCTTCACGGGTCGTTCGGCTGTCGCCGGAACGGCGTTCGATGCCATCTCGACGTCCGGGAATTTTCGGTCGCTGATGAAGCAGGTTTATGAGATCGGCACCGGGAAACCACCACCCGAGGTCAATTTCTACCAAGTGCTGCGATGCCTGACGGGGCGATCCGGCAAGCGGCACGCACTGAATTTCCATTACGACTCCTATGTCGTCACAGCTCTCATCCCTGTGGAGATTCCGACGACGGGGAAGACCGGCGATCTCGTGATGTTGCCCAACACGCGACGGATCCGGGGAACATACTTCGCCAACCTGATCGACAAGGTAGTGCTCGACAACAAGCTAACCCAGCTCGTGCTCAAAGCATTGATGTTTCTCCATATGTTGCCGCTGGTCAGGATACGGCCGGTGCCCGGAAATATCTACTTCTTCTGGGGCTACCGGTCGGTTCACACCAACGAAGCCTGCGATCCGGACAAGGTGAGGGCGACGGCCCTGTATCACTACGCCAATCCCCACGCGGGGGCCAGCCTGGGCACGATGTTCCGGCGATCCACCGCTCAATGATGCGAAGCTGGCGCGACCGGCTGATTGGACGGGCTTCTGGCACCTCGGTGGGGGCGGAGCGGCCCGCGTGGAGCAGTTTAGCGGCTGCAGCCGGGAGCGAGTCGTGATGCAGGCTCCCCACATGTCCCGTCTCCTGTGACGGGACCATGACCGAGCCACCCTTCAATCCGATCGATGTTGCTCAAGAAATTGTTAACGGTCATTATGCTTCGATCGCGACAGCGTAGCGCGTGGCGTCCCACAGGCCCGTGGGAAACCGGGGGGACCGAGATGGCGACGTTGATGGCGGGCGCGATCGTCCTCGGCTCAGCTTCCGCCTGCGTGATGGGGTTCGCGCCGTTCTTCTTCGCATTGCTCGTCTCGGTGGTCCTCGGTGCCACAGTGGCCATGCTTCGAGGTGAGTCCATCGGCCATCTCGCCTCGCCCTGCCTGGTCCTGCTCGTCACCGGGCAGTTGGCCTACGGGTTCGGGCTGTTCGGGCAGGTCGCTCTGTCCCGCCTGGGACGGTGGATGAGTTCGGGGGCTTGGCGGGCCTCCACGGTGTCGCGGACCGAACGCGGTGGACGCGTCGATGAGGTCGTGGATCCCGTCCGGAACCGCCTCGGGTGATGGACCGGTGTATCCCGACATGCACGAGCATCCGCCCCGCATCATTCCGTGATGCCTTCGTCACGGCACGCGAAGGTGCTTCGCGGAGCGATCTTCTGCTTGAGGAACAGCGCTTGGCCGAAGGCGGTGCCACCCGCATCGATGTTATGAAGAGCATCGAAGGCTTGGCCGGAAGCTGCACCTGACGCGTCCAGAGCGTTGCACCGGACGATCAGCATGGTCACCGCATGATCCCGACGGTTGATCAGGGTGAAGTTGATCGCGGTCGTGTCGTCCACCGTGCTGGCGACGCCGATCCTGATCACAGATCGCGATGACGCGATGGAGTTGCGGGTCGCGGCCGGGACGCCGTTCGGCAGCTTCGCATCGACGGTGCCGGGCTTGAGCGGAGCGGGGCCGGGCGGGTTCACACGGGAAGCCACGGCGGTGGGGCTCGCCCCGCTCTGCCGGGCCAGGCTGGCGCCCCCCGCCGTCAGCGCGACAGGCGAAGGCTTGAT
>CAXUOD010000093.1:13423-19715 GCA_964252585.1 uncultured Lichenihabitans sp. | reverse complement strand
GTCTTGCTGAGGGTCATTGGGGTATGCCGCCTTTGGCTTCGGGACAAATAGATACCAATGAGATACCTCTCGTCAAGCGACCCGGACGCGCAAATCCTGCGCAGCCGCGGCGTCGCCGGCGGCACGGCGCCGAAATAGCGGGCACCCGCCTGTATCGCGCGTTTCCTGGCCATCGACGATGTCTCGCATCGTTTTGACTCTAGCTCAATTGGTATTATGTGGTATTGTCACGACCGGTAAAGGGCGGAGCCGCGATGGTGCTGGACGACGACGGCGACGACGGTCGCGATCCGGTATCGCGGGCAGGCCTCGGGTATTCCGGCGCATGAACGTCGACGCTTTCCCTTTCGCGCGCGACGGTCTCGGTCGCGGGGCCGCGACCCCGCTCTATCTCCGGCTGCAGGAGGAGATCAAGGCCGCCATCGCGAGCGGCGGGCTGAAACCGCTCGCGGCCCTGCCGGCCGAACGGGAGATCGCGGCCGCCCTGAGCATCTCGCGGGTCACGGTCCGCAAGGCCTTGTCGGGTCTCGTGAACGAGGGACTCCTCGAGCAACGCCAAGGGTCCGGCACCTTCGTGTCGCGCCGCCCGCCCACCGTGGAACAGCCGCTGTCGCGGTTGACCTCCTTCAGCGAGGACATGCGCCAGCGCGGCCTCGCCACCACGTCGCGCTGGCTCGATCGGGGCGTGTCGGTGACCTCGACGCGCGAAGCCATCCACCTCGCCCTGTCGCCGCAGGACAAGGTCTCGCGGTTGCGGCGCCTGCGTTTCGCCGACGGCGTGCCCATGGCGATCGAACGCGCCACGATCCCGCAGCGCTACCTCGCCGACCCGCAGACGGTCGAGACCTCGCTCTACGCGATGCTCGGGGAACTCGGCTTCAAGCCCGTTCGGGCGCTGCAGCGGCTTTCGGCTGCCAATCTCGGCCGCGAGGAAGCCGGTCTGCTCGAGGTGCCGGCCGGCAGCGCCGCCCTTTCGATCGAGCGCGTCTCCTATCTGGCGAACGGACAGCCGGTGGAGTTCACCCGCAGCTTCTACCGCGGCGACATCTATGACTTCGTCGCAGAACTGAACCTGGGACAGGACTGATGCCCGACACGACGCTGATGGCGGCCGAGATCCGCGAGACGCCTGGCGCCGTCGCGCGCATGGTGGCACGGGAAGGGCAGGCCATCGTCGGGCTCGGACGGATCCTGCGGGAACGCGATCCCGCCGTGGTCGTGACCTGCGCGCGCGGTTCGTCCGACAACGCGGCGGCCTATTTTAAATATCTCTGCGAGATCATCCTCGGCGTGCCGGTCGCGTCCGTCGGGCCATCCGTGGCGTCGCTCTACGGAGCACCGCTGAAGTTGAACAATGCCGTCGTGGTGTCGGTGTCGCAATCCGGCCAGAGCCCCGACATCGTGGCGCTGCAGGCCGCGGCCCGCGAGGCCGGCGCCTTTTCGATCGCGGTCGTCAACCAGGATGCCTCGCCGCTGGCCCTCGGCGCCGATGCCGTGGTCCCGATCGGTGCCGGCGTCGAGCGCAGCGTCGCGGCCACGAAATCCTGCCTTGCCTCTGCCGTGGCACTCGCCGCCATTGTGGCGGAATGGAGCCGCGACGACGCGTTGCGGGCCGCCGTCGCCCGATTGCCGGAAGCCCTCGACGCGGCCCTCCTGTGCGACTGGAGCGCGGCGCAGCCGGCCTTCGAGGCCGCCTCTTCGGCCTATGTGGTGGGCCGCGGGCCGGCCCTGCCGGTCGCGGCCGAATGCGCCTTGAAGCTGAAGGAGACGGCGGTGCTCCATGCGGAGGCGTTTTCCGGCGCCGAGGTGATGCATGGCCCGCTGCAATTGCTCCAACCGGGTTTTCCGGTGATGGCCTTCCGCCAGGGCGACGCTTCACGCGACGCCATGCTGGACAGCATCGGGCGGCTCTCCGCGGCCGGTGGCCAGGTCTTCACGGTTGATCCGGCCGGCCGCGCGTCCATCCGCACGGGCCGGCATCTCGACGCTGTCGCGACCGGACATGCCGCGCTCGACCCGCTCGCGATGCTGCTCAGCTTCTACGTCTTCGCCGAAGCGCTGGCGCGGGCACGCGGCCACGATCCCGACCGGCCGAGCCATCTGCGCAAGGTGACGGAGACCCTGTGATGGCCGCAAAAGCGCTGCGGGGCGCCCGGATCTTCGACGGGACGGAGTTTCTCGATCGCCATGCCGTCGTGATCGAAGGAAAGCGGATCGTCGATCTCGTGGCTGAATCCGCTCTGCCGGCGGACTTGCCGAGCGACGATCTTCGAGGCGGCACGTTGGCACCGGGATTCATCGATGCCCAGGTGAACGGCGGCGGCGGCGTGCTGTTCAACGACACGACGACCCCCGCAGGCGCAGCGGCGGTGGCGGCCGTCCACGCGCGCTTCGGCACCACGGGCCTCCTGCCGACCTTCATCACCGACAGGCCCGAACGTCGCCATGCGGCCGTTGCGGCGGTGCGCGACGCCATCCGGGCCGGAAGCCCCGGCGTCCTCGGCCTTCATCTCGAAGGACCGTTCCTGTCGGTCGCCCGCAAGGGTGCGCACGACCCGGCCCTGATCCGTCCCTTGAGCGACGGGGACGTCGACGGCCTGCTCGATACCGGCATCCGGACCGTCCTGTTGACGGTCGCGGCCGAGAACGCGTCGCCGGAACAGATCCGGCGCCTGACGGACGGCGGCGTGATCGTCAGCATCGGCCACAGCGACGCCTCCTACGAGGTGGCCTCCGCGGCGGCCGATGCCGGCGCTCGCTGCGTGACCCATCTGTTCAATGCCATGTCGCCGCTCGGCCACCGTGCACCAGGCGTCGTCGGCGCGGCGCTCGACCATCCCGGCCTCTGGGGAGGGATCATCGCGGATGGTCATCATGTCCATCCGGCGGCCCTACGGACGGTGCTGCGGGCCAAACGGGGACCCGGTCGGCTCTTCCTGGTCAGTGACGCCATGCCGCCCGCCGGTTCGCCCGGCGACCGGTTCACGCTCAGTGGCCGCAGTGTCACGCGCCACGGCGGCGCACTGACGTTCGACGATGGCACGCTCGCGGGGGCCGACCTCACCCTCGACGCCGCCGTGCGCTTCAGCGTGAGTCGGCTCGATCAGCCGCTCGGCGAGGCGTTGCGCATGGCGAGCCTCTATCCGGCGCAGATGCTGCGTCTCGACGATGCCCGAGGCCGCCTCGCACCGGCGTTCCTAGCCGATATGGTCCTGCTCGGGGAAGAGCTTCGGGTCCGGCGCGTATGGATCGGGGGAGTCGAGGTCGGGAAAGACGAAATCTCGGGTTGAGCCGGCCGCATCTCCACCACGAACAGCATCGATCAAGTCATCCGGTAGCGCTCACTTGCGGGCCTGCCGCCCTGCGAGATGGCCCATGGTGCAGATCAGAGTGCCACGATAATGTCGAAGACGCTCCTGGATCATCGATCGCTGCTTACGATCTCTCGACTGCCCAAGGGCCGGAACTCTCGCCGCGCGGGTACGACCATAGAGTTGCAACATAAAAGTGAAGCGTACACGATTAAGTTTACTATCGGCGCTTTACTATGGAGCTGCCCGGAGCTTCGTCTCATGTTGCGCGCCCGCTTGACGTAACAAGCCGATCCGAGCCGATTGTTTCACCTCGATTACAAATCTGCTGTTGCAAAGGATTGCTTTTCCCCTTAACCGCAATCGCCCGGTCTCGCCGGAGCGCAAGCACACTCCGATTCGAGACGACAGTACTTTTGGCGATCTTTCCGTGACAGACATTTCCAATGTGCGGTTTCCGCTCACGCTGGCCCGCGCGCTCGTAAAAACCAGTCCGTTCGAAGTCGAGGCGGCCTTGATCGTCGTGCGGAACCTCGCCCTTCACGCGCCGCCGTACCTGATGCTCCTGTCGCAAGACGCCGAAGATGCGATCCTGGCCTCCCGGGGTCGCCGGACAGCAGCGAAACCACGGTCGCCCGCGAGGCCTTGGAACGTTTCGTCAACGAAATGGAGCTTCACGAGGTGGCGGAGCAACACGCCTCGCACAACTGACGACGGAGCAGAAGTCGGTTATGCCGACCTCCGGCCGACTTCGGCCAGGATTGCGGTCGGTGGCCGCCGCGGCCTGCAGGCCATCCATCCCGGAGACCGCGGCGGCGAGGTGTCAGGTGGCGTCGAGGGCCGGGTAATCCGTGTAGCCTTCCTGGCCCGACGCGTAGAAGAGACTGGGCCGGGTTTCGTTCAGCGCCGCATCCTCGCGGAAACGCCGCGGGAGGTCGGGATTGGCGATGAACAATTTGCCGAACGCGACCGCATCGGCCTCGCTCGAAGCGAGAACCCGCTCCGCATCCATTTTCGAGAAGAGTTCGTTCTCAACGTAGAGGCCACCGAAGGTCGTCTTGATCGTCGGCCCCAAACTGTCGGAACCGATCGATTCGCGCGCGCAGATGAAACCGAGCTTGCGGCGGCCCAGTTCGCGGGCAACGTAGCCGAACGTCGCGGCAGGGTCCGAATCGCCCATGTCGTGGGCATCGCGGCGCGGCGCGAGATGCATACCGACGCGGGCGGGGCCCCAAACGTCGATGCAGGCGTCCGTCACTTCCATCATGAGTCGGGCGCGGTTCTCGATCGAACCGCCGTAATCGTCGTCGCGATGGTTGGTCTTGTCCTGCAGGAATTGGTCGAGCAGGTAGCCGTTCGCGCCGTGAACCTCGACGCCGTCGAAACCGGCTTTCTGAGCATTCTCGGCGCCTTTGCGATAGGCTGCCACGACGGACGGGATTTCGGCCGTCGCGAGAGCCCGCGGCGTTTCGAAGTCCTTGGTCGGCCGAACCAGGCTGACATGACCCGCGGGGCGGATGGCGCTCGGAGCCACGGGCAAGCGGCCGCCCAGATAGAGCGGATCGGAGATCCGGCCGACGTGCCAAAGTTGCAGAAAGATACGGCCGCCCTCGTCATGCACGGCCTTGGTGACGAGTTTCCAACCTTCGACCTGCTCGTCCGACCAGATACCGGGCGTGTCGGGATAGCCGACCCCCTCGTCGGTCACGCTGGTTGCTTCCGTCAGGATCAATCCGGCCGTCGCTCGCTGCCGGTAATAAAGGGCCATGAGGGCATTGGGGACGCGCTGACCGCCGGTTGCGCGGCACCGAGTCAAAGGGGCCATGAAGATGCGGTTCGGCAGGCGGAGGTCGCCCAGCGTCAAAGGATCGAACAGTCCGGCCATGGTGGTTCCTATCGTGACAGGTCGCGTTTCACAGATAGGTTTGCTGCAGTGCGGAATAAGGTCGCGCCCGCGCCTGCATTGCTGTTCTGCGTGAGGCGCAGGCCCGCTGACTCAGCGGCTCGTCAACACACTCACGCCCAGGGGCGAGTTTCAGTAGGTAGTCTGCTCATCCGCACCCAGCCGCGTCCCCTTAGGGTATCAGCACGTCCTTCGAGGCGACCGTGGAGTCGGCCTCGAGCCTGTACACGATGGGGACGCCGGTCTCGAGTTCGACGCCCGGGATGGTCTCGGGCGTCAAGCCGTCGAGGACCATGATCAGCGACCGCAGCGAATTGCCGTGCGCCGCCACGAGCACGCGCTGGCCCCGGAGGACGCGCGGCAGGATATGCTGGTTGTAGTAAGGCAGAGCGCGGGCCACCGTATCGCGCAAGCTCTCGCCGCCCGGCGGATTGACGTCGTAGGACCTGCGCCAGATGTGCACCTGCTCGTCGCCCCATTTCGCGCGGGCTTCGTCCTTGTTGAGACCGGAGAGGTCGCCGTAGTCGCGCTCGTTCAACGCCTTGTCGGCGAGCCTCTGCAACCCGCTCTGGCCGATCTCTCCCAAGACGAGTTCGAGGGTGGTCTGGGCGCGGGTCAGGGCCGAGGTGAACGCGATGTCGAAGCGGCCGACGCCTTTCAGCGCTCGCCCGGCCGCCTTGGCTTCCTCGATGCCTTTCGGCGAGAGCGGCGGGTCCTTCCAGCCCGTGAAGAGATTCTTGAGGTTCCAATCGCTTTGGCCGTGTCGGATCAGAACGAGCAGCCGCTCCATGGTTTCGGTCCTTCGTCGATGTCAGAATGTCGCAAGGTCGAGGACATCGGCCATGCTGTAAAGTCCGGGTCGTCGGCCGCGGGCCCAGAGTGCCGCCTTCACGGCCCCCAGGGCGAAGAGGCTGCGGTCCTCGGACCGATGGCTGAGTTCGATCCGCTCGCCGTCGCCGGCGAAGATCACCGCGTGGTCGCCGACGACCGTGCCGCCGCGCAGCGACGCGAAGCCGATCGTCCCCGTCGGGCGCGGGCCCGTCATGCCGTCGCGCCCGCGCACCGCATGGGTCGCGAG
>CAXUOD010000093.1:0-13413 GCA_964252585.1 uncultured Lichenihabitans sp. | reverse complement strand
CTGCAGATTTCCGCAGGTCTCGCTGGTTTGGAGGGGGGGCCCCGCCCGCCGGCCGCCCCCGCCCCCGGCGGGGGGGCGCGCGCCCCGGCCGCGCCCGTCCGCTGCGGCTTCGCCGAGCATGAGCGCGGTCCCTGAGGGTGCGTCGACCTTCATGCGGTGATGGGTCTCGACGATCTCGATGTCCCAGTCGGTACCGAGCGTCCGGGCGGTGCGGCGGACCAGCGCAGCCAGGAGGTTCACCCCGAGGCTCATGTTGCCCGAGCGCACCAGGGGAGCGTGGCGACTCGCGGCTTCGAGCCGCGCGAGGTCGGCAGCGTCGAAGCCCGTGGTGCCGATGACGTGGGCGATGCGGGCCTGCGCCGCCAGGGCCGCATATCCGACCGATGCCGAAGGCAGGGTGAAGTCGAGCACGCCCTCGGTCGCGACGAAAGCTTCGAGCGCGTCCTCGGTGACGGGAACGCCGATCGGGCCCACGCCGGCCAGAACCCCGGCGTCCTGACCCAATGCGGGGGATCCCGGCCGCGCCAGCGCCGCGGACAGCGCGACGCCGTCCGTCCGCGTCACGGCCGAGACGAGCATTCGTCCCATGCGCCCCGCAGCGCCGGTGACGACGAGCCGCATGTCGGACATCCGTTTCCCTCGTGATGGGTGGTCGAGCGCGATCGGGCGTTGCAGCCCTGGCCTCTATAACGACGCTCTCCGCCGATGGGAATGGCGCCCGTGGTGGTCAGCGACTCGCCTCGCCGGGCGCCCGCGCCTCGATCGCGAGCGCATGGACGCCGCCCGGCTGCAACTCGGACATCAGCAGGCCGTTGATCAGACGGTGACGCGCCACGAGGCTCTTCCCGGAAAAGGTCTCGGCCGTCACCTGGACACGGAAATGGGTCTCCCCGCTGGGCCGAGACCCCATATGTCCAGCGTGCAGATGGGATTCGTCGAGCACCGCGAGAGCCTCAGGTTTCAGCGCTTCCGTCAGGGTCGCCACGATCCTGTCCTTAACCGTCATGATAGGATTCCCTCTGCAATGCTCGGCACGACGCAATGGAGCCGGGACTCGACCCGGCTTGCGACGCCCGCGATCTCCCCCATAATAGGCCGGTGATGAACCTCAACTCGCACCATTTCGATCGCATACGCTCGAAGTCCTCGGCCCGCCACGCCAGGTCTGCGCCCGCGGCGACGTCGACGACCCCGTGCGATCACCCTGGTTGCCTCGCGGCAGGAGACTATCGCGCCCCGCGGGGACGCGACCACGAGGGGCAATATTTCTGTTTCTGTCTCGATCATGTCCGAGAGTACAACGCAACCTACGATTACTTCAGCGGCATGAGCGACGTCGCGGTGCAGAAATACCAGAAGGAGGCTCTCGTCGGACATCGGCCGACGTGGAACATGGGGGTCAATCGGGCGGCCGGCGAGTCCGGAAGCGTCGACGACCTTCATCCCGACTCGCTCGGTATCTTCAAGGCCCGCGCACGACAGGGTCGGCCCGAACAGCCGCAGCGCCCGCGCTACAGCCGCGCCACGACACGGGCCCTCGCGGCCCTGAACCTCGACGAGGCGGCAGATGCTGCCGCCGTGAAGAGCCGCTACAAGCAATTGGTCAAGCAATTGCATCCTGATGCGAACGGCGGCGATCGCTCCAACGAGGACAAATTGCGCGACATCATCCGCGCCTATAACTTCCTGAAGACGATCAAGCTCTCACCGGCCGCCGCCGACGCGGCCCGACAACCCTAAGCCCAAGGCGGGCACCGCCTCGTCGACGAGGCGGGCCTGGAGGATCGATGGAACAAGCTTACCAGAACACGCCGGACATGAAGGTCTCCGTGCGCCAGCTTTTCGGGATCGACTCCGACATGCAGGTGCCGGCCTATTCGACGGTCGAAGACCATGTGCCGGATACCGACCCCGATTACATCTTCGACCGCGACACCACGCTTGCCATCCTGGCGGGCTTCTCGCGCAACCGCCGCGTCATGATCACCGGCTATCACGGCACCGGCAAATCGACCCACGTGGAACAGGTCGCGGCGCGGCTCAACTGGCCCTGCATCCGCATCAACCTCGACAGCCACGTGTCGCGCGTCGACCTCGTGGGGAAGGACGCGATCGTGCTGCAGGACGGCAAGCAGGTCACGGAGTTCCGCGACGGCATGCTGCCCTGGGCCCTGCAGAACAACGTCGCCCTATGCTTCGACGAATACGATGCCGGACGCCCTGACGTGATGTTCGTGATCCAGCGCGTGCTCGAGCTTTCGGGCCGGTTGACGCTGCTGGACCAGAAGCGCGTCATCAAGCCTCACCCCTCGTTCCGCCTCTTCGCAACCGCCAACACGGTGGGTCTCGGCGACACCTCGGGCCTGTATCATGGCACGCAGCAGATCAACCAGGGCCAGATGGACCGCTGGTCGATCGTCGCGACCCTGAACTACCTGCCGCACGATCGCGAGGTCGACATCGTCCTGGCCAAGGCGCCGCATTATCGCGGCACGAAGGAGGGGCGAGACATCGTCAACAAGATGGTGCGGGTCGCCGATCTCACCCGCAACGCCTTCACGGCCGGCGACCTGTCGACCGTCATGAGCCCGCGGACCGTGATCACCTGGGCCGAGAATGCCGAGATCTTCGGCGACATCGGCTTCGCGTTCCGCCTCACGTTCCTCAACAAATGCGACGAACTCGAACGCTCGCTCGTGGCCGAGTTCTACCAGCGCAGCTTCGGCAAGGAGCTTCCCGAGAGTGCCGTCAACGTCGCCCTGAGTTGAGGCGCGGCGGCTGAGACGCGACTCTCAGCGAGAGGAGTGGCCGATGGAAGCCGGGTCCGTGGTGGCGACAGATGGATGATCGGCCTTCCCGAAAGGCGTCACGCTATGGCGACGATGCTCATGCCTGGGCGCTCGCACTAGCGGCTTTCCCCAGGGGCGGACGCTTCGACGACCTCGATCTTGTCAACTTGGCCGACGTGGCGAACCGCGATGACGAAGCTCTTGAGAGCGATTTGTCTCGCGTCCTTCAGCACCTGTTGCAGTGGGATCGGCAATCGGAGCGTCGAAGTCGTAGCTGGGCTCGGACGATCAAGGCCCATCGTCGAACGGTTGTTCGGCGTCTGATCAGCTCCCCGAGCCTGAAAAGCCGCCTGGGCGAAGCACTTGCGGTCTCTGATGAACGTGGGCGAGCCGAGGCGTTACAGGAAACCGATTTGCCCGATGCGATTTTTCCGATAGCGAATCCATATTCTTGGGACGAGGCAATGACCCGCCCGGTCGAATGGCCCGAGCCCTGAGCCCAACGCTGCACCTCGTTCCGGAAGGTCTGCAAGGCCAGGCTCGACAGGACATCCTGGGCAGGCTCAGGGCCTTCAACCGCGAGCGGATCGGCCCTGTCGATCGCAAGCCCATGACCTTGACGCTTCACGACGATGCAACGTTGATCGGTGGCTTGGCGGGCGAGACCTTCATGGGCTGGCTCACGATCGACATGCTCTGGGTCGACCCGGCATTTCGAGATCGTGGTCACGCCTCGGCATTGCTCGAGGCGGCCGAGCAAGAAGCCCGGCGACGCGGTGCGACCGATTGCGTCCTCGATACGTTCAGCTTTCAGGCGCCGGGGTTCTATCGGAAGCGCGGCTATCGTGAATTCGCCAAGCTCGACGGCTTTCCCGCCGGCCATCACCGCCACTACATGACGAAGAGCCTATGAGCCTTCCCAGCAACCGAAAACCCTCGTCGCCGTCCGAGGCCCCGCAGGAGCCCTTCAAGCGGGCCGTTGCGTCCTGCATGAGGGCCATGGCCCGGACGCCGGACCTGGAGGTGAGCTTCGCGCCCGACAAGCCCAACGTCACGGGATTCGGCGAGACCGCCAAGGCTCGGCTGCCGGAGCCGCCGCGCAAGCTCAGCCCCCGCGAGGCGGCCATCGTCCGGGGCCACGCCGATTCGATGGCGCTGAAGCTCGCCTGCCACGATTCGGCGACGCACCGCCGGCTGCTGCCCGAGGCGCAAGCGGCTCGCACCGTGTTCGAGGCCGTGGAGCAGGTCCGGGTCGAGGCCATCGGGGCGCGCCGCATGGATGGCGTCGCCTCGAACCTCGCTGCCATGCTGGAGGACCGCTACCACCGCGGCAACTTTGCCGAGATCACGGATCGGGCCGATGCGCCGATTGAGGATGCGGTGGCCATGATGGTGCGGGAACGCCTGACGGGCCGGGCGCCTCCGGCCGCCGCGCAGACGATCGTCGACCTCTGGCGCCCCTGGATCGAGGAGCGGGCCGGCGCCGACCTCGACCGGCTCGATCGGGCGATCGAAGACCAGCGGGCGTTCGGGCGCTCGGTCCACAAACTCCTCCAGGCGTTGGAGATGGCCGACCCTTCCTCCCTCGATCGCGAAGAGGACGACGACGAGTCGGCCGACGATCAGGCGACCGACGAAGCCAACGAGTCGGATGGGGAAGGCCAGGAGAACGAGACCGGTCAGACGCTCGAAATGGATACCGCCGAGTCCTCTGCCGAGGACATGGAGGAGGGTGCCATGGAGAGCCCCGATGCGCCGGCCGGGGAGACGCTCGAGGATTCCGACGAAGGCGAGGCCGAAGAGGCTGCCGAGAGCCGGCGGCCTCAGGGCGCTGCCGGCGACGCCCGCGGTCCGGAGTACAAGGCCTTCGCCACGAAGTTCGACGAGGTGGTGCCGGCCGAGCAACTCTGCGATGCCGAGGAACTCGAACGGCTCCGGGCCTATCTCGACAAGCAGTTGAACAACCTGTCGAGCGTCGTGGCGCGGCTCGCCAATCGGCTGCAGCGCCGCCTCATGGCGCAGCAGAACCGCGCCTGGGAGTTCGATCTCGAGGAGGGCATGCTGGATCCCGCGCGTCTGTCGCGCGTCGTCGTGGACCCGCAGCAGCCGCTCTCGTTCAAGCGCGAGAAGGACACGGACTTCCGCGACACGGTCGTGACCCTGCTGCTCGACAATTCGGGCTCCATGCGGGGCCGCCCCATCACGGTCGCGGCGACCTGCGCCGACATCCTGGCGCGGACGCTGGAGCGCTGCGGCGTGAAGGTCGAGATCCTGGGCTTCACGACCAAGGCCTGGAAGGGAGGGCAATCCCGGGAGGCTTGGCTGCAGTCCGGCAAGCCCGCGACGCCGGGGCGCCTCAACGACCTGCGCCACGTGATCTACAAGGCGGCCGATGCCCCATGGCGCCGGGCACGGCGCAACCTCGGGCTGATGATGCGCGAAGGCCTGCTCAAGGAGAACATCGACGGCGAGGCGCTCGAATGGGCGCACCAGCGTCTGCTCGGCCGATCCGAGCAGCGCAAGATCCTGATGATGATCTCGGATGGTGCCCCGGTCGACGATTCGACCTTGTCGGTCAACGCCGGCAACTACCTCGAACGGCATCTCCGGGCCACGATCGAGGAGATCGAGACGCGGTCGCCGGTGGAACTCATCGCGATCGGCATCGGTCACGATGTCACGCGCTATTACAGGCGCGCCGTCACCATCGTGGATGCCGAGGAACTGGGCGGCGCCATGACGGAGAAGCTGGCGGAACTCTTCGACGAGTCGGGTCCTGCGCCAGCCCGCAACCCCGCCGCAGGGCGGCGGGTAGCGGCCTTTCACTGAAGCGGGCAGGAAGCGTTCGATCGGGCCGGCGCGTCCGGGCGATCGGCCCGTAACGACAGGGTGTCGGCCCGGCGAGCGGGCCCGCGATGGTCGAAGGAGCAGCCCATGGGCCAGATGATCGAGGGCGTTTGGCACAGCGACGAAGATCTCGCGCATGCCAAGGAGGGTCATTTCGCGCGGCCTCCGACGCGGTTCAGAGGGACGATCGAGCGCGGCGGCCCGCATCCGCCCGAGGCCGGCCGCTACCATCTCTATGTGTCGCTCGCCTGCCCCTGGGCGCATCGCGCCCTGATCGTTCGAAGACTGAAGGGCCTGGACGAGATGATCGGCTCGTCCGTCACGCATTGGCTGATGCGCCAGGACGGGTGGACCTTCGCGCCGGGCCCCGGCGTCGTACCGGACCCTCTCGGCGCAGCGTTCCTGCACGAGATCTACCGCCGGGCCGACCCGCTATATTCCGGCCGGGTCACGGTCCCGATCCTCTGGGACAAGCAGGCCCGCACGATCGTGAACAACGAATCCTCGGAGATCATCCGGATCTTCGGGTCGGCCTTCGATGCGGTCGGTGCAGCACCGGGCGACCTGTATCCCGAAGCATTGCGGGACGAGATCGACGCCATCAACACCCGCGTCTACGAAACGCTCAACAACGGCGTCTACAGGGCCGGATTTGCGACCACGCAGGCGGCCTACGAGGCCGCCGTCGTCCCGCTCTTCGCGACGCTCGACTGGCTGGACGAGAAACTCTCGCGACAGCCCTATCTCAGCGGCGGCTCGCCGACCGAGGCCGACTGGCGCCTGTTCACGACCCTGGTCCGCTTCGACGCCGTCTACCACGGCCACTTCAAGTGCAACTTCAGGCGCCTCGTCGACTACGCGGCCCTTTGGGACTACGCCCGCCGCCTCTATCAGTGGAGCGGCGTCCGGCAAACCGTCGATTTCGACCACATCAAGGGTCACTATTACGGCAGCCATCGCAACATCAACCCCACCGGCATCGTGCCCCTGGGCCCGGTGATGGACTGGGAAGAGCAGACCGTCGCTTCGATGGGCGACTGAGGCCGGCGTCGGCAGTCCTCCGAAGCTCCGCGATCGGGCGAAGCCTGCAGCTTTCTTCTCCGTCACAAGCTGCCGGTCAGCCGATCTCGGCGGTCGGTGACAGGGCTCCCCTGCACTTGCGAAGAATGCGCTTTTCCTCAAGATGGCGCCGAAGCCAGGGACGCAACATGCAGACAGTGCAACGCCGCAGACTCAAAGCGATGACTTTGGCTTCCTTGTTGCCTCTTCTCGCGATCGTCGCCCCGGTCGCCGCAGAGGCTTTCCAAGCCGGTCGATCGCCGGATTTCACCACTTGCAACATCTGGTTCAACGATCAGGGCCAACCCTTGCGGAACAGGCAAGGACGGGAGATCGGCCAAGAGGTCCCGTGTGCAGGCCAGGTTCGCCACGACGCCTACAAGGTCTTCCCCGGCGCCGACAATACTCTGATCATCCAGGATCAAACCCATCAACTCGAATGTGTCCTGGGGTTGGTGCCGGGCTCGACGACGGTCGTGGCGCCGAAGAGCTGCAAGGCTTTCAGAGGCTAAGCTCGGGCCTCGCAGCGAGACGCCCGGACGACAACTGGCCTGGATCACGAGCGGACAACGGCCGCGGGCCGCGGTCCTGTCCAAGGACGGGCCGATGTCGTCGCGGTTCGGCAAAGCGTCAGCCCAAAGGAGACCACTTTCTCGATCCATTAAGGTTAAGAACGCCGAATCAACCAATCGTCGTCGGGTTGTCTCGGGTGACCACGATCGCGAACAGGAGGCCAGATGTTCCGCAGAGTGAAAGCCGCATTGCGCCGGACCGAGGCCGAAAAGCTGACGGCCGTGCTCGATGCGCAGCGGGCCGAACAGCGCAACGCGGAATCCCGCCTGCAGCGGTTACGCGAGATCCGGGACGCTCTCATGGCGCGGGGATCGGAAGAGGCGCGGACCCGGCTCGACGCCTTGGATCGGGAGATCGCAACTGTCGCTCAGCGCGCCACGCGAGCCCTGCAGCTGCAGACCGAACTCATGGTGCGGCTGGGTCAGGCGGAGGGTGCCGTCCTTAGCCGCTGATCGAAGTCCACCCCAAACGAAGGGCGGCTCGAGACCGCCCTTCCCGTTCAAGTCTCAGGCGGCCGTTTCCTTGGCCCGCTCGGCGCGCTTGCGCTCGTTGGGATCGAGCTTGGTCTTGCGCAGCCGGATCGACTTCGGCGTCACTTCGACGAGTTCGTCGTCCTCGATATAGGCCAGAGCTTTCTCGAGCGTCATACGGATCGGCGGCGTCAGTCGCACCGCCTCGTCCTTGCCGGCGGCGCGGATGTTGGTCAGCTTCTTGCCCTTGAGCACGTTCACCTCGAGATCGTTCTCGCGGGTATGCTCGCCGATGATCATGCCCTGGTAGACCTTCCAGCCGGGCTCGATCATCATCGGGCCGCGGTCCTCGAGGTTCCACATCGCGTAGGCGACGGCTTCGCCGGCGTCGGTCGACAGCAGCACGCCGTTGCGGCGCCCCGCCACCTCGCCCTTCCAGGGCGAGTAGGAATGAAACAGCCGGTTCATGATGGCCGTGCCCTTGGTGTCGGTCATCAGTTCGCCCTGATATCCGATGAGCCCACGGGTGGGTGCGTGGAACACGAGGCGCAGCCGGTTTCCGCCCGAAGGCCGCATCTCCAGCATCTCGGCGCGACGCTCCGACATCTTCTGGATGACGACGCCCGAATGCTCCTCGTCGACGTCGATCACCACCTCTTCGATCGGCTCCAGACGCTCGCCCGATTCGTCGTCGGCGCGGAACACGACCCGGGGGCGCGAGATGCCGAGCTCGAAGCCTTCCCGCCGCATGGTCTCGATCAGGATGGCGAGCTGGAGTTCGCCGCGGCCCTCCACGATGTAGCTGTCGGTCAGCGCCGAATCGGAGATCCGCAATGCCACATTGCCTTCCGCTTCCTTGTAGAGGCGGTCACGGATGACGCGGCTCGTCACCTTGTCGCCCTCGGTGCCGGCGAGCGGGCTGTCGTTGACGATGAAGGTCATCGACAAGGTCGGCGGGTCGATCGGCTGGGCGTGAAGCGCCTCCGTCACCTCCGGCACGCAGAGCGTATCGGCGACGTTGAACTTCGTCAGCCCGGCAATCGCCACGATGTCGCCGGCCTCGGCGATGTCGATCGGGGTGCGCTCGATGCCGCGGAAGGCCAGGATCTTCGACACCCGGCCGGTCTCGACCACGTTGCCGTCGTTGTCGAGGACCTTGACGTTCTGGTTGGGCTTCACGCTGCCCGACTGGATGCGGCCCGTGATGAGCCGGCCGAGATAGGGGTTGGCTTCGAGCAGCGTGCCGAGCATGCGGAACGCGCCCTCCTCGACCCGAGGCTCCGGAACGTGTTTGAGAACGAGCTCGAACAGCGGCGCCATGCCGTCCTGCGCGCCGTCGGGCGTGTCCGCCATCCAGCCGTTGCGGCCGGATCCGTAGAGGATCGGGAAATCGAGCTGTTCGTCGTTGGCGTCGAGCGCCGCGAAGAGGTCGAACACGTCGTTGACGACCTCCTGGATGCGGGCATCGGGACGGTCGACCTTGTTGATCGCCACGATCGGGCGTAGCCCGAGCTTCAAGGCCTTGCCGACCACGAACTTCGTCTGCGGCATCGGGCCTTCGGCAGCATCGACGAGGACGATCACGCCGTCGACCATCGACAGGATCCGCTCGACCTCGCCACCGAAATCGGCGTGACCGGGCGTGTCCACGATATTGACCCGGGTGTCGTTCCAGACCACCGATGTGACCTTGGCCAGGATCGTGATGCCGCGCTCCTTCTCCAGGTCGTTCGAGTCCATCACGCGTTCGGCGACGCGCTGGTTCTCGCGGAAGGAACCGGCCTGCTGGAGCAGCTTGTCGACCAGCGTGGTCTTGCCGTGGTCGACGTGGGCGATGATGGCGATGTTACGGAGCTTCATGGGTCTCGTCGGGCGTTGTCGATCCAAGCCGATGCCGGAGGCGATCCGGCTTGGCGTGAACACAGGGAGGACCAGCCCTCCGATGGGTCGGAGGGGCTGATCTTGGGATTTCGTCGTTGGCGCGCCGCCGCAGGCTGCACGCATCCCAAATAGGAAAGATGCGACAATCTTGCGACCGGGCGTGTCGTCCCTTTGTAGGAAAGTAGCCGCCCGTGAGCGGCACACCCATACAGGATCCGCTTGCTCTTGAAAACCCTGGTGTTGTGCACTGCAACCGGGCTGCTTCGGGCGGTTCAGGCCGAACGCGCGGTTTCGAACGGCCGGGCGCTGGCCAACTGATCCCGCCGGTCCCGCACCGCCGCCCGCACCTGGTCGAGCGCAAGGCCGAAGATCGCGAGACGCCCCTCATCTCCGCCGGTTGCCGAGGCGACCTTCAAGGCAGAGGCCAGGAGTTCGTCCGCCTCGCTCTGGAGCGCATCGAGGGCCGTGCCGGATCCCGCGTTGCGCGCGAGCCCCAGGATCTCGACGAGACGACGGACCGATTGCTCCACCGATGCCGTGCGGCGGCTGTTGATGCGCCCCAGCACGGCCGTGGCGCCCGAGGCCATCACGCCGAGAAACATCGCCCCGAGATAGATCATGTCGCTGTATTTATCGAAGAACGTCTGCTCGTCGTCGTCGATATAGGCCGCGGCACCCGCATGGACCGGCATCGCCGCATCCTTGTCGGTCGACGGAGCCTCCATCTTCTGGGCTATGGGCACGATGGCGGCGATCTGTTGCTTCCTGCTCAGCATGAACCGCGTCAGTGCGGTCACGGTATCCACCGCGACATTCTCGTTCGCGACGAGGCGGTGCGTGATGGCGAGCGTGTCGTAATCGTCGGCGGGCCGCGGCGGTACGCCGCCGAACGAACCGTGCACGACCGAAAGCTTCTCGTAAGCCGGCGACCGCTGGGCGATGGCATCGGCCTCTTCGATGGGGATCAGAACCGGTGCGCCGTCGCCGGACGCAGCGACAGCCTTGACGATGTCGCGCAGATGCGGGCTCGAGATCGCGTCGACCGCCATCACCGCGTCGACCGCGTGGGATTTCAGGGCTTCGGCGACGTCCTCCGGCGCGAGGGACACGATCTTCACGGCATCCGGCGCAATGTCGTATTCTGACAAGGCCGCTTCGATAAGCTCCTGATTGCCGGGCCCGCGATGCACGATCCCCAAGGTATGGCCGGCGAGATCGGTGACGGCGGCGATCGGGCTGCCCCCGGGTGCGGCGAGGAGGGTCACATCGCGGTGCAGGATGATGACGGTCTGCGCATGGCTCGGGATCGCGACATCGGTGCGGATCACCGCCAGATCGGCTTCGCCGCCATCGACCGCCGCGGAGGCTGCCGCAGCGCCGTCGACCGACTTCACGCGGAGCCGCACGGCGTCGCGGCCTCGCTTCAGGAGTTTCTCGGCCGCACCGATCAGTGCGAAATCATCGGCGTCGCTGCTCGAAATCGCCACGGTCAGTTGAGTGGGACGTTCGTACCAGACGGTCGCACCAGCCATGATCAGCAAAGCTGCCGCCAGCACGCCGAGGCCCAGCATCACGAACGGACGGTGCATCGGCGGTGCTCCTCCCATCTTCGCTTAAGGCTGCGCCGCGAGCTTGCCATGATCCCGCCCATCGAAACTCTGCCGCCAGCTTTCGCCGCAACTTCGAACCACTAAAGCGCCGACCCTGTGTCAGTTCTCGGTGCCGACCGACTGAAAAAGGTAGAACCCGTTGATCGACATCGACTGGTCCGCTACGCCACGCTGGTAACCCGGGATGGCCCGTTGCTCGGGATGCCGGTCGCTGTAGTCCCATGCCCCGGAGAACAGGAAACGCGGCACTGCGGACTCCACCGGCACCGCACACCACAGCTCTTCCTCCCGACGGCGGAACATGTGCCACTGCCGTTGGTCGACCGACCCTATCATGGGCTGCTCCCTCTGTCGCTTCGCTTCCAGACCCCCGATGATCGAGAACGCTCGACAGGGCCGGTCGGTTACATGGTGGGCTCGCAGATGCTGCGAACCGACGTGCAGGTTCGCCCACCGGTCGGGAGGAACCGCCACCGCAGGATCCCCCAGGACGAACGCCTCCACGAGAGGCTCAGCACGCCGCTTCCCATTTGCGCGGGCCCCTGATAAGCAGCGCCGGATGAGCATGGGGCCCAAGATCGTCGGCATTATGGGCCCGTGCGGCGCTTGAGCTGCCTCGCGCCGCGCGGGACCCGTTAGCTATGTCCGCTTCACCGGCCCAACCTGCCGCGCCTTCGGGCACGAAGCGCTGAGACCGCCTTTCAGCTTCGTTCGACGACTGGTTTCTTCTCATGACCGACGCCTCGCCCTCCGCCCTCCGCCCGGCCGAGACCGACTACGCCGCCACCCTGTATCTGCCGCAGACCGATTTTCCGATGCGGGCCGGGCTCCCGGCCAAGGAGCCCGAACTGCTGGCCCGTTGGGCCGACATCGGTCTTTACGGCCGGCTCCGGACCCAGAGTGCGGGCCGGCCGAAATTCGTCCTGCACGACGGCCCGCCCTATGCCAACGGCAACATCCACATCGGGCATGCGCTCAACAAGATCCTCAAGGACATCGTGACGAAGTCCCAGCAGATGCTGGGCCGCGATTCCGACTACGTGCCCGGCTGGGACTGCCACGGCCTTCCGATCGAATGGAAGATCGAGGAGGACTATCGCGCCAAGGGCCGCAACAAGGACGCCGTGCCGGTCGTCGAGTTCCGACGCCAGTGCCGCGCCTTCGCGCAAGGCTGGCTCGACGTCCAGCGGGAAGAGTTCAAGCGCCTCGGCATCGTCGGCGACTGGGACCACCCCTACGCCACGATGGCGTTCCACGCCGAGGCCACGATCGCCCGCGAGATCATGAAGTTCGCGGCTAACGGGCTGCTCTACCGCGGCTCGAAGCCCGTCATGTGGAGCGTGGTCGAGAAGACCGCGCTGGCGGAGGCGGAGGTCGAATACGAGGACTACACCAGCGACACGATCTTCGCCGCCTTCCCCTGCCAAGTCGTCGTGAGCGACGGCGCGGTCCTCGACGATCGCGCCGCGGCCTGGAACGCGCTGGCCTTCAGACACCCGGCCGGGGACGGCATGCTGCCGGCCTCCGTCGTGATCTGGACCACGACGCCCTGGACCATGCCGGGCAACCGGGCCATCGCGTTCTCGTCGCGGGTCGCCTACGGCCTCTACCGTGTGACCGAGGCGGCCGGCGACAACTGGGCCAAGACCGGCATGCGCTACGTGCTGGCCGATGGTCTCGCGGCCAGCGTCTTCAAGGCCGCGCGGGTGGAAGGGTTCGAGCGGCTCGGCGACGTCTCGGCCGCGGCGCTTTCGGTCGGGGCCTGCGCGCATCCCTTCGCGGCTACGATACCGGGCTATGGCTTCACGGTCCCGCTCCTCGCCGGCGACCATGTCACGGACGAGGCCGGAACGGGCTTCGTCCATACGGCGCCGGGACACGGCCGCGAGGATTTCGATCTCTGGCTCGCCTCGACCCGTAGCCTGCTGGCCCGGCACATCGATCCGCGCATCCCCTATACGGTCGACGCCGACGGCATGTTGACCGCCGATGCGCCGGGCTTCGAAGGCAAGCGCGTACTCACCGACAAGGGGGCCAAGGGCGACGCCAACGACGCCGTCATGGCGGCGCTGGTGGCCGCCGGCCACCTCGTGGCCCGTGGCAAGCTGAAGCATTCCTACCCGCACAGCTGGCGCTCGAAGAAGCCCGTCATCTTCCGCAACACGCCGCAATGGTTCATCGCCA
>CAXUOD010000092.1:0-19798 GCA_964252585.1 uncultured Lichenihabitans sp. | reverse complement strand
GGCGCGCGCCGCCCGATCAGCATCTCGGCCAAACGGATGTCCTTGTTGATCAGCCGATTGGCCCCGACTCCCGAAGCCGCGACCAGCCGGCCGTCGGAGGCGAGGTGGAAGAACAGCCTGGCCCCATCGCCGAGGTCGCGGACCACCATCTCGCTGCCTTCGTCGGGCAGGCCGGCGATTTGCAGGGTTTCGTCGTACTGGTCGGACCAGAACCACGGGACCGCGGCATAAGCCTCGTGGCCGCTCAGCATGTTGCGGGCGGCGAGGTTGCCCTGGTCCTGCGCATTGCGCCAGGCTTCGAGTCGCAGCCGCCGTCCGGCGTAGAGATCGTGCGGAAACGAGCAGCAGTCGCCGGCCGCGTAGATGTCGGGGTCGGAGGTGCGGAGGCCCGCGTCGGCCGCGACGCCGTTGTCGATGGCGAGGCCTGCGGCCTCGGCAAGTGCCGTTTCGGGGACGGCGCCGATGCCGGCCACGATGGCGTCGCAGGGCAGCCGCGTGCCGTCCGCGAGGACCAGCGTTTCCGCCGAGCCGTCGCGTTCCACCCGAGCGATGGATGCGCCGATGTGGAACGTGACGCCGGCGCGTTCGTGCCGGGCCTGGACGAGGGCCGCGACCGCGGCCGGCACGCCCCGCATCAACAGGCGCTGCCCCATCTCGACCAGGGAAACCTGGCAGCCGCGTGCAATGGCGCTCGACGCGATCTCGAGCCCGATGAAGCCGCCCCCGATCACGACGATGCGGCTCTTCGGGACCAGCCGCGCGCGCATCGCCAGCGCGTCCCCGAAGGTGCGGAGGTAGAGCACGTTCTCGGGGCCCGTGCCGGGCAGCGACAGGGGCCGCGGGCGGGCCCCGGTCGCCAGGAGCAGCTTGACATAGGGGATCGTTGATCCGTCGTCGAGCGTCACGGTATGGGCGGCGCGGTCGATCGCCACCGCATGTCGCCCCGCCACATGCGCGACGCCGTGTTCGGCGAGCTTCGCTTCGGCGACGATCGTGGCGGCCGACGGCGGGTCCGCGTCCGTCATGGTGGATTTCGACAGCGGCGGCCGTTCGTAGGGCAGGTGTACCTCGGCGCCGACCAGCGTGACGGGTCCCGCGTAGCCGTTCTCCCGCAGCGCCATGGCGGCGCGGGCACCGGCTTCGCCAGCTCCGATGATGACCATTCCGGGCGCAGTCATGACGGCCGTCTCAGGCGATGTCGATGAAGACGCGGCCGCCCTCGACCTTGACCGGGTATGTCGCGAGGTTGACGCAGACCGGGGCGCCTTTGGCCTCGCCGGTCGTGTAGTCGAAACGCCCATTGTGCTTCGGGCATTCGATGATGTTGTCCATCACGAGCCCGTCGGCCAAGTGGAAATCCTGGTGCGTGCACAGACCGTCGGTCGCGAAATAGGCGTCCTCCGGACTGCGGTAGATCGCAAAGGTCCGGCTTCCGTGATCGAAGCGGACAACGTCTTCCTCGTCGATCGCGTCGGCCGCGCAGGCGTCAACCCAGCTCATGATGTTTCCTCTTCGATGGCGAGCCTCACCTTGCCGGGAGGCCATTCGGAGCGAGGGCGGCGGGTCGACCGGCGTCGTGCTTGCAACGCGACGTCGTCCTTCCGGGAACGCCCACCCTCATCCGCCCTTCGGGCAGCTCCTCCCGGGGGCGGGCGAAGGCAACATAGGCCTACGCTGCGAGATCGGCCACGGTCGGCGGGGCCGACATGGCGCCGGCCGGCAGACGCCGCCTGACGAAATAGGCGGGATCGCGCCGTTGACGGATGAGAGCCGGGACGATCTCACGATAGGCCGCGAGGAGGCCGGCATAGGGCTCGGGGCAGTCGTGCCGGATGGCGGCGTGGAGCTTCGGCAGCGCGTGGTAGGGCACCATCGGGAACATGTGGTGTTCGACGTGGTAGTTCATGTTCCAATACAGGAAGCGAGACACCGGGTTCATCATCACGGTCCGGCTGTTCAGGCGGTGGTCGAGGACGTCCTCGTCGAGCCCGGCATGCTGGGTCGTGCCGAACACGAGCTGCAGCCACGAGCCGTAGAAGGTGGGCAGGCCGACCAGCATCGCGGGCAGGATGCTGTTCGTCATGGCGCAAGCCACCACCACCAGGCCGAAGACCATCAGGAACACCCGCGCGGTATCGAACACCCTTTCGCGCTCCATCTCGGGGATGAACGTCTCTTCTTCACCCGTGAGCCGGCCGGTGGCGTGAAGCAGGAGGTGCTTGAACGCCGAGATGCCGGTCTTGATGGCGAAGAGGTTCAGCACCCAGCCCAGAAGATCAGGCGGACGGTGAACGGCGATTTCGGGGTCGAGGCCCACGATGATGGTGTCGGTGTGATGCCGCGTATGGCTCCAGCGCCAGACCGTGGGCTCGCGCAGCACCATGAAGGAGGCGATCTTGTAGACGGCGTCGTTCATCCAGCGCGTCTTGAAGGCCGTGCCATGGCCGCATTCGTGCCAGCGCGAATCCGAAGCCGACCCGTAGAGCACGCCATAGACGATGAAAAAAGGAACGCAGGCCCAGGTGCCCCAGAACCAGGCGCCGCCAAAACCCGTGACCGCCAGCGCCGCGAACCAGATCAGCGTATCGCGGATGGCCGGGCCATCGGAGCGTTTCATCAGCTCCTTCAGATCCTTGCGGGCGACCGGCGCGGCATACCACTTGGCCGTGGCGAGGCCCTTGTCGCGGGCCGACTGACCGTCTGCACCAAGCAGCCCGTAGTCCCGGCGGATGATGGTCGCGGTCATCGTGTTCCCCCTGCAGGCCGTGGTTCGGACCAGCCGGGTTCGTCCCGGCTCGTGAAAGGTCCGCTCTGTCCGACGTCGTCGACACCGGCTTTTACCTGAGCGCCATGGTCGTCACAACGGCAGCATGATAGTTTCTATCATGCCCATCATCCGGACCCCACCGCCGCATGAAAGAACCCTCAAGGCCCATGGGGTCGTGCGGCCGACGGTCAGCGATGTCGCCAAAAAGGCCGGGGTCAGCGTCGCCACGGTCGACCGGGTCCTCAACCGGCGCGCACCCGTCAAGGGCGAGACGGCGCGCCGCGTGCTCGACGCGGCCCAGGCGCTCGGCTTTCACGCCAGCGCGCTGCTGCAGAAGCGTCTAGCCGAGCGCCAGGTCGATCGGCGATTCGGCTTTCTATTGCAGCGGAAGAGCGAGACGTTCTACGAGACTCTCGGGCTCGAACTGACCCGCGCCACGCGCGACGCGACCGGGATCGCGGGCCGGGCCACGGTGCACTACCTCGACGACCTTGCGCCGGCACGCGTGGCGGCCGCGATCGCGGACCTGGGAAAGAGCTGCGACGCCCTGGCGATCGTCGCGGCCGACCACCCCCGCATCACCGAAGCGGTCGAGTCCGTTGTGGCGCGTGCCGTTCCGGTGTTCACCCTGCTGTCGGACATTTCGGCGGCGGCGCGGCATGGGTTCATCGGCATCGACCACCGCAAGGCGGGGCGAACCGCGGCCTGGACCGTGACGCGGCTCGCCGGTGCTCCCGGCCGGGTCGGCATCATGGTGGGGAGCCATCGCTACCTCGGCCAGGAACTGTGCGAGATGAGTTTCCGCTCCTATTGTCGCGAGCATGCGCCGGCCTTCGAGCTGCTTGAGTCGCGGATCAGTTTCGAGAACGCCGGTTTCGCCTACGAGGCCACCATCGACATGCTGCGGCGGGCGCCCGACCTCGTCGGGCTCTACGTGGCGGGTGGCGGCATGGAAGGCGTTATCGCGGCCTTGCGGGACCGTGAGACCGAAGGGCATCTCGTAACGGTCTGCAACGAACTGATTCCGGAGACCCGCGCCGCATTGCTCGATGGCATCGTCGATCTTGTGATTGCGACGCCGATCCGGGCCCTTGCGGATCGGACCGTTGCGGCCATCGCCAGCAGCATGGCGGGGTCGGGCGAGGACGTGCCGTTCCAGCCCCTGCCTTTCGACATCTATATCTCGGAAAACATCTGACCCTCGTGGAAGAGCCCGGCAGATCCGGGCTTTCCGACACCTTGATCCGGCGCTGGTTGGTCGGATGCAGCCCTCTTGCCAAGGTTCTCCGGAGCGGAATGGTCGCGACCGGCCGGCGCGCGCCTTACCGACGAGTCGCGGCGGCGCCGTCCGCCATTCGCAGCGGTGTCTGGAGCCCGGTGACCTCGCTGCGGTCGCAGGTCCGATAAAGCTCCTCGTGTTTTGTTAGGAAAGTTCGAGCATTTATCCGGTCCATTTCGAAGCAGCGGAGGGCTTCGTCCTGTCGTGCCGTGAGGGAGTATGAGCGTGAACCGACGTCGTCTGGTCCAAGGCGGGCTCGCTACCGCCGCGTTGGTGGCGAAATCTTGCCGTATCGGTGCCCGAGCTGCTGAAAGCTTCTCGTCAGACGCCTTTCCGCACGGCTTTCTGTGGGGCACCGCGACTGCGGCTTACCAGGTCGAAGGCGGCTGGGCCGCGGACGGGAAAGGCGAATCGATCTGGGACCGGTTCGCCCACACTCCCGGAAAGATCCGCAACCAGGACACCGGCGACGTGGCTTGCGACAGCTACCACCTGTACCGGGACGATATCGCGCTGCTGCAGGCGCTGAACGTCAAGAGCTACCGTTTTTCGATCAGCTGGCCGAGGGTGATGCCGACCGGCGCAGGGGCGACGAGCGCGGCAGGCCTCGACTACTACAAGCGCCTGGTCGACGGCCTCCTCGAGGCCGGGATCAGGCCTCTTGTCACGCTCTACCATTGGGACCTGCCGCAGGCCCTCGAAGACGCCGGTGGATGGCCGCAGCGCGACATGGCCGGGCGCTTCGCGGACTACTGCACCGCGGTCGTCGGTCAGTTGGGCGATCGGGTCCGGGACTGGTGCCTGTTCAACGAACCCAAGACCTTCACGCATGTGGGCTATTGGTATGGCGCTCACGCGCCCGGCCGGAAGGACGCGCTGGCCTGTCTGAAGGCCACCCACACGGTCAACCTGGCTCACGGCCTGGGTTTCCGGGCGCTCAAATCCGTCAATCCATCGCTTCGGGTCGGAAGCGTCTTCGACGTCGCCGCGATGGTTCCCGCCACCGCGACCGAAGCCGATCGGAAAGCCGCGGAGCGTTGGCACAAGTTCCTCAATCTCTGGTTCGTAACGCCCGTTCTCGACGGACGCTATCCGGAGGGTGTGCTGCCGTCGGGCCAGGAGGAAGCGCTTCTCGGTTTCCGTCCCGGCGACGAGGTCCTCATGCGGGCGCCGCTCGATTTCGTGGGGTTGAACTACTACACGCGCTACACCGTCCACGACGCACCGGAAGGCAACGGCATGCCGGGTGTCAACGTGCGGGCCGATTGGGCGGAAGGTCCGGGGTTGGAAAAGACGGATGGCGGCTGGGCGATCGACCCGAAGGGCTTCTACGACATCCTGATCCGCATGGCGGCTGCCATCGGCGAGAGGCCAATCGAAATCACCGAAAACGGCGCCGCCTACAACGCCTTGCCCGACGCCGGCGGCCGTGTCGCCGACGGCAAGCGCATCGATTACCTACGCGCTCACCTCGTCGAGTTGCAGCGAGCCATCAAGGACGGGGTTCCGGTTCGGAGCTACCATTGCTGGAGCCTGATGGACAATCTCGAATGGGCGGAGGGCTACACGCAGCGGTTCGGCCTCGCCGCCGTCGACCATGCCGGATCCCGGAAACGGACCATCAAAGACTCGGGGCACTGGTACGCACGCGTGGCCGGCAGCAATCGTATCGTCTGACCGAGCCGAACCACCTGAGCGGCTTGAGGTCGCGGGGTGCCCTGTGGTAGCCCGACCGTTGGTGTAAGGCCCGACCCGACGTAGCAACACGCGCGCACTCATCCCATCGAGAACATCTCCGGTACCCGGGTCCGATGTGCAGATCGGTCCTCCGGCGCATTGACGACGCTGAAATTCTGGAATAAGTATTCCATCAACAGCAAATAATGAACGATCTGCTCCGTTGTCGGGCAGGTCCGGGGAGAGAAGATGGCCGTCGCCGGCCCTGTCGATCCAACCTTCTGAACAGCCGACCGGACCCGTGGCGCGCTCGCGCCGCGGACTTCACAGGCAACGTTATACCGGGGCAATGGACCCTTCGCTCGGGCGGAGGATGTCCGGATCGATAGGGACTCTGATGCCGGGACAAGATTTCGCCCTGAACCACATGGTGGCACCGCGCAAGAGCCTGCCGGCCTTCATGGAGTTGGCGCGCAGTCTCGGTGTCGATCAGATCGAGATCCGCAACGACCTGTCAGGCCAAGCCATCACGGACGGCACCCCGCCCGAGAAAGTGCGGGCAGCGGCCGAGCAGGCGGGCCTGTCCATCGCCAGCATCAACGCGCTGCAGCGGTTCAACCAATGGACTCCGGCGCGGGCCGAGGAAGCGGCCGAACTCGTCGCCTACGCCAAGGCCTGCGGGGCGAAGGCGCTGGTCCTGTGCCCCGTCAACGACGAGAGCTTCAGGCCCACCCCTGCGGAACGGCTTGCCGGGCTGCGCGAAGCGCTGACCGCTCTGAAGCCGATGCTGCGCCGGGCCGGTGTCGTCGGTCTCGTCGAACCGCTCGGCTTTGCGGAATGTTCGCTGCGGCTCAAGCGCGAAGCGGTCGATGCCATCGCGGCGGTCGACGGAAGCGATACGTTCAAGCTCGTCCACGACACCTTCCATCATCATGTCGCGGGCGAGACCGAGATCTTTCCGGCCTCGACCGGCCTCGTCCACATCTCGGGCGTGATCGACCCTGCGGTGGGTGCCGACCGCATGCGCGACCCGCACCGGATGCTGGTCGACGCGCAGGACCTTCTCGACAATGTCGGTCAGGTGCGCGCCCTGAGGGCGGGCGGCTACCGCGGCCCGATCTCGTTTGAACCTTTCTCGGCCGACGTCCACGACCTTGCCGACAGTGAAGGCGCGATCCGGGCCAGCATGGAGTTCATGTCCGCCGGTCTCGGTCGACCTGCACCATGACGGCGGCCGGCGCCCTCGCGGGATGTCCCGCCGCGGCGCGAGGCCGTCTTCGACCAAGGGCCAAGTCCTGGCGGCCCTGATGCCGGGACGAGCAAGATGGAGGAAAATGCGATGAAACGTTTGATGCTGACCCTGGCCGCCACCGCGGCGCTGTCCACCCTGGCCCTGACGTCCTCGGCGTCGGCCACGACGATCGGCGTTTCGATGGACAAGTTCGACGACAACTTCCTGACCAGCGTGCGCAATGCCATCACGGCAGAAGCGAAGGAAAAGGGCGTCTCGATCCAGGCCGAGGATGCCAACGACGATATCGGCAAGCAGATCAGCCAGATCCAGAACTTCATCGCCCAGAAGGTCGACGCCATCATCGTCAACCCGGTCGATACGTCCGCGACCCCGAAGATGACGCAACTCGCCGTTGCGGCCAAGATCCCGCTCGTCTACGTCAACCGCAAGCCCGAGGACAAGAACCTGCCCGCCGGCGTCGCCTTCGTCGGCTCCAACGAGAAAGTCTCGGGTGTGCTCGAGGGCGAGGAACTGGCCAAGTGCCTGAACGGCAAGGGCAACATCGTCATCATGGAAGGCCAGCTCTCCAACAACGCCGCGCTCGACCGCACCGCCGATATCGAAGAGGTGATGGCCAAGCACCCCGACGTGAAGATCGTCGAGAAGCAGACGGCCGAATGGGACCGCAACAAGGCCATCGATCTCATGAACAACTGGATCACCACCGGCGACAAGATCAACGGCGTGGCGGCCAATAACGACGAAATGGCGATCGGCGCGATCCTGGCCCTGAAACAGGCCGGCAAGGACCCGAAGACCATGTGCATCGGCGGCATCGACGCGACGGCCGACGGCCTCTCCGAAGTGGCGAACGGCAACCTTTACGTCACCGTGTTCCAGAACTCCAAGGGCCAGGGCAAAGGCGCGGTCGACACGGCGTTGTCGCTGATCAAGGGCGACAAGGTCCCGTCCTACGTCGACGTTCCCTTCGAGAAGGTCACCAAGGCGAACTTGAAGGACTACATGGCGAAGTAAAGCCGCTCCGGGCGCAAGGCCCCGGCCGAGCGCGATCGATCGCCGCCATCCCGCGCGCTGCAGTGCGCGGGATCTAGTCTAAGTTGCAGAGGCGACCTGCCTGAGCGATGATCTGTCGAAAGACCCGGCGCGACCGGGATCGGCGCCAACGGAGGACCTCATGCTGAGCCCGACGACGTTCCAGGCGGTCCGCAGGTCGGGAGCGATCCCCGGGGCCGACTACCTTCTCGAGGTCGACAACGTCCGCAAGGAGTTTCCCGGCGTCGTGGCGCTCGACAACGTCAACCTGCGCATCCGGCGCGGCACCGTCCATGCTCTGATGGGCGAGAACGGCGCCGGGAAATCGACGCTGATGAAGATCATCGCCGGCGTCTACCAGCCCGATACCGGCGAGATCCGTCTCAAGGGAAACCAGATCAAGATCGAGTCGCCGCTCCAAGCGCTCGAAGCCGGCATCGCCATGATCCATCAGGAGCTCAACCTGATGCCCTTCATGACGGTCGCCGAGAACATCTGGATCCGGCGCGAGCCGGTGAACGCCTTCGGCCTGATCAACCATCGTGAGCTCAACCGCCGCACCGCGGAGCTGTTCAAGCGGCTCTCGATCGACATCGACCCGCAATCGGAGGTCCGCGACCATTCGGTCGCGACGCGTCAGATGATCGAGATCGCCAAGGCGGTCTCCTATGAATCCGACATCCTGATCATGGACGAGCCGACCTCGGCCCTGACCGACCGCGAAGTGACCCACCTGTTCCGGATCATCGCTGACCTCAAGGCGCAGGGTAAGGGCATCATCTACATCACGCACAAGATGGACGAGCTCTTCACCATCGCGGATGACGTCTCGATCTTCCGCGACGGCCGCTACATCGCGACCCACCCGGCAAAGGATCTCACCCGCGACCAGGTCATCCAGATGATGGTCGGCCGCGAGATCACCCAGATGTTCCCGAAGGAGGAGGTCCCGATCGGAGAAGTCGTCCTCTCGGTCAAGGATCTCGGGCTCGAGGGTGTGTTCCACGACGTGTCGTTCGACTTGCGCAAGGGCGAGATCCTCGGGGTCGCCGGCCTCGTCGGGTCGGGCCGTACCAACGTCGCCGAGACGATCTTCGGCGTGACGCCCGCGACCTCGGGCGAGATCCGGCTGAACGGCCAGCCCATCACGATCGCTTCGCCGCGCGAGGGCATGAAGGCCGGAATGGCGCTCCTGACCGAGGACCGCAAGGACACCGGCTGCTTCCTCATGCTCAGCGTGCTCGAAAACATGCAGATGGCGGTGCTGACCGACCGCTACGTGCGGGCCGGTTTCGTCGACCAGGGCGCGGTCGATGCCGAATGCACGAAGATGAAGGACGCGATGCGGGTCAAGACCCCGAACCTCGACGAACGCATCGAGAACCTGTCGGGCGGCAACCAGCAGAAGGTGCTGATCGGTCGCTGGCTGATGACGGGACCGAAGATCCTGATCCTCGATGAACCGACACGTGGCATCGACGTCGGGGCCAAGGCCGAGATCCACCGCTTGATCTCGCGCCTGGCCGGCCAGGGCGTGGCCGTGATCATGATTTCGTCCGAGATGCCCGAGGTGCTGGGCATGAGCGACCGGATCCTCGTCATGCACGAGGGCCGGATGACGGGCATCCTCGACCGTTCGGAGGCCGATCAGGTCTCCATCATGCGGTTGGCCGCGGCATGAGGCCGAAGCGCCGGGCGCGATGCCCTTCTCCCGCTGGCGGGAGAAGGCGTCCGGTCGCGGCAGAGCCGCGATCAGGACGGATGAGGGTGGCGCTAAGGTGGCCCTCATCCGTCGTCACTGCGTGCCGACACCTTCTCCCGCTGGCGGGAGAAGGGGAAACGCTGCTGGCCAAGGGGCGGGAGACCACACGATGACGGAACCACTGACAAACTCGATCGCCGTGGCCGAACGCAAGTCCGGGCGGCGTCGCCTGCCGAACGAACTCGGCATCCTCATCGTGCTGATCGGCATCGCGTTGCTGTTCGAGGCGCTCGGCTGGACGATCCGGGGGCAGACCTTTCTGTTCAACCCCGAACGCCTGCTCGTGATGGTGCTGCAGGTCTCGACTGTCGGCGTGATCGCCATCGGCGTGACGCAGGTGATCATCACGGGCGGCATCGACCTGTCCTCGGGCTCGGTGCTGGCCGTCTCGGCCATGGTGGCGGCGAGCCTCGCGCAGGAGCCCGGCTACGCCCGTGCCATTTACCCGTCGCTGTCGGGCCTCCCGTTCGTCGTGCCGGTGGTCTGCGGACTCGCCGTGGGGGCGCTCGCGGGGTGGATCAACGGCGCGCTGATCGCCATCACGGCCATACCGCCCTTCATCGCGACGCTCGGCATGATGGTGACGGCCCGCAGCGTGGCCCAGCTCTATACGAGAGGCCAGCCGATCAGCATGCTGGCCGAGAACTACACCTGGATCGGCTCGGGCGCCGTCCCCGTGATCATCTTCCTCGTCACCGCCGTCATCTTCCACATCGCATTGCGCTACACGCGCTATGGCAAGTTCACCTATGCGATCGGCGCCAACCCGCAGGCCGCCCGGGTCAGCGGCATCAACGTCCGGCGGCACCTGATGCTGGTCTACATGCTGGCGGGGCTGCTGGCCGGCCTCGCCGGGCTCGTCACCTCGGCCCGGGCGCAGAGCGGCCAGTCCAGCATGGGCCTCGGCTATGAACTCGATGCGATCGCGGCGGCGGTGATCGGCGGCGTCAGCCTCGCAGGTGGGGCAGGGCGCATCTCCGGCACCGTGATCGGCACCGTGATCCTCGGGGTCATGACGTCGGGCTTCACGTTCATCGGCATCGACGCCTACGTGCAGGGCATCGTCAAAGGCATCATCATCGTGGCGGCCGTCGTGGTCGACCAGTATCGCCAGCGCCGCCGCAAGAAGGTGTGACCGCGATCCCGGTTCAGCCGTGACCGCTCGACAAGCTTCGCGCAACGGTTGCCGGCCTTTGCGGCCCGGTCCGGCATCGTTAGCGGTTGGCACAACGACGACGTCGTGAAGGGTGACGTTGCGCGACCGGCTCGGAATGAACAGTCGATCTCGCCTTCCGCAGCCCAGCGTCCGATGGGCATGGCTTGCGAAAAGGCCCGGCGATCTCCGGCCCGCCCCAGACGAGGCCGACATCGGCGTCATGATCACAGTCGGGCTCACGCTGCTGTGGGCGCTGCGTTGACCCCATCGGGCGCGGCAGCCGGCGCTCCGAAGGCCGAGCTTGCCCGATCGCCGGTCCGCCATCGACGAGGATCGCCGTCCTCACCGCATCACGCCCCGATCACCGCGGTCCCTTTGGCCAGAGCCTCCGCGGCCTTGCGGGCGGTCAGCCCTGCCCCGATGACGCCGGCGTCATCCCCCAGGAGCGCTGCCTCCACTCGACACCGGTACCAGGGTGAGAGCGGAGGCGCGCCTTCGAGGGCCGCGCGGGCGGCCTCGCCGAGGCCGCCGCCCAGCAGCACGACGTCGGGCGCCACGGCGGCCACCATGGTGTCGATGGCAACCCTCAGCGGCGCAGCCCAGCGCCTGAGCACACCGGCAGCAGGGGTATCCCCGCTCGCCGAAGCCGCCTGCAGGTCCTCCACCCGCGTCCCCGGCGGCAGCCCCGCCTCGCGGATGTGGCGGCCAAGAGCGCTGCCGGAACTCGTCGTCTCCACGCAGCCGCGACGGCCGCAGTTGCACACGGCGCCCCCCTCGGCGACCGTCAGGTGACCCAATTGCCCGGCCGTACCCCCACCCCGCACCACGATCCCGTCGAGCGCCAGGGCGCCGCCGATTCCGGTGCCGATCGTGAACATCACGACGTTCCGGCAGCCTCGCGCGGCGCCGAGCGCCATCTCGGCCAGAAGAGCCATGTTGCAGTCGTTGTCGAGGACGACCGGCAGGCCGATCGCATCTTGGATCCGTTCGGCGAGCCGCGTCCCCGCGAAGTCGATGTAGCCGCCGCTGAGGGCTTGCCGACGCCGAGCGTCCACCCGCCCCGGCAGGCCGATGCCGATGCCGGTGACGGAGGACGTCGCAAGACCGCGGCAGAGATCCCGGATGCGTCCCGCCACGGCGTCAGGATCCCGCGCTATGGATTCGCCATGGCGCCCTTCTGGCCGCCCGTCGCTCGTCACATGGGCGACGCGCAGGTTCGTGCCCCCGACGTCGACGCCGATCGTGAGGCTGTCGTCGGCCACGGCGATCAAGCGGCCATGGACGCCATCCCGCGGTGGCGGGCCACGATCTCCTGGATCTGCCGCAGGCGCGGGACCGCGACCTTGGTCAGCCGGTCACGCGTCACGCCGCGGTCGAGCGAGATGCAGTCCTTCCAGAGGGCCCGGCCGGCGATCACGCCCGAGGCGCCGTTCATCATGGCGGTCTCGACCTGGCCCAGAAAGGTCTCGTGGTCGACCCCGGCCGACAGAACCGCCCATGGCACCGCACCACACAACGCCGTGACCCTGGCACACGCCTCGGCATGGCCGGGATAGGGAAGCTTCAGCACCTTGGAGCCGAGGTCGAGACAGATCCGCGTCCCGCCCTCGATGAGCGCCGGGAAGGCGGCCTTGTACTCGTCCTTGCTTTCGCCTGGCAGCTGATAGGTCAGGAACTCGACTACGAGGAGGAGATCTTCCCGCGCGAAATCCGCGATGCAGCGATGCAGGATGTCGATGTTGACCGCGTTGGCCGGCCGGTCCGAGCGCAGGTAGACCATGATCTTGCCGCCGGTGCCGCCCAGCGCCCGGACGCGCCGAGCATCGACACCCGGAACGAGCTTCGAAAGCTGGTAGCCCTCCGGGGTCGTGTCGAAGCCCGAGGCATCGAGCCCGATCAGCAGGGCGGTGTCTCGTGCAAGCGTGGCATCGTCGACGATCCCGGGCACGGCGCAGACCGGGTCGAGCAGGATGCAGGCCGCCTGGCTCGCGAGGTACCGCGTGATGTCGGCCTTGGTCTCGCCGAGCATCGCCTCCGTTATCGCGCTTTCGTCCGCAGGGCTGGCCGCCATGATCTTTCGCATGCCGCCCCTCTGGTCGGCTGCGATCACCATCATGGCGCCATCGCGCCCGCAGATCTGCTGATAGCCGCGACATTCTGCCGTGGTCATTGCTGTCATATCGCTTGTTCCCCATCGATCTGGGCGGCCCGGAAAGATCCCGATGCCACCTGAACGGAAGTGGCCTAGATTGCGCTTTGCGGGGAAACGGCCTCGACCGCTCTGACGGCGCCCGCCCTTTCCAGACATGTCGTCTGCGTTGTAATATGTTTCAGAAAGGAATTGCAAGCTGCCCATCGACGTCCAGCAGGACCTCACATCGCGCGCCCTGGTGCACACCGTGGCGAAGCTCCACTACGAGTCCGAACTGTCGCAGGTCGAGATCGCTCGCCGGCTCCATGTGTCGACCGCCACCGTGTCTCGCCTGCTGCGTCGTGCGCGAGCGGAAGGCGTCGTCCGGATCGAGGTCCGCGACCTGGAAACCCCCGAGGACATCAATGCCCGGCTGGTCGCGGTGCTGGGCGTCCGCCACGCTGCCGTGGTCGATGCAAGCGACCCGGGCGGGCTCGCTGCCCTCGCGGGTCCCGTGGGCTCGTTTCTCAAGGATGCGGGCCTTGCCGAGGGATCGGTCGTCGCCATCGGTTGGGGCCGCGCGGTGCGCGAGATCATCGCGGCGGGCCTGCCCCGGCTGCCCGGCGTGATCACCGTCCCGGCGACCGGGGGAATGCAGCAACCGGCCCCGCACTTCCAGATCAGCGAATTCGTGCGTCTGGCGGCTGAGCAGATGGGTGGCACGCCCTGCTTCATCCACGCGCCTTACCTGCCGTCCCGGGAGGCGCGGGAAGTCCTGCTCCGCGATGTGGACACGTCTGAGCATCTCGCCCTTTGGGACCGGATCGACGCCGCGATCGTCGGCATCGGCGTGCCGCATGCGGTCGACCCGAGTCACGGACGATTGCATGTGACGAGGAACGAGAAGGCTCTCGTGAATGCGGTGGGCGATGTCATTCGGCACTATTTCGACGCCCGCGGCAACCTCATCCCCTGGGAGGGAGAAAACAGGCTCATCGCGGTTTCGCCGGCCCAGCTCCGCGCGATTCCCCTGGTCATCGGTGTCGCGGCTTCGCCCCACAAGGCGACGGCGATCAGAGCGGCCGTCAGTGCGAAACTCGTCAACGCGCTCGTGACGGATCTGCTGACCGCCCGTGCCATTCTCGACCTTCCTTGAGCTCTGCTGAAATTTCCTGCGGAAATTTGTTGCTGACCCCGCTGCCGAGTTCTACAAAGGGTTGCGGCTGAACAACATGCCGTTGAGCAAGCCTGAGACGCTCGCCGGCTTGGCAGCCTGTCCGGCGAGCCACGACACCGGCGGCGCCAAGTCCGCGGTCGCGGAGAGGCATAAACCAAGGGGAGGACACGATGAGAATGCTGCGAAAGCTCGGCATTTCGGTCACGATGCTGCTGGCCGGCACCGCCCTGGCGCGGGCCGAGACCATCACCATCGCCACCGTGAACAACGACGACATGATCATCATGCAGAAGTTGTCCGCCGAGTGGGAGAAGGCCACCGGCAACAAGGCGAACTGGGTGGTGCTCGAAGAGAATACGCTCCGGCAAAGGGTCACGACCGACATCGGCACCAAGGGCGGCCAGTTCGACGTGGTCACGATCGGTGCCTACGAGACGCCGATCTGGAGCAAGCAAGGCTGGCTCACCAAGCTCGACGATCTCGGCGCGGATTACGACTACGACGACCTGCTCGCCCCCGTCCGTAGTGGGCTGTCGGTCGATGGCTCGCTCTACGCCGTGCCGTTCTATGCCGAGAGCTCCTTCACGCTCTACCGCAAGGACCTGTTCGAAAAGGCCGGGCTCACGATGCCCGGGCAACCGACCTGGGACCAGATCGGCCAGTTAGCCGACAAGCTGACCGACAAGTCCAAGGATCAGTACGGCATCTGCCTGCGCGGCAAGCCCGGTTGGGGCGAGAACATGGGCCTGATCACCACCATCGCCAACACGTTCGGTGGCCAGTGGTTCAACATGCAGTGGCAGCCTCAGCTGACATCCGCGCCCTGGGAGAAGGCGGCGAAGTTCTACGTGGACCTCGTGCGCCGCGACGGGCCTCCCGGAGCTTCCGCGAACGGCTTCAACGAAAACCAATCGCTCTTCGCCGCAGGCCATTGCGCCATCTGGGTCGATGCGACCTCGGCGGCAGGCCGCCTTTACAACAAGTCGACCTCCAAGGTCGGGGACGTGCTGGCCTTCGCGCAGGCACCGACCGAGGTGACCTCGCGCGGTGCCGGCTGGTTCTGGGCTTGGTCGCTCGCCATCCCTTCGACCACGAAGCAGGCGGCGGCAGCCAAGTCCTTCGTGAAATGGGCGACCTCGAAGGAATACGTGAAACGCGTGGCCGAGAATGCGGGCTGGGTCGCCGCGCCTCCCGGTACCCGCAAGTCCACCTACGAGAACCCCGAGTACAAGAAGGCGGCGCCCTTTGCCGACATGGTGCTGCAGTCGATCCTGGCGGCCGATCCCACGAAGCCGACCAAAGATCCGGTGCCCTACACCGGCATCCAGTTCGTCGCCATCCCCGAGTTCCAGGGCATCGGCACGAACGCCGGCCAGGACATGGCGTCCGCGCTGTCCGGGCGGAAGGGCGTCACCGATGCCCTCGCCGACGCGCAGCGCAGCACCGAGCGCACCATGAAGCAGGCTGGCTATATCAAGTGAGCTGAACCTTTGAGGTGGCCGGACCGGGCACCCCGGTCCGGCCGTCAAGCGTGGGGCGGATGACCATTGTTGATCGATCGTTTCAGACTCGACGGCCGTCGTGCCGTGATCACCGGCGGGGGCACCGGCATAGGCCTCACGGCGGCGCTGGCCTTCTCCGAGGCAGGCGCCGACGTGGTCATCGCCGGCCCCGAGAACGCCGTTCTCCTGGAGGCACGGCGAACCCTCAAGGCCAAGGGTCACGATGTCGGGACCGAACTGCTCGACATCACCCGGCCCGAAGCGTGCCAGGAGGTCGCCGACCGCACCAACCGCGATCGCGGCCCCGTCGACATCCTGGTCGCCAACGCGGGCGTGACATGGCCCGACACCGCGGCCGAGGACCTGACGGACGATGCCTGGCGCAAGCTGTTCGACGTCAATGTCCACGGCACGTTCTGGACCTGCCGCGCGTTCGGACGCCACATGCTCGACCGAAAGGCCGGTGCGATCGTGACCACCGGCTCGATCTCCGGCGTGATCTCGAACAAGCCGCAGGGCCAAGCGCATTACAACAGCTCCAAGGCGGCGATCCACCACCTGACGAAGTGCCTGGCGGGCGAGTGGGCGCCGCGCGGCGTGCGGGTGAATTGCGTCGCGCCAACCTACGTGAACACGTCCATGTCGAACGGAAATGCCGGCAATCCCCACTACTTCGGACCGTGGATGGAGTTCACGCCCATGGGCCGGATGGTGGAGCCCGAGGAGATCGCGGCGGTCATGCTGTTTCTGGCGTCCGACGCTTCGAGCGCCATGACGGGCTCGGTCGTGCTTGCCGATGCGGGTTACACCGTCTGGTGACGCCCGACGGGGACGCGTGGCGCCGGACGCGGCGGCCGCCGTGCTGCTCTACGCCGACGTCGCCGACACGCCCACCCACCACGCCTGCGCGGGCCTGCGCGACATCCCCGTGGCGAAGGGACGAGGCGAACCCTGACGGAATGCCGATCCCCACACCGGCTCCTGCTTCGCCGCGGCGATCCTCGGCGAAATGACCTCGCGCCTGTCGGCGTCCGTATGGCATGACGGGGTCGAGGGTGCTGACCGACGAGGAGGGACGATGCCCGACCGGTCTCCCTTCGACCTCGGCGGGCGCGTGGCGCTGGTGACCGGGGCCAGCCGCGGCATCGGGCTGTCGATCGCGGAGGCTCTGGCGCGTGCCGGAGCCGATGTCGCCGTCACGGCCCGAAGCCGGGTCATGTCGTGTCGGGTCAGGGCATCGAGGGCGCCGAAGGGCTCGTCCATCAACAGCATCTTCGGGCGGTATGACAGGGCGCGGGCGATGGCGACGCGCTGCTTCATGCCGCCCGACAGCTCCGACGGGAAGGCGTCAGCGAGGCGCGTCAGCCTGACGAGGTCGAGGTGCTCGTCCGCGATGGACCGGCACTCCTGCTTCGACTTCCCGGCGGCCTCGAGCGCGAGTTCGACATTGCCCCGCGCCGTGAGCCAGGGCAGCAGCGTGTAGGACTGGAACACCACGCGCGGCCTTCTCGCGTGCCGTGTTGACCGGTTCGCGCCGCGGCATCGTGCTCACGGCCTCGCTCGAGGAGAGCTACAGGTTCGTCAACGACCATGCGCCCGAGCACCTCGAGATCCTGTCGACCGAGCCGTTCGGCCACCTTGGCCGGATCACCGAGGCGGCCGAGATCCTCCTGGGACCCCATACGCCCGTGACCATCGCCAAATTCGTGCTGGAGCCGAATGCCGTGCTGCCCACGAGCCGTTGGGCAAGAACCTTTGGCCCCTTGTCGGTGACCGATGTCCTGAAACGGTCGTCGATCGGCTACGTCACCTCGTCCGCCTCTCCGGAGCTCGCCCATCACGCCCGCACCCTGGCGCGGTACGAAGCTTCAGCTCGCACGAGAATGCCGTATCGGAGATGCGCGACGCAGTCTTGCCGAACACCAAGCCGTCGTGAAGGGCAGCGGTAAAGGAGGCACGGCGGCTCGCGTGCCGCCTCGGACCGCGATATTGTCGGAAGTGCCGGGCAGGCGTCGCGTGCCGGCCGATCAGGCGAACGCAGCATGGCACAGGACCTCGAACTCGGTCTCGACACGTTCGGCGACGTCACGGCGGGACCCGATGGTCGGTTGCTGCCGCACGCACAGGTGATCCGCAACGTCATCGCGGAGGCCGTGATGGCCGAAGCATCGGGCGTCGACGTCTTCGGCATCGGGGAGCATCACCGCGCCGATTTCGCGGTCTCGTCGCCGGAGACGATCCTGGCCGCGATCGCCGGGCAGACGCGCCGGATCCGCCTCGGTTCGGCCGTGACGGTGCTGAGTTCCGACGACCCGATCCGGGTGTTCCAGAGGTTCTCGACCCTGGATGCCGCCTCGAACGGTCGGGCCGAAGTCGTCCTCGGGCGGGGGTCCTTCACCGAATCCTTTCCGCTGTTCGGCTACGACCTCGACCAGTATGAGACGCTGTTCGAGGAGAAGCTCGACCTCTTCGTGGCCCTGCTCCGGGACGAGGCCGTCACGTGGCAGGGGACGATCCGCCCGCCCTTGACGAACCAGCAGGTGTTTCCGCCGATCGAGCGCGGAACGTTGAAAACCTGGATCGGCGTCGGCGGGAGCTCGACCTCCGTGGTCCGGGCCGCCCACTACGACCTGCCTCTGATGCTGGCCATCATCGGGGGCGATCCGATGAGGTTCAAGCCTTACGTCGACCTCTACCATCGCGCCTTCCGCCAGCTCGAGCGGCCGGTCCGACAGATCGGCGTCCATTCGCACGGCTACGTGGCCGAGACGGACGCGCAGGCGCGCGACGAGCTCTGGCCGGATTACAAGCGGATGCGCGACCGCATCGGTGCCGAGCGGGGTTGGCCGCCGATGCAGCGGGCGGAGTTCGAGTCCGAGGCCGACGGCGGCTCGCTCTACGTCGGGTCGCCCGATACCGTGGCCCGCCGCATGGTCGCAACCATCGATGCGCTGGGCCTGTCGCGGTTCGACCTCAAATACAGCGCCGGATCTCTGTCGCATGAGCGGCTGATGCGCAGCATCGCGCTTTACGGCCGGGAGGTGATCCCGCGCGTGCGCGATTTACGGTCGTGACTGGAAGGCCCAAAGCGGCGCTGATCGAACTCGGACGTCTGCTCCAGATCACCGAGCGCATCTGTCGGTATTCTGCAGATCGAGCCCTTGTTGTGCTGCAAAGCGTCCGCCCCTCATTCCCACTCGATGGTCCCCGGCGGCTTCGACGTCACGTCGTAGACCACGCGGTTGATGCCGGGGACCTCGTTGATGATGCGGGTCGCGGCGCGGCCGAGGAAGCCCATGTCGAAGGGAAAGAAGTCGGCCGTCATGCCGTCGGTGGAGGTCACGGCGCGGAGCGCGCAGACCTGGTCGTAGGTGCGGCCGTCGCCCATCACGCCCACGGTGCGCACCGGCAGCAGCACCGCGAACGCCTGCCAGATCGTGTCGTAGAGCCCGGCGCGGCGGATCTCGTCGAGGTAGATGGCGTCGGCGCGGCGCAGGATGGCGAGTTTCTCGCGCGTCACCTCGCCCGGGCAGCGGATCGCGAGCCCCGGCCCGGGGAAGGGATGCCGGCCCACGAAGGCCTGTGGCAGGCCGAGCGTGCGGCCGAGCACCCGTACCTCGTCCTTGAACAGCGCGCGCAGCGGCTCCAAGAGCCTCATCTTCATGCGCTCGGGCAGGCCGCCCACGTTGTGGTGCGACTTGATCGTCACGGCCGGTCCGCCGGTGGCCGACACGCTCTCGATCACGTCCGGGTAGAGCGTCCCCTGGGCCAGGACGTCGGCGCCGCCGCTCCTCTTGGCCTCCGCGTCGAAGACGTCGATGAAAAGCCGGCCGATCGTCTTGCGCTTCTGCTCGGGGTCCGTGACGCCTGCCAGCGCCGCGAGGAACGCGTCGCTCGCATCGGCATGGACCAGCGGGATGTTGTAGTGGTCGCGGAACAGCCCGACCACTTCCGCGGCCTCGCCTTCCCGCAGCAGGCCATGGTCGACGAACACGCAGGTGAGCTGGTCGCCGATCGCCTCGTGGATCAGCACGGCCGCCACCGCGGAATCGACGCCGCC
>CAXUOD010000091.1:0-19875 GCA_964252585.1 uncultured Lichenihabitans sp. | reverse complement strand
GGGGGCCGAGATCTTCAACGTCCCCTGTGTCGGCTTCGTGCGCCGGCGCGACGAGGTGGAGGCCATGGCCGAGGCCGGTGCGGAGTTCGTGGGCTTGGCGGACGCCGTCTGGGCCGACGCCCGCGGTGCCGCAGCGGCCGTGGCCGAGGCCGGCGCGGCGATCCGCCGGGCCGAAGCCACCCTCGCCCTAGCGGAAAGCGCGGCCGTCGGGAGTGGATCTTGAGCCCGTTCCGGAGGTCTCGCGCGCTCGGGCGCGGCCCGGCTCTCGCGGCACTCCTCCTGGCGCCCTGGCCGGCCCTCGCGGAGGTGCCTCCCGACCCCGTCACCACGCTGGCACCCGCGACGCTGCTGCCCGGCCAGCCAGGCTCGGCGACGCTGCTGCCTGGCCAGCCAGGCTCGGCGACGTTGCTGCCTGGCCCGGTTGGCGCGGCGCACGGCAGCCCCGCCTTTCTTCCCTCGTCGACGAGCCCCGGCGCCCTCGAAGCACGCCCGAGAACCGACGTCCCGGAGGCCGATCTCGCATTCGGCGCCTTTCAACGCGGCTATTTCGCCACCGCACTCGCCGAGGCGACCACCGAAGCCGGCAAGAACCCCGACGACGGCTCCGCCATGGCGCTGATCGGCGAGATCTACAGCCAAGGGCTTGCGGTCAGGACCGATCCGGTCGAGGCCGACCGTTGGTTCAAGCTCGCGAGCGAGCGCGGCAACCGCGAGGGCACGTTCGCCTATGGGCTGGCGCTCCTGCGCGGCACGGGTGTCGCCAAGGACCTGCCGGCCGCCAAGCCTTACCTCGAGAAGGCCGCCGCCCAGGGCCACCCCGGTGCGCTCTACAACCTCGGCGTGATGGCGCTCGAAACCGATGTGAAGGCACGCGATTACGGCGGCGCCGCAGCCTTGTTCCAGCAGGCCGCCGATGCAGGCGACATCGACGCCCTCTACGCTCTGGCCAATCTCTACAAGTCCGGAGAAGGCGTCGCGCGAGATCTCACCCGGGCGGCCGACCTCTTCAAGACGGCGGCCGACGAACGTCACCCCGGCGCCCAGATCGAATACGGCATCATGGCCTTCAACGGCGAAGGGATGCCAAAGGACGAAGCGGCAGCCGCGCACTACTTCCAGCTCGCGGCCTACGAGGGAAACCCCGTCGCGGCCAATCGGCTGGCCCGGCTCTACGCCGCGGGACGCGGCGTCGCCAAGAACAGCGTCGAGGCGGCACACTGGCACCTCCTGGCCCGCGCCGCGGGCGTCCCCGACCCCTGGCTCGACTCGGTCTTGGCGGGACTGACGGGGGCCGAGAAGGCCCAGGTCGAAGTGGAGTTGCGCCGTTCGCTGGCCGAGTGACGGACCGAAGGCGGGTCAGGCCGCGGCGCTGGCCATCCCGCCCCCGACCGTGATGTCGCGTTGCGTCTGGCTGGCGAAGGTGTCGATCGTGGCCGGACGGCCGAGCCAGTAGCCCTGGACCTCTTGGCAGAGTTCGGCGCCGAGGAAGCCGAGTTCGGCCGGCGTCTCGACCCCCTCGGCCAGGATGGGAAGCCGCAGGCCTCGCCCGAGCTCGAGGATGGCCCGCACGATCGCGGCCGCCTGCTCGTTCGAGTCGACCGATTGGATGAACGAGCCGTCGATCTTGATGCGGTCGAACGGGAAGGCACGAAGGTTCGACAGCGACGAGTAGCCGGTGCCGAAATCGTCCATGGCGATCTTGACGCCCATGTCCTTCAAACGCCGCAACGTCGCCAGGGCACGGTTCAGGTCGCGGATCAGCGCCGTCTCGGTCACCTCCAGTTCGAGCCGTCGAGGGTCCAGTCCCGTATCGGCCAGGACATCCTCGACGAATTTGGCAAAGCCTGGCGCGTGGAGTTGCACGGCCGAAACGTTGACCGCCACGCGGAGAGGGTTGATCCATGCCGCGGCCTCCGCACAGGCGACCCGCGTCACCCATTCGCCGATCTGCAGAATGGCGCCGCTCTCCTCGGCGATGGGAATGAAGAGGGCCGGAGACACGACGCCCCTCTCGGCGTGACTCCATCGCAGCAAGGCCTCGAACCCTACCGTCTCGCCCGTTTCGAGACAGAGCTGAGGCTGATAGACGAGGGTCATCTCGCCGCGCGGAACCGCCGAGCGCAGGTCGTGCTCGAGGCGGCGGCGATCGCGCACCTGGGCTCCCATCCTGCTTTCGTAGAAACAATAACTGCCCCTTTCTTCCGACTTGGCGCGGTAGAGCGCCGTGTCGGCGGCACTGAGAAGGTCGTGCCGGTCTGCGCCGTCCCCGGGGTAGATGGCGATCCCGATACTCGTGCCGATGTGCGGGCCGGAAGCCGACAGCGCACTCTGCCCGGAGGTGGCCCGGAGGATCGTGTCGGCGAGCCGCCCTGCCCCTACGGCCTCCCCGATGTCCGGAACCAGGATGGCAAATTCGTCACCCCCGAGACGGGCCACGACCTGCGGACCCGTCAGCAGGTTCGACAGGACACGACCCATGACTCGCAAGACCTCGTCGCCCGCGGAATGACCGAACAGGTCGTTGACCTCCTTGAACCGGTCGAGGTCGAGACACAGCACCGTGAAACTGGCGCCATGGGCCTTCGCTTCCTCGATGGCCTCGTCGAGCCTCGTGTTGAACCAGCCCCGGTTAGGCAGGCCCGTCAACACGTCGTGGTGCGCCAGGAAGCGGATGCGCTCTTCCGCCAGCTTGCGGGACCGGATGTCGCGGACCGCGATGGCGGAATGGGTTCTACCCGCGAAATCGATACCATGCATGATGAGTTCGACCGGGACGCAACCGTGCGATCGTGTGTTAAGCTCGCTTTCGAAGATCCGGTTCGGGTGCTCCATGAGGCGTTGCAGGGCGATCCGATCCGGAATGCATCGCGAAAGCGGCTGGCCGACGAGATCGGCAGGCGCGAAACCCGTGAGGGCCGCGAAACTTGTGTTGATCGTGACGATCGCGTCTCGGTCGCAGATCACCAGCCCTTCCACGGCCGCATCGGCAAGGGTCCGCATGCGTTCCGATTCGGCGAGGGCGCGGGCTTTCGACCGGATGTCGGCCACGAGGCCGCACATCGAAACGGCCAGCGCCAGGATGCTGGCCATCGCGACCGGCACGGCCAGAAGCCGCGCCGAGATGGCGCTGACCGAGACCAGGACCTGGGGATCGGGGTGGACTACGACGCCGCCCATGACGATGACGTGGTGAGCACAGATGCCGGCCGACAGGATCAGGGCGCTCAAGGCCTGATGGTTGCGCCACCGCCACCGCACGACCCAGAGTGCCACCGCGGCCAGGAAGACGGCGAAGATCGAAGAGAGAACGATCGCACCGCGATCCCAGGTCAAACGCCCGGCGACCTCGAAGCCCGCCATCCCACTGTGATGCGTTTCCAGGATCCCGAGACCCAGGACCACACCGCCCGCGAGGGCGGTCGGCTCCTGCGGGCTCCGCAAGGCGATGGCAAAGCCGGCACTGGTGAACAGGACGGCGACGCCGAGCGACGCGGCGGTCAGCCCCAGCCGGTAGCCGCTTGCGATGCCCGGCTCGAAGGCCAGCATCGCGACGAAATGGGCGGCCCAGATGCCGACACCGCCGGCCGAGGCCGCAACCCCGATCCATACGGCCCGCATGCGACCCTGGCTCTGTCCCGCATGGGCGAACAGGCTGATGGCCGAGAACGTCGCCAACATGCAGATGCAGACGGCAAGGCCGACGAGCACCATATCGTGCTGGCTAACGAAGCACCTGTAGACACTCAGCATCGTCAGCCCATCTCATGCTCTGAACCCGAGTGATTAGGGGCGATCGAAGTTTAACATCCGATGATAGAATGATGAGGCAACCGGGATCCCCTCGGTCTCTCGCGCTCGTTGCGCCGCGATAGTGAATATTCGGTCTGCAAACTCGATCGAGGCGGCGCCGGCCGAGACACGGCGCTGCGGCACTGGGGCTTCGGCGCGACGCTTTCGTCTTGGCTGCCACCGCATGCCGGGCTAGAACCGCCGCAGATCCTCGAGCCCAGCAAGAAACCGGGAACCATCCGATGCCTGCCTATCGATCCCGTACGACGACCCATGGCCGCAACATGGCAGGCGCCCGCGGCCTGTGGCGGGCCACGGGCATGAAGGACGGCGATTTCGGCAAGCCGATCATCGCCGTGGTCAACAGTTTCACGCAGTTCGTGCCGGGCCACGTCCATCTCAAGGACCTGGGCCAACTCGTGGCCCGCGAGATCGAAGCCGCGGGTGGTGTGGCCAAGGAGTTCAACACCATCGCGGTCGACGACGGCATCGCGATGGGCCATGACGGCATGCTCTACAGCCTGCCGTCGCGCGAGATCATCGCCGACAGCGTCGAGTACATGGTCAATGCGCATTGCGCCGACGCCATGGTGTGCATCTCCAATTGCGACAAGATCACGCCAGGCATGCTGATGGCGAGCCTGCGCCTCAACGTGCCGACCGTCTTCGTGTCGGGCGGCCCGATGGAGGCCGGCAAGGTGAACCTGCGCGGCAAGGTCAAGGCGCTCGACCTCGTCGACGCCATGGTGGCGGCGGCCGACGACGACATGACCGACGAAGAAGTGAAGGTCATCGAACGTTCGGCGTGCCCGACCTGCGGGTCCTGCTCGGGCATGTTCACGGCCAATTCCATGAACTGTCTCACCGAGGCGCTCGGCCTCGCCCTGCCCGGCAACGGCTCGACCCTCGCGACCCATGCCGACCGCAGGCGCCTCTTCGTCGAAGCCGGCCATCTCATCGTCGACGTGACCAAGCGGCATTACGAGCAGGACGACATGTCGGTCCTGCCCCGCGCCATCGCGAACTTCGCGGCATTCGAGAACGCCATGACGCTCGACATCGCCATGGGCGGGTCGACCAATACGGTGCTGCACCTCCTGGCCGCGGCCCACGAGGGCGAGGTGCCGTTCACCATGGCCGACATCGACCGGTTGTCGCGCCGCGTGCCGTGCCTGTGCAAGGTGGCGCCCGCCAAGAGCGACGTCCACATGGAGGACGTGCATCGCGCCGGCGGCATCATGGGAATCCTGGGCGAACTCGACCGCGCCGGGCTGATCCATGCCGACGCAGGCTCGGTCCATGCGGAAAGCCTCGGTGCCGCGCTCGACCGCTGGGACGTGATGCGGACTGAGAGCGAGACGGTGCGCGATTTCTTCCAGGCCGCCCCCGGCGGCGTACCGACCCAGGTGGCGTTCAGCCAGGACCGCCGCTTCGAGACCCTCGACACCGATCGCGAGACCGGCGTCATCCGGGACAAGGCGCATGCGTTCAGCCAGGACGGCGGCTTGGCGGTCCTCTACGGCAACCTGGCCGAGGAAGGCTGCATCGTGAAGACGGCGGGCGTCGACCCGTCGAACCTGGTCTTCACGGGCACGGCCCGGGTCTTCGAGAGCCAGGACTCGTCCGTCGAGGCGATCCTGGGCGGCAAGGTCTCGCCCGGCCAGATCGTCCTGATCCGCTACGAGGGGCCGCGCGGCGGCCCCGGCATGCAGGAGATGCTCTATCCGACGAGCTACCTGAAATCCAAGGGCCTCGGCAAGCTCTGCGCCCTCGTGACCGACGGACGTTTCTCGGGCGGGTCGTCGGGGCTGTCGATCGGCCATGTCTCGCCGGAAGCCGCCGAGGGCGGCGCGATCGCGCTCGTCGAAGAAGGCGACAGCATCGAGATCGATATCCCGAACCGCCGCATCCATCTCGACGTCCCCGATGCCGAACTCGCGCGGCGGCGCGCGGCCCTCCTCGACGGGCACGGCTTCAGGCCGGCGGAGGTGCGCAAGCGGAAGGTGACGACGGCGCTCAAGGCCTATGCGGCCATGACCACCAGTGCGTCGCGCGGGGCCGTGCGGGTGTTGCCGGGGTGAGCGGACGAGGCCGTGAAGGTCTGTGAGGCGATGCGGATCGAAGACGACGAATGGCCACTCCTGGCGGTCCGAGGCTCGCATCGTTAGTCAAGCACCCTCGAAACCCGGCCGTGTCACGATCGCAGGAAAGCTTTCCGACGACCTCAAGCCTGGAACGCTGTCCAGCACTTTGAAGCAAGCTGCGTTCTGAAGGATCGACTCCATGCGCTACGCGATCGTCATCGAGAGGGCGGAGAGCAAACACTCCGCCTACGGCCCGGATCTGATGCGCGAAGACGGCATGACGCTGCCCGAGCCGACGGCGATCGTGGGTGATGTGGATGCCTGAGCCATCGTCGACGGAGAACCCGTCCATCGCCGCGTCCAACGCCGACCAAGCGGCCTATTGGAACGGCGAGGCGGGCGCCAAATGGGCGATGCTGCAGGAGCGGCTCGACCGTCTCTTCGCCGGCATCACCGAGCGGGCGATCGCTGCGGCATCCGCGGCTCCGGGCGAGCGCGTGCTCGATGTCGGCTGCGGTTGCGGCGCCACCGTGCTGGCGCTGGCCGAAGCGGTCGGAGCTCATGGCCATGTCCTCGGAGTGGACATCTCGGACCCGATGCTCGAGGTCGCCCGACGGCGGATCACCGCAAGCGGTCTGTCGCAAGCGGAGGCGCTGCTGGCCGATGCGGCGACGCATCGTTTCGAGCCCGGGCAGACCGACCTCATCTTCTCGCGCTTCGGCGTCATGTTCTTCGATGCGCCGGTCGAGGCCTTCATCAACCTGCGTCGGGCCCTCGCACCAGACGGCCGGCTGTTCTTCGCCTGCTGGCGGCCTTTCAAGGACAACGACTGGTTCGCCGTGCCCTTCAAGGCGGTCGTGCCTCACCTGCCCCCGCAGGAGAAGCCGGAGCCCGACGCGCCCGGCCCCTTCGCGTTCGCCGACCCGGACCGCGTGACGCGCATTCTCGGCCTCGCGGGGTTCTCCAACGTCGCGGTCGAGCCCCTCGATACGATGCTGACGCTGGGCCGGGCGGAGGACATGGCTGATACGGCCGGCTTCGCGTCCCAGGTCGGCCCCGTAGCGCGGGCCCTGGCCACGGCGACCGACGACGGTCAGCGCGAGACTGCCGAGCGGGCGCTCGCCGCGGCATTGCGCGAGCACGATGGTCCGGAGGGCATCCGGCTCGGTGCACACCTGTGGTTCGTCTCGGCCGACGCCTGAGGCTCGGCGATGCCGCGGGGGATCGTTACTCGACCCTGTTGGCGATCTCCACGAGGTTGGCATCGAGGTCGCGGATATAGACCGAGAGCAGCCTCCCGGTAGCACCGCTTCGATCGACGGGACCCTCGACCACCGGCACGTCGCAACGCGCGAGATGCAGCAACACGGACGGCATCGGCAGGTCGGTGAGGAAGCAGAGGTCCGCCGACCCCGGCGTCGGATGTTGGGCCTTGGGCTCGAATGAGTGATCCTTCTGATGCAGGTTCAGCTTCTGCGACCCGAAATGCAGCGCATGTCGTCCCTCCACTTCCACATGCTCCATGCCGAGGACGGCTTCGTAGAACGCGCAAGCGTTTTCGATGTCCGCCACGGTCAGGACCAGGTGATCCAAGGACTCGATCTTCATGCCTGTCCTCTGGTGCTTGCCCATTTTTCTCGCGATCGAACGAACGCGCGAACGGGGCCTCCGGTTTGATCAGCCATCGAGGGTGACGCAATGACTTTATCGATCGGCCTCGTGACGCTCGTCGTGCATCGCTACGACGAGGCCATCGCGTTCTTCGTGGACCGCCTCGGCTTCACCCTCGTGAGGGATGATGTCCTCGAACACGGCAAACGCTGGGTCGTCGTGGCGCCGCCGGGTGGAACGGGGCCGGGACTCCTGCTGGCCCAGGCGGCAGGCGCTCGCGAGGCGGCGACGATCGGCAACCAGGCCGGTGGCCGCGTCGGCTTCTTCCTGATGACGGACGATTTCCGGCGCGACCACGCTGTCTTCAAGGCGCACGGCGTCACCTTCCGCGAAGCACCTCGCTCCGAGTCCTATGGCACGGTTGCGGTCTTCGAGGATCTCTACGGCAACCTCTGGGACCTGATCGAGCCACGGTCCGGCCCAAACGTGTGACCTGCGGCCCGCGTCACTCCCAGAAATCCGGCACCATCGGGCTCAGCCGCCCGCCGATCCGCACCGGGGCGACCTTGACGGCCAGGCCCGTGCGGTCGTCGGTCTCGACCGCGACGCCGCAGAGCGTGGCGGGACCATTGGCGGGTTCGTAGCGGCTACCCGGGGTCTTGCGGATGAAGCGGCGGATCGGCTCGTCCTTCTCGACCCCGATGACGCTGTCGTAATCGCCCGTCATGCCGGCATCCGACATATAGGCCGTGCCTCCCGCCAGGATCCGGTGATCGGCGGTCGGGACATGAGTATGGGTGCCGACGATCAGGCTCGCGCGGCCGTCGAAGACGTGGCCGATGGCGTTCTTCTCGCTCGTCGCTTCCGCATGGACGTCCACCACGATGGCGTCGCAGGCGGCGCCGAGCGGACAGGCCTCGATCTCGCGTTCGAGCCCGGCAAAAGGATCGTCGAGCGCATCCATGAAGATCCGGCCCATGACGTTGAGCACCAGCACGCTCCGGCCGTCACGGGTCTCGACCAGCGTGGCGCCACGCCCGGGCGTGCCGGCGGGGTAGTTCAAGGGGCGGACGAGCCGCGGTTGCCGGTCGATGAAGACGAGCGCTTCGCGCTGGTCGAAAGCGTGGTTGCCGAGCGTCACGGCATCGGCGCCCGCCGCGAGGATCTCGGTGCAGATCGCCTCGGTGATGCCGGTTCCACCGGCGGCGTTCTCGCCATTGACCACAACGCAATCGAGGGCCCAGCGCGACCGCAGGTTCGGCAGTTCGGCCGCGATCGCGGCCCGTCCAGAACGCCCCATGACGTCGCCGACGAAGAGGAGTCGCATCACACGGATCCGAATGTCATGAGGCCATGCTCCGTGATCACCGCATCGAGCCGCTGGTCGTGCGGTTCGGTCGGCACGCTCTCGACCTCCTGGAGCGAAAAGGCGACGCCGACCGCCACGACGGTTTTCCGCCGCCGCAACGCCTCGAGCGAACTGTCGTAATATCCCGCGCCGTAACCCAAACGGAAGCCCCTGCGGTCGTAAGCCGCCAGGGGCACGAAGAGCACGTCGGGCAAGACCTCCCGCGCCGACGCCAGGGGTACCGGAATACCGTAGCGGCCAGCCTCGAGAGCTTCGCCCGGGCGCCAGGCCTGGAACCGGAGAGGCCGGGCGCGTTCGACCGCCACGGGCAGTGCCGCGGTGACACCGGCCGCCACCAAAGCCTCGATCAAGGGCTCGGTGTCGGGCTCGCCGCGGATGGACAGGAACACTGATGCGACCGGCGTCGCGCGACCGACGCCTCTGCGGGCGAGAGCCACGCCCTCGTGCGCGAGACGTTCGGCGAAGGCGCGACGGGTTCCGACAGACACCTCGGCCCGCCTGAGCAAGACCTCTGTCCGGATCGCCGCTTTCAAGGCCGGAGCGCTCATCGGACAGGCGTCCCGCTACTCAGGGCCTACGCGGCGGAGGGAATGAAGTGCGGGGCCACAGTGGCCGTGGGATATCGATCCCGGGAACCTACAACGTAGGTGGGCGCCATGTGACCAAGCCCACGAGCGAGGTCAGGGACAGCTCCCGTTGGAATCGATAAGCCCCGGGAATACTGTCCTCACGCACCCCGCAGCTCCGCGCTACAGATGTAGGCCGATCCGCTGCGGATTGCCAGCCCTTCGCTTGCCTGCCTCGCCGAGGGTCCGGACCACCAGATCGACCTTCAGGCCGGACCTGCGACGAAGCGCAGGGCGACACCGTTCATGCAGTAGCGCAGCCCCGTGGGTTTGGGGCCGTCACTGAAGACATGGCCCAGATGTCCGCCGCAGGTTGCGCAGTGAACCTCGGTCCTCGTCATTCCGAAACTACCGTCGGTGGTGTCGGCCACAGCGTCCGCGAGAGGCGCCCAGAAACTCGGCCAGCCGGTATGGCTGTCGAACTTCGTCTTCGACGAAAAGGCCTCGGTGCCGCAGCCCGCGCAGGCGAACCGGCCTTCGCGGGTCTCGTGGTTGAGCGGACTCGAAAAGGGTCGCTCCGTCCCCTCGCGACGCAGCACGTCGAACTGCCGGGCATCGAGGCGTCGTTCCCACTCTGCGTCCGACAGGCTGATCGGGAACTGTCGCGCCGCGGCTTCGGCCCGTGTCGTCGCGCGTCGGAGGCCGAACAGGGACAGGAGGCCGCCCCCGAGCAGCAGGACTCTTCGATCCAAGACCATGGCATGTATCCCCTCGAGGTCGGCCCCAAGATCAACGTGACCCCGGGAAGCCCACTTCCCGATCCAGGTACGGCGAGGGCGGCCGGGAGGTTTCGCTCGACCGCATCGATCGTCCTGCCAAAACAGGCAGACCGCATCTCCGTCATGAAATTCTACGAAGGAGCCTGGGTCAACGGCCTGTTAACCATAAAGCACTACCAAAGGTTCTACGGATTAAGGTCGGTTGTTCGTTGTCGATCTCGTTTCGGCAAGGTCTTGCAGCCGCCCTTCAGACGTCATCCCGCAACATCTTCGATCCCGGCAGGTGTCGCAGTGTCGAACTCTTCACGATGGCTCAAGCTCGCAGCAAGGAGCCTCTTCATCGTCGCCGGCCTGAACGCCGCCACACCGGCCTCGGCCGGGAGCTTCGCTGTACGAGAGCAGAGCACGGCAGCACAGGGCGACGATTTCGCGGGCGTCGCGGCGGGCGGCACGCTCGGCGCCATGTACTGGAACCCGGCCACGATGACCGAAGCCGGCGGTCTTCGCTTCGAAGGCAATGCGGCCGCCATCTTCCCCTATTTGAACGTGAGGCCATCGTCGTTCACGAGCCCGGTGCTGCTCGGTCTCGGCGGCACCGCCTCAAGCGGCAATGTTCTCCACGATGCCGTGCTACCCTCGGGCTACGCCGCTTGGTCGTACAACGAGCGGCTGTGGCTCGGCCTCGCCGCAAACTCTCCTTACGGGCTCGGCACCACCAATCCCACCAATGGTCCCGGCCAGATCTATGCCCGGACGTCGAGCGTCCGCTCCTATGACCTGAACCCGAACGTCGCCTTCAAGGTGTCGGATTGGTTATCGTTGGGCGCGGGGGTCGAGGCCGTCTACTTCAAGGCGCGCCTGAGCCGGGCCCTGTCGCCCCTGCCGGACGCTCCCTCCGCGGTCGTCGACGGAAACGATTGGGGCGTCGGCTTCACGGCGGGTGCAACCCTGACGCCGCGGGCCGGGACGAGCCTCGGCATCGGCTACCGGTCCACGGTGTCCGAGACGCTGACGGGCAGCCTCGGATTGGGGTCGGCCATCAAGGTGCCCGCGACCGCCCCGTTGCGGCTTCCCGATGAACTCACGATCGGCCTGCGCCAGGTGGTGACGCCGGACCTGACGCTCGCAGCAGGTTACGAATGGACGGGGTGGAGCTCGCTCCAGAACGTCTCGGTCCAAAACGCCGCCACGCCCGCTTCCCTGCCGTTCTACTACAAGAACGGATCCTTCGCGTCGCTCGGTGGCGAGTACCGCTACAACGGGATGCTGACGTTGCGCGCGGGCGCGGGTTACGAGTGGTCGCCGATCGGGACCGCCGTCCGCGACCTCAGCCTCCCCGACGCCGATCGGGTGACGGCCAGTGTCGGCGCCGGCATCAACCTCAGCGAAAGGCTCACCCTCGACCTCGCCTATACGCATTATTTTCCGGTCGGCACGACCCGAATCGCGCTTTCGGGTTCCAACCCCAGCGCCATCCCCGCGCTGGCCTTTCTCGCAGTCGCCGAAGGCCACGCCGACGTCGCTTCGGTAGGGCTCAAGTATCGGTTCTGATGGATCCCGGTCGGCCGGCACGGTATACGGCGACGAGTCCCGGGGATGTCGAGCCGGATCGCGCGCGAGCCCGTCCCGTGATGATCGCAAAGCTGCGGCCGCAGGCCGCGCCGCCGCTTCGCGATTAAGCGCGTCCGAGGGAGCGTCACATGGCCCACCGCTGCTCGTGGACCGGTCAGGATCCACTCTACTGCGCTTATCATGACACGGAATGGGGCGTGCCCGAGCGCGACAGCCGTGCGCTTTGGGAGAAGCTGGTCCTCGACGGGTTCCAGGCCGGCCTGAGCTGGATCACCATCCTGCGGAAGCGCGACGCCTTCCGTGACGCGTTCCGAAACTTCGATCCGGAGACGATCGCGGGCTTCGGGGAGGCCGAAGTGAGCGCTCTTCTGGCGAACCCCGGGATCGTCCGGTCCCGTGCCAAGATCGTGGCGACGATCGGCAACGCGCGCGCCTATCTGGCGATGCGCGACACGGGCGAGGATTTCTCGACCTTCGTCTGGAGCATGGTGGGCGGCGAGACGATACAGAACATGTGGCGTCATAAGGGCGAGGTCCCGGCCGAAACGCCGCTGTCGCGCGCCCTGTCGGCGGCTCTGAAAGCCCGCGGCTACAAATTCGTCGGCCCCGTCATCGTCTACGCCTGGATGCAGGCCGTGGGGCTCGTCAACGACCACGTGACGGAGTGTTTTCGCTACGCAGAGTTGGGCGGCGAGGCTCCTGGTTTCACCCCGCGTTAACCAATTTCGAGGCGCAATATGACGGTGGCGTGAAGCGTGCTTCTCCGCATTCCGCGACAATCCATCGTGGCTCCATCAGGAGATCGTGACATGGGATCAACACGCGAGGCTTCCCCCGATTTCATTCGCCAGCTCGCCGGCTACGGCCTCACCACGGCGGAGATCCTCTACCACCTGCCCGACCACCCGAAGCTCCTGCAGACCTACGTCTGGCAGGACTACGACCTGGCCCCGGCTTTCCCCGTGCTGACCAAGTTCCTCAAGTTCTGGCGCGAAACGCTCGACGGCGCCGTACATTCGGTCCGTGTCGGCCATTCGGGCCTGATCCGTCCGGCCGAACTCGCCATGGTGGGCACGGAGTTCCGCCTGCAATAGCCGGCTCCGCTCAGGATGACGCGGGCGTAGAACACGTCACTTTTCGCCATTGGTCTTCGTCACGGTCCCAGGAGGTCGATCAGCGGCGGGATCAGCGGTTCGTCGGCCGGGGGCATCGGATAGTCGCGCAGCTGGCCGGGCCTGACCCACTTCAAGCCCTGGCCCTCGCGCGACGTCACGAATCCCTCCCATCGCCGGCAGACCCAGAGCGGCATCATGAGGTGGAAATCCGGATAGGCATGGCTCGCGAAGCTGAGCGGGGCGAGGCAGTCTTCCTTGACCGTGATGCCGAGTTCCTCGTCGAGCTCCCGGATCAGAGCCGCCTCGGGCCTTTCGCCGGCCACGAGCTTGCCCCCGGGAAACTCCCAAAGGCCGGCCAGGGCCTTGCCTTCGGGGCGCTGCGCGATGAGCACGCGGTTGTCCGCATCCACCAAGGCGGCGGCGACGACGAAGAGGAGCTTCGGGGCTTCGGGCATCGGGGCTCTCACGATCAGGGCTCGCCGGCGACGAGGCTTTCGGGCCGCCTTATGCTATGATAGGACCGCCGATCAAAGACCCGTGCCGATCCTGGTTGCGGCAAAGAAAGCAGTCGGCTTCATGAGCGAGAAGCGCTCGAGCTTTGGATACGAGGATCTCCTCGATTGCGCGCGAGGCGAGCTCTTCGGCCCGGGCAACGCGCAGCTTCCCCTCCCCCCCATGCTGATGTTCGACCGCGTCGTCGAGATCTCCGAAGAGGGCGGCGCCAACGGCAAGGGCGTGCTGCGGGCCGAATTCGACATCAAGCCGGACCTCTGGTTCTTCCAATGCCATTTCAAGGGTGACCCCGTGATGCCGGGCTGCCTCGGGCTCGATGCGCTCTGGCAGCTCTGCGGCTTCTACCTCGGTTGGCTCGGCCTCCCGGGAAAGGGGCGGGCGCTCGGCGTCGGCGAGGTCAAGTTCGCCGACCAGGTCTTGCCGACCGTCAAGCGCGTCATCTACGGGATCGACATCAAGCGGATCTTCCGGGGCCGGCTGGTCCTCGGCATCGCCGACGGTTGGCTCGAAGCCGATGGGCGTCGGATCTACGAGGCCAAGGACCTGAGGGTCGGCCTGTTCAAGCCCGAAATGCCGGCCGCGGTCTGAGCCGCGGCAGCCGGCGGGCTCATCCGGAGTACCAAGATCATGCGACGTGTCGTCGTCACGGGGATGGGGATCGTGTCCTCCATCGGCAATTCGACCGAGGAGGTCCTGCACTCGCTCCGCACCGCGAAGTCCGGCATCGTTCGAGCCGAGCGCTACACCGAGATGGGGTTCCGCAGCCAGGTGCATGGCGCCCCGACCCTGAAACCCGAAGATGTGCTGGACCGCCGTGCCCTGCGGTTCCACGGCGGCGGCAGCGGTTGGGCGCAGGTCGCCATGGAACAGGCGATCGCCGACGCCGGTCTGCAACCCGACGAGGTCTCGAACCCGCGTACCGGCATCATCGTGGGCTCGGGCGGGCCCTCGACCAGGACCATCGTCGAAGCCGCCGATATCGCCCGCACCAAGGGACCCAAGAAGGTCGGCCCCTTCGCGGTGCCGAAGGCGATGTCGTCGACCGCCTCGGCGACCCTCGCCACCTGGTTCAAGATCAAGGGGATCAACTATTCGATCGCTTCGGCCTGCGCGACGTCGAACCATTGCATCGGCAACGCCTACGAGGCCATCCGCTACGGTAAGCAGGACCTCATGTTCGCGGGCGGCTGCGAGGAACTCGATTGGACATTGTCGGTCCTGTTCGACGCCATGGGGGCCATGTCGTCGGACTTCAACGACCGCCCGGCCGTCGCGTCCCGCGCCTTCGACAAGGCCCGGGACGGATTCGTGATCTCGGCCGGAGCCGGAATCCTGGTCCTGGAAGACCGCGAGCGCGCCGTCGCCCGCGGGGCCCGCATCCACGGCGAGATCGTCGGCTATGGCTTGGCGTCGGATGGCCACGACATGGTGGCGCCGTCCGGCGAGGGGGCGCGGCGCTGCATGCGCATGGCGCTCGACGGCATCAAGGCTCCCGTCGACTACATCAACCCCCACGCCACCTCGACCCCGAAGGGCGACGAGGCCGAGATCGAGGCTTTGCGCGACGTCTTCGGAGCCGGCGAGGCCTGCCCGCCGATCGCCGCCACCAAGAGCCTCAGCGGTCACGCACAGGGCGCGACGGGTGCCCAGGAAGCGATCTATTCGCTTTTGATGATGCGCCACGGCTTCATCTGCGAGAGCGCCAACATCGAAGAGCTGGACCCGGCCTTCGCCGACATGAACATCGTGCGGAACCGTCGCGACGGCGTCAGACTCGGCACGGTCCTGTCGAACGGCTTCGGCTTCGGCGGCACCAACGCTTCCCTGGTCTTCCAGCATCCGGATCTTTGACATGGCGCAGGATACGGTGACGGAACAGCCTCGGTCGGCCAAGGGCGGCCTCATGCGCGGCAAGCGCGGGCTCGTCATGGGGGTGGCCAACGACCATTCCATCGCCTGGGGCATCGCCAAGGCGCTGGCCGCGGAGGGCGCCGAACTGGCATTCACCTACCAGGGCGAGGCCCTCGGCAAGCGCGTCAAACCTCTGGCCCAGAGCCTCGGGGCCGAACTGGTGGTTCCCTGCGACGTCGAGAAGCTCGACACGGTGGATGCCGCCGTCGCCGCGGTGGCGAAGAGCTTCGACCGGATCGACTTCCTGGTTCACGGCATCGCCTATTCGGACAAGAACGAACTCAAGGGCCGCTATGCCGACACGACGCGCGAGAACTTCGTGCGCACCATGATCATCTCGGCCTTCTCGTTCACCGAGATCGCCAAGCGCGTGGCCCCCCTGATGGCGCCCGGGGGCGCCATGATCACGCTCACCTTCGGCGGGTCGACGCGCGTCACGCCCAACTACAACGTGATGGGGATCGCCAAGGCGGCGCTGGAAGCGAGCGTCCGCTACCTTGCGGCCGATTTCGGGGCTGCGGGGCTGCGCGTCAACGCGATCTCCGCCGGACCGGTCCGCACGCTGGCGGGTGCGGGCATCACGGATGCGCGCTTCATGTTCAATTTCCACAAGGCCCACGCGCCGCTCCGCCGTCCGGTGACGATCGAGGACGTGGGCGGCTCGGCCCTCTACCTCCTGTCGGACCTCTCGCGGGGCGTCACGGGAGAAGTGCATTTCGTGGATGGCGGCTACAATATCGTCGGCATGCCCCGGCCCGAAAACCTGAAGTCCGGCGAAAGCGTTCGCGAGGAGGTCGAGGCCGCGCCGTAGCCGGCAGCGGCCTGCGGCGAGGAGAGAAGCCATGGCCCGATGGTCCGTCGCGCCGGCGACCGCCGACGACCTCCCCGCGATCGTCGCGCTCGTGAACAGCGCCTATCGCGGACCCGCGGCGCAGGCGGCGTGGACCCATGAGGCCGACCTGCTCGACGGCCAGCGGACGGACCAGCAGAGCCTTGCCGACGAGCTTGCGGCCCCCGACCCGAGCACAATCCTGCTGCTTCGGGACAAGCCCGACACCTCGATCCTCGCCTGCGTGATGCTGCAGCGGTATCGCGACCGCGACGAAGCGCCGATGTGCCACCTCGCCATGCTGACCGTCAGCCCGGCCGCGCAGGCCCGAGGCTTAGGCCGGCACATGCTGGACGTCTCCGAAGACTGGGCGCGCGACGCGGGCTGCCGTGCGTTGCGCATGACCGTGATCTCCCTCCGCGTCGAACTCGTCGCCTGGTACGAGCGGCGCGGCTTTCGACGCACCGGCGAGACCAGGCCCTTTCCCTATGGTGACGCGCGGTTCGGCATTCCGCGACGCGACGACTTGGCATTCATCGTGATGGACAAGCCTCTCGCCTGAGGCGGATCTCGACGTCACGCGTTGCCGGCCGGACCAACGGCCTCGCCGCCGAGCCAAAGGCCGGCGCATAGCCGACCTCCGTCGACCCGGGTAAGTCCTCGCCACAACGCCTGGTGGATTGCGCTTTGCCGACCCGACCGCCTCGGGATCGGCGAAACAACGGGCGCGCGCTTGGCCTTCGCTCGTCAGTTGAGCGCCATTATCGAATCATTAGCCAATTTCCGCGAGGATGATCTACCCAGGGTTACGGCCGCGGAGCTCACCGACGGCGTCGGCTTCATGAGGATTCAAGATGAATACCAGCAACATCCCCATCATCGGCAAGTTTTTGATCATCATATCGCTCTTCGGACTGTTAGCGGCGGGATCGACGATCTTCTCCGCAACGAAGATGCAAGCCATCGATGACGGCTATTCGGATGCCATGGGCCATCAGGGCATGATCGCCGTTCAGCTCGCAAAGGCAAATCGCGCCCTTTTTGCGGTACGGGCCGCCATCTCTGGTCTTGAAATCGCCAATACCGATGAGTTGGATGCCATATCTGAAGCGGAAATCAAAGACGGCCGATCACAATTCGTCAAGTATACCGACGAAGCCAAGAGTGCAGACACGTCGAACATCTACAAGGTTAGTGAGTATGCGCAAACCGCTCTGGATCTGATCGACAACGTGTGCGCGAAAGCGATCAAGTTGGGTCGATCGGCCACTTCACCTGACGCGGTCCTGGCCTCACAAGCGGAATTCATCAAGGTCTGTAACCCGCCGTTCAAACCATTGGTCGAGGAAGGACGAAAGAGCGTGGATCGGGCGATCGACGATGAGAAGAAGCTCAACGACGATCTGCGTATCGTCACCGCCAGCACGATCCATATCACCTATGGTGTCGTCCTCGGTGGCTTGGTGCTGGTTGTGTCGCTGGCATGGTTCGCGCTCCGGGCTTGGATTTCGACACCCATTGCACGCCTCACGAATACGATGCTGCGGCTTGCCGGCGGCGACCTTTCTGTCGCGATCGAAGATGCCGAGCGACGCGACGAAATCGGACGCATGACTCAGGCCGTTCAGGTCTTCAAGGACAACGGCATCAAGCTCAGGTCGAGCGAAGAAAGCGCAGCCGCCGACCGCAGGCAAGCCGAAGCCGAACGCAGCCGGACGCAGGCGTTGCAGATCGAAACAGCTCAGCAACAGCGACATGTCGTCGATTCGATCGCGAAGGGGCTCGAGCAGCTTTCCGACGGCAGCTTGATCTTTCGCATCGATGAAGCCTTCACGGCTGACTATGAGAAGCTGAGGACCGACTTCAACGGCGCCATGGGCAAGTTGCAGGAGACCATGAAAGTCGTGTCGGGAAACACGGTCGCGATCAAATCGGGAACAAACGAAATCTCCTCCGCGGCCGATGATCTGTCGCGGCGAACCGAGCAGCAGGCGGCGAGCCTCGAAGAGACCGCGGCGGCTCTCGATGAGATCACCAACACGGTGCGCAAGACAGCCCAAGGCTCCAAACATGCTCGGGAAGTCGTCGGTGCCGCCAAGAAGGATGCGGAGCATTCCGGTCAAGTCGTGCGTCAGGCCGTCGAAGCCATGAGCGGCATCGAGAGATCCTCGAGCCAGATCGGCCAGATCATCGGCGTCATCGACGAAATCGCCTTCCAGACCAACCTCTTGGCCCTCAATGCCGGTGTCGAGGCGGCTCGAGCCGGCGACGCGGGGCGTGGCTTTGCCGTGGTGGCCTCGGAGGTTCGCGCCTTGGCGCAGCGTTCGGCGGAAGCTGCCAAGGAAATCAAGACCCTCATCTCGGCGTCTGCGACGCAAGTCGAGCAAGGCGTCGCTCTGGTCGGGGAGACGGGCAAGGCCTTGGAGCGGATCGTCTTGCAGATCAGCGAGATCAACGGCATCGTGGCCGACATTGCCGCCTCGGCTCACGAGCAGGCGACGGGTCTCGATCAGGTGAACACCGCCGTGAACCAGATGGATCAGGTCACGCAGCAAAATGCTGCAATGGTTGAGGAATCGACTGCAGCCAGTCACGCCTTGGCGCAGGAAACCGAGGAACTGTCGAAGCTGATCAGCCGGTTCCAGTTGGGACAGATCCAGGGATCGTCCGGCGCGAGCCGGATGGCCCACAAGGTCTCTCCCGCCTCGAAACCATCTGCCCCGGCAAAGCCCGTGCGCGCGCTTCGAACGGCGGGCTCCGGGCAGGCTGTGCGCAAACCAGAGCCGGACAGCAATTGGGAAGAATTCTAGGCTGAAAGCAAACGGAAAAGCGACTGTTCGTGCCTTCAGACCGGTTTCGATCTGAAGGCATGGTAATCAAACATCTAGCTAGCCTAAATCAGGGCCAGCTATTGCCAAACACCCTCTCACGCGGGGAACGAGAGCACGTCGGGCGGCCGCGCGCTGATCCCGGATGGAAGACCGCGGCAAAGGCTGGCAGGCGATCCCAGCTTGTCGACGTGCGGGCCGACCCGCCTATCCGATGTCTCGCGACACCCAGGCCGCCGCCGCGGCATTGGCGGCGTCGAGCGCGCGGGTCCGATCCGAGGTTTCGGAGAGCCGCGCTGCCAGGGTGCCGACGAAAACGTCGCCTGCCCCATGGGTCGAGCGGACCCGCACCGGAACGGCCGCCATCGCCACCAACTCCGAGTCCCGTGCCGCATAAGCCAGTCCCGCTCCTCCCGCCGTCACCACGACGGCACGGTAGCGATCGAGCAGCAGGCCCGCTGCCAGTTGAGCGTCCTCGAGCGTGTCGACGCTGCCACCCCCGAGCATCTCGGCCTCGACCGCATTGACCACGAGGATGTCGACGAGAGCCGGGAGCTCGGGATCAGGCTCGCGAGCGGGGGCGGCGTTGAGGACCACGAGAACGCCGGCACGGCGGGCACGCGCGGCGGCCGCCACATTGGCGGCATCGGGAATTTCGTTCTGCAGCACCAGAACCCGAGCCGTATCGATGCACCCGCCCCGCTCGGTCACGAAGGCGCTGCCGAGGGTCAGATTGGCGGCCGAGACGATCACGGCTCCGTAGTCTCCCTCGGGATCGGTGATGGCGACGCTCATGCCGGATCCTGCATCGGAACGCTCCAACACGTGGCGCCGATCGACCCCGGCTTCATCGAGGCTCGCCAGGAGCGCGAGCCCGAACCCATCGCGGCCGACGGCCCCGATCATGGC